>JAFZBQ010000076.1 GCA_017561665.1 Bacteroidales bacterium | reverse complement strand
TGCCGGGCTGCGACCGGAACAGATGAGCGTAGAAGACTTTATCTCCCTTACACAAATGATATAAAAAAAGACCGACCATTTTTGGCCGGTCTTTTTATTGTGTTGCTTATCGATTACTCATCAACTACGCAGATAGAAACACGGTTCTTCTCTGCAGGGTTGGCGAACGGACGCTCGCGGCTACCCTTGAAGTCGGTAGTGATGCGGTCCTCTGCGATACCCTTGTCCATGAGAGCCTTCTTGACAGAGTTGGAACGGTTCTCAGACAGCTTCCAGTTGTGAGCGTCTGTACCGGTCTCAACGTCGCAGTAAGAAGTGATGGAGATCTTGGTCTTGGGGTTCTCGTTGAGTACGCGAACGATGTTGTCGATCTTGTAAACCTCGCTCTCGCGGATATTGTACTTGTCGAGGTTGAACCAGATGTTCTCTACGAAGGTCTCGAATACGGGTTCGGGTTCCGGTTCGGGAGCGGGCTCAACTACAGGTTCCGGTTCGGGTTCCGGTTCGGGCTCTGCTACAGGCACGGGTACAGGTACGGGTGCGGGAACGGGCTTCTTGCCAAGACGGATCTTGAGGCCGAGGAGAGCCTGATACTGGTAGTCGAAATCGGGGATAAAGCTACCGGGCTTGCTGTTGAAGCGGTCGGAGAGGACGTTGCCGGCAAGCTCGAGGCCGAGGGCTACGCGATAGCCAAGCTGGAAGTCAGCACCCAGACCAAAGCGGCCTACAGGAGTGATGAGCTTGTTGTCCCAGCACTTCTCCAGTGAAACGGGATGTGCGGGCTCCAGTGCGATAGCCTCGTCGTTCTTGAAACCGTAAGCTGCGCCACCACCAATAAATACATAGGGATTGAAAACCCTGTCGGCCTTATAAGTGCCGAGGTTTGCAAGATTCAGCAGGAAGTCGATGCCACCCTGTGCATAATTGAACTTGTAAACATCGTCAGGCACCTGGTTGTTGGGGAGGGCACCCTTGCCCTGCCAGCCATTGAAGTTAAGGCGTGCACCAACGGGCTTGGAGAACTGCCAACCGATGTTAAGAGCTGCAGCGGGAGAAACCAGATCCATAAATGCGGTCTCACCAATGGTGTGAGCTGCGCCACCCTGAAGCTGGAGGTACCAGTAGGGATTGAATTCATCTTTGTTCTGCGCGTTCATCACAAAAGCGATGAGCAGCATAGCAACAATTGAAAATAATTTTTTCATGATGTATTAAACTGTTATAAAATGTTAGTGTATTTCCATAACGGCGCACAATAGCGCTTTGCGAAGATATAAAACATTGAGAAATAATCCAAAAAAAAATGGGGTGACCTTGCGGCCACCCCATATTTCTATTTAGAATTACAGATTAGTCTTCAAAAACTGTCTCGTATACAGGAAGAGGAATATCGTTACCACGAGGTCTGCGCTCGCTCGGATGATCCGGCTCTTCCATATTGTGATCTACAGGAGAGTCAACTGACTTGTGGACATATACCAATCCTTCAGCTTCCATTGTTGCAAGTTCATCAATTTCAATCTGAACGGTATACGGCAGGAACTTGTCTTCACGCAGAGAGTTACCATCGTTGTCCCAATAGAACCAGCCGTTGTACTCCTCATAGCTGAGGTTTCCGCCAAAGGTTCCATCTCCTTCTGCATGCCATTTAGCACGTCCAATTCTGTCGTAGAAGTCACGTCCATAAGTTCTTACTGCATGAGTAGTAACGTTTCTACGGAAGTGTCCGATACCAAATCCATCCTCCCAGTAAGTGAACGTAACCAATGTCAAGCCACTGTCGGTCTCACAAATCTCGAAGACTGTCTGGTCAGAGCAGCAATCGTTCAAGTGAGTGTAGAGATCGATATCGCCAGCTTTACTGTTGGGATCTGTGTCGACAATCTTGAGGTACATCGGGCAAACAAAGCGCAGGATGTAAGCCTTCACAACTTTGGTTTCGCTGTTGGCAAGTTTCACTTTAATGTCGATTACATAGTCTCTTGAGAGCTCGCCTGCTGCGAACGGAGTGAGCTGCTTGATCTCCTGCAGGTCGAACGACCAGAGATGATCCGAACTACCTTCTACCCAAAGTTTAGCAGAAGATTCATCCTTGCCGCTGTTAGCATAGTTGATAGACATTGAAATGTCGGCGACGTTAGGAATATCATACAGAGGAACACCATACTTGTACAGGTTCTCGCGGATAGAAGCCTGAGGAGCCCATTTTTCACGCGGGTTGCCGTGTTCACTAATTTCAACAATGCGTTTGCCCTTGACAAGGATAACGGTATCGACATACGGGAATGAACCAGTGCCGTAAGGCGCACGAGGCTCAGCATACTTGGTAACAGGATCCGGCTTGATGTCTGTCGGCTCGAGTCCGATCTTGTTGCCTTCTGCATCTTCCTTGTAGAGGATGTAATCAGGGTTGAGGATAGGCTCAACAGCGGTCCAGTCCATAGTAACAGTCCATTCGATCGTGTACTCGAGCTCAGGATACTTATCCTTGAACTCTTCCTTAGGCTCGAATGTGTACTTCATGTTCTTTGTACCAGTCCTTGCCTTGTTGTCCAATGTTATGCTGAACATATCCGGGTCGTTTGCAATAACTGCAGAATAACCCTTTTGTATAGTGGATGAAGGACTTTCGGGAATATTGTAGATGTTGGTGAAGCCCTCCCAATCCATATCGAGAGCCTGTGCCCAATCGGCGTCAGTAGCATTAGCAGGCCTCAGGGACTTCAGCGGAGCAGGAGCCGTCAGGCCGCTCTTAGGAAGATCGAGATATGCGAAAGTACCGAGGACTCTCTTAACCTGAAGTGCCTTGCTTGAGTCGGGCACGATGAGGAGCACGTAATGACCTGCGAACTCATCTACCTGCCTGTCGTTCATGTAATACTCCATATCGTATCCACCATCTTCATTCTCCTTCATGTAGTAAGGAGTGGTGTGGCCGCTGGTAGAAGAAGTATACCAAGTGTCGGTAGCGTTGTTCTTGATTTTAGCGTCGGCGGTAATGATTACATATTTGCCGATAGCGCCGGAAACGAAGTTGTCGCCATCTTTCTTGACGGTAACCTTACCGTCCTTGGTGCAGGTAACCTTGTCCCAGCCACCATAGTTGGTTTCGGTTTCACCGCAAGGGTTGTCATCGTGGTCTGCCCAATTTTTACCGTCATTATACGGGTGGGACTCGGAGTTCTTCTCCTCGTAAACATAGAAGTCATACTCTACCTCAAAGCCGAGGTCCTCGAGACGGCCGTAGTAAGTATCGGCAAAACGCATGTGGCTTGGCACGTCGTAGGTCTGGCCCACTACCAGGTAGTCATTTTCGTAAGTATACGGGTTGGTCAGATCCAATTCTTCGCCCATTGCATCATAATATGCAAATGTGGCTGAGGTTGTAGCCATTCTCCAACGGGCGGTGATATTGTCAGCTCCTTGGAAACGATGGTTATAGGCTGTCCATACAGGTGTCACGAAGTCCATCTTGACAGCAGTGTAGTCGGACACGATAGCCTCTGAACCTGCATTGGTCCTAGCTGCTTCGAGGGCAAGTATGGTCTCATACTTCATTCCCTGCGCCTCGAACCACTCACGCATTGCCCGCATACTACGCTGAACGTGGTTGTAAGGTACGCGTGCGGGATCGTCACCATCCGGATTAGGAATAGTATAGGCAGCATCATCATGGGCAATGATATCATCGCTCATATAAGCTGCACAATTTGAGTACCACTTAGGTACCATATTGACTTCGCGGCAAGCATCCCAATAATCCCAAGCATTTGCTGCCTTGCTCATCATAACCATCAACCAGAACTGGTCGGGCTTGTCTGCCCAGTACTTGAAGTAATTGATATAGCCGGTTACATTCAGCTGATCCTTGCCAACCATTTCTGTTTCCAGCTTTGCCACTGCAGATGCGCGTTTGTCACCCTCTGCCTTGCGGCCCTGCTCATAGTAATCGTCGTAGACAACCTGAAGGCTGCGGTCCAGCATATTGAACTTGTAGCCACTGATGTCGGCACCTGCGGGATTGATACGGTATTTGAGATTCAGCGCACTTACCGGCGTCTGGCGGAAATAGGTGTTATCGTTGATGTCACCTGTCTTCTCAAGACGTTTGCCCATATCTGCGATGCAGTCCTTGACCGCATTTGCGAAGTCGGCATAAGTGAGCTCGGTTGTATAGCCTTCTGACGCATTGGTATGTACATCCTGCCAAGGATATTTGTAATGCTCACCATTATCTTCTCCTTCGTAGTAGTAAACATCAAATTCCGGATCATAACCATAATACCACTGAGTCCATCCATTGATTCCGAGGTAAGAATTATACAGAGAGCACCAGAACAGGAAGTTCATGCCGGCCAAATTCTTCTTGGGGTCGATTCCGGCCCAGCCACCCTGAGCGTCAAAAAACTCCATATATCTGGGAACGCTGGCGCTCCTGTTGTAGATAGCCTTGAAGGTCTCCCAAGGAGTAGGCATGATAGCATAAACCTGTGCGGTGGGCATACCAAGGCTTGCATCCCACATCTCGGGGATGAGAGCGATGCTGTTGAGACCGATAGCAAGGCTGATTTCAACGATGCCGTCTTCTGCATCTCTAACATTGTGGAAAGTAATGGTCTGGGAAGCCTCGTCCCAAACAGCATAAAGGACAGAGTCGTCGTCGAACCAGAGGTCGTCCAGTACGGTTTCGTCTCCGGTAGTGCCGTCTACCCTAACCCAGTGCTTGTAAGCACCGCGATCGTCATTCTTGTTTACGCAAGGATAGAAGTAGTCGCCATTCTTGCCGTCATCACCCTTGTCGCCCTTGAGGGACTTAACCCATTCGGCTTCTGAGAGATTTGCAACAGCAGGATCATTCTCCTTGGCAATCTCGTAAGCGGATTTGCCATCAGCGCCCTTGAGGGATGCGATCCACTCGGCCTCGCTGCCGGCGAAACCGCTGGCTTCGTAAGCAGACTTGCCGGTGTCACCCTTGGGTCCCTGTGCTTTCATGCCGGAATCCTCAAAAGGCTTGCCTTCTGTAGAAGACCACCAGTTGCCGTTGTCACCGATTTTCCAAACGGTACCGTCCTTTCCGTTGTCGCCCTTGGCGCCGTTGAGAACGGTGAATTTTTTACCATTGCTGAGAACAACTTCGGTACCACCCTCTACGGGGTTGACCTCCTTGATTACGCAACCATCTTCGGTAATCATCTTGCGAAGATCACCGACTTCTCCTCTAAGACCATCTACGTCGTCCTGAAGAGCCTTGATGTCTGAACCGTAATCTTTAGTACAAGCAATCAGTGCACTTGCAGCCATCACGCAAACAACTGCAAGCCTAAAAAACATTTTACGTTTCATTGTGTTAAACATTATTTTAAATGGATTATAAAATATTTATAATTCTATTTAAGTATTTGCGCACTACGCACAAAATATTGGTCAAATATAGATATAAAATACTTAACCACAAAATTTTTTGCGGTTTTCTGCGCCCTGTTTGTTAAAAAAATGTCAATATTTTAATAAAATTTTGCTCTATAATCCTTTACATCAGCCTGTTGTGAGACAATTTCGGTAAGGGACCTCATCACAGAAAGTGCCTTCTGTGTGTTTCTATTGAGGGCGTCAGCCTCTGTGTAATACTCCCCGGTGTCGGTTTTGGTGACCTCGAACCAGTATACACCCATGACTCCCTTTATGGGTCCTACGACCTTCCCCTCAGGGGCGGAAGCCACTGCGCCCAACAGCATGGGTTCCATGCTCATATCGACATTCGTGAAGCAGATGCCGTCGGCGTGACTGACCGCTGTGCCGAATTTTTCTGCCAGAACCTCCAGCGACTCGCCGCCGCTGGTCTGGGCAGCGCACTCTTCTGAGAGCTTCTCTACCTTCTTCTGGTTGATAAGTTCCCTCAATATGTTATCCTTGACCTCCTCCAGAGGTACCCGACCCTCTTTGCGGGCCTTTGTGACCGCCGTCACAAAGTAATACTTGTTATCCACCGTGATTACGTCGGACACGCTGCCCTCTTTGGTCTTGCGGTCAAATACCCAGTGCACCACACTGCGGGCGTTCTCGCACATACCGATTCTCTTGGTATCTATCGTGATGCGCTCCATGGGTATTACGGGGAGATTCTCGTCCTTGACTATTTGGGCAAACTTCTCGTACTTGCCGTCGCTGCGGTCGGCCAGATCGGCCGCTTTCATGTTATAGTCACGGTATGTATTGTCGCTGGGGTTTATATTCTTGCTCAGGAAAGCCAGTTTGACCTTATCCTTGGGTTTGGTGGCTTTTTCCAGCTTAAGTACGGCCAGCATCTGGTACTGGTCCAATTCGAGCAGGCGCGTCTCGCCCTGCCTCATTTCGAATGCCTCGTTGAAGACATCAAGGCCGTTGGCTGCCAGGACATCCATTGTGGTCCATCCCGTCGGCATCAAATCTGCGCTGGTTCCGTCTTTGCGGACAGCCGCCAGCAGGGAGTCTGCCTTGGCACGCTCGGCAACGGGGAACATCGCATAGGAGATGCTCACGCTGTCGGGGAGAGTCTTGCGCTCCACCACCCTGACTGCGCTGAAGGCTGAGAAGGTGGAATCGATGGGGCTGACGGCCGCACCGGAGCCAAAGGCATAGTCGGCAAAGGCTTGTGTGAGGCTGGCAAGCTCCTCCTTGCTGTAGAACGTATCGTCCCAGCGGCGGTCGGAATTGAGCGCAATGAAGTTCTTGAGGTTGTCGGCCTCGGCAAACTGTGCGTACAACTCTTCGAAGGAGGCCTTTATTTCGTCTATATCCTCCTGGCTGGGGATGACCTCGAATACAACATACTCGATGTCACGGTTGGCGGGTTGTTCAAAAAGCTTCTTGCGGTCGTTGTAGTATTTGCTGACCTCGGAAGCAGAAACCTGCAGGGTGGAATCCACGCCAAAGTCGATGGGCACCACAAACCAGTCTATGTCCCTGGTGGTATTGCCG
>JAFZBQ010000075.1 GCA_017561665.1 Bacteroidales bacterium | reverse complement strand
TGTACATACTTGGCCAGTACTTGCCCGTAATGAATATCTCGTCGGTTTGCTGGCGATACGCTATGCCGTTGAGCACGTCGGTGCGCTCTGTGCGGCGGTCCTTTGGCAACAGGCCGCGGCAGTCAATCACACCTTCAACCTCGCCGGTAGACGGCTCGATAATCACAATCTCATCCCTAAGATAGATATTTGCCCAGATTTTTCCGTTGATGTATTCCAGTTCGTTGAGATAATTGACGCTCTTGCCGCCGGCACGGACGGTAACACTGCGGACGGTGGTGAACGTCTTGGGGCTGACGAAATAGAGCTGGGCGCTGCCGTCGCTCATTATCAGCAGGCTGCCGTCGGTGGTAAGACCCCACCCCTGGCGGTTGTAGGTAAACTGGCCGGTACGTTCGAACGTGTTTTTGTCGTAAACAAAACAGAGGCGCTCCCTCCAGGTCAGGACATAAATATTGTCCCCTATCGCGCAGCTGCCTTCTGCGAAAACCGCCTTCTCCATATATGTAGCCCGCACGGGGACTCCGTTTTCCAGTGTCACCTCGCGCAGGTTGGACTCGCCGTACTGTCCGGCCGTCTCATAGAGCCGGTCAGAGTCAAAAAACAGCCCTTGCGTGTAAGAGAGGGTGTCGTGAGGATACTCCTGCTCTACTTTGACAGCGTAGCGCGCCAGCTTCTGCGCCGGGGCACAGGAAACGGCCGCCAGCAGCAGGGAAGCTATATATGAAAGCACCCTCTTCATAAGCCGGTATTACTCGTATTTCAATACTATCATATCGCCGGGTTCCAGCGGTATGTTGGTGTAAGAGCCGGGTTGATATTCGTGGAATACGCCGTCGTGGTCAATCAGGTATATCATATCGTCCAGTTCAAAACTTATCGACTGGGCCGACTTCCACAGCTTGTTTACGATTACGATATACTCGTTGCCCTTATTCTCTATAAATGACACCAGTGCCTCGCCTGCAGTAGACAGACTCTTGATCTGAGGAGGCAGGTCGGCTGTACCAAGGTTGTCCGACCATGGACTGAACACCTGTGTATTGCAGATTTTGGTCACGTTGCAGTCGGAGAAAACATATCCGCGGCTGTGCATCTCACGGCAATACGCCTGGCAGTCGTCATACGCGGCGGTATAAAATGGTGGGACACCGATTTTGTCGACCCCGTTCGGTGCCCACACCCAATTCTGAAGCGGAGCATAGGCAGTGCCCGATGTACAGCGATACACGAAGAATTGGTTTACCTGCGCCCCGAAGGCCAGGTTTGTATTGCACTGAAGGCGGATATTCTCCAACGAGGGGTCTTCCCTTTCCCATTCCCGGCAGCAGAGCGTGAATGCCCAGAAGGGAATATTATACTTCTTGGAAGCGTTGTGAACTGCCCAAAGCGCGCGGTTCCACGATGGATCGATGCCGTACTCAAATACCGGGTATTGGTCAAAAGTTATGAACTTGAGGTTGCACTCTGTGACAAAAGTCTCGACATATTCGGCATAACTTTCTACTCCAAGAGAATTTACAGAAGCACCTCCCTGATGGAGATTGACATATACCGGATGGTCAGGGTCGTTCATCTCGATGCGGTCCTTCTCAAAGTTGATCTGGCTGATATTGATTGTGGAGGGCTCGTCAAAAATCTGGTAAGCGGCCAATGCGGGATAGTTTTTCGCCGTGTTGATGACGCCGTCAATGGTCAAGTCGGTACCGTGGCTCTTATAATACGCACCAGCCGGTCCATTGACAAAGAGAACGCCTTTGAGACCGTATTTTTCACAAAGTACCAATTGTTCCTGCCAATTGTCCGAATACTCAATGGAAAGCATATTCATCCCGCACTCTACCAATTTCTGGAAATGATAGTCGGTGGCAATTGAAGTATAGAGGGCGTTATACGCAAGCGCTGCCACGTCGGTGCGGGTTGCATCGGTATACGGGTCGCGTACCATAACAGGCAAAGAAGCAGCGGTGGTTCTACCGTCGGCGGTGGTGGCCTTGACCACGACCTCGCTGGGCGATGCAGGGTCGGGAGCGGTAACGGTAATGGTTCCCGATTTATCATCGGCTGCATTTACCACTGCCGACCAGCCATCCCTGGTAAAAACCTCAATCGTAGAGGCCACTGGCAGTGAATAACCTACGGCAACGCTGCCGGCGGCATCCACACCATACCTGGCTGCATCAAAAGTAAAGCCGTAGGCATCTTTTGACTGGGCGGCGGGATCGACAGAGTCTGACACACCCGGCAGAGTGCTGTTCTGCAGCTGCATCAGTTCCTGCTGCAATTCTTCAACTTTAAGTTTCTCTTCCTTGTTGCAGGCCGCCACCAGAATCATAGCCGTGGCGAGCATCAATATGTAAAGTTTCTTCATAATTCTATCTGTATTTGAATACCAGCATTTCGCCCGATTTCAGGGCATAGTGTGTCATACCAGGCTCCAGGAGTTCAAACTGCCCTTCAGAGCCGATCAAATAGACGGGCGTGTTGAAATCTATACTCAATATCTGATCAAAACAGGGATAATTGTTTACCACAGCCACATACTCGTTACCGTTATTCTCTATGAAAGAAATCGTACCTGAATGGGAGACATTCAGGCTGTTAATCTCGGGCGGCAAGTCATTATAGGCAAGCGAAGCTTCGAAAGGCGCCCACTCTCCAGACTGGCGTACCTTAGCGACTTTGCTATCCTTGAATATATAGGCGCGTTTCTGCATCCTGAGATTTACAGTCTTAAGTATGTCATAAGCTTCCGTCCAGGTTCCGTCGCGCATTATCGGCGCAAAGTCGGTACCGCCGTAGTCCTGAATAGTAAAATATTGGATAGCCTGTGCACCGTATGCCAGGTCCGTATACACTTGAAGCTGCACATTCTCTACCGTTGGCTTGGCGCGATCGATTAAAACTTGCTCAAGATCTATCCAACAGGTAGCTGCAAACGCCCAGAATGGCTTATTATATCGCCTGGCCGCGTCCGACACAATCTCCAGGCAGTAATGCCAGTCGGTCTGCACCCAACCGTTTGCAAGGGCCGGATACATATCAAACGAAAGCTGCTTGAGATGCATCATAGAGGCAAACACCTCTACGTATTCAGCATATGTACTTGCGCCCATTCCCTCTGAAGATCCGTTGGGACGCAGATTGACATATACCGGATGATCGGGGTCAAGCTGCGTCATTTTGTCTTCAATGGCCATCAGTTCAAAAATATGGTTCACGCTGGGCTCATCCCAGATGTGATAGCCGAAAAGCTCCGGCCGGTTTTTCATGCTCTCTATGAGCTGTTCCAATCTTGCAAGGCTCTCCGGACTCATACTTTCGTACCAGCCTTCTGTAGCCCATCCTATGACAGCCAGCACCTTGATGCCGACGGCACGGGCCAAAGCCATCTGCTGCAAGTAGTCCTCCTCGTCGGTCTCCACCGTCACCATGGTGATGCCTGCATCGGCAAGCTTTTGATAGTTCTCAAGATTCGCATTCCACGGCTTGAAACTATAGTACCCCATCGCCTCCATCACGGGACGGGTGGCATCTGAGTAGGGGTCGCGGATCAAGAGGGGTAATTTTGATGCCGTCTGGCGTCCGCTGGCAGAAGTAGCGGTGAGCAGTACATCGCAGTATTTTGCCGGATCGGGGGCGGAGATGGTCACGGTACCGGTGGCACCGTTCTGATTCACCGATGCACTCCAACCATCACCAACGATAACCTCGATTTGGGAATCCTCCGGGAGGGTATAACCAACTGTAACGCTTCCTGCGGCGTCAACACCATAGATTTCTTTATCAAAAACGAATGAATAATCTTCGTCTTCATCAGGCACGGCATCTATGGCAGAAGGCACCTGGATGCCATCCGCACTCTGCTGCAGCTCCATAAGGTCGTCCTGCAACTGCGCCAGCTGTATCTTGTCCTGCTTGTTGCAGGATACAGCCAGCAGCGCCGCAGTAATTATGACGATTATTCTCTTCATTCTATCTTATCTTGATAACCATAAGGTCGCCTTCGTCAATTGTGAAATCTTCGTTGCCGGGCCCGTGCTCAACAAAAGAACCGTCCCTCTCTATGGTGTAGGCCATTTCATTGAAGGTTACGCTGGCGGTTATCTTGTCGGTATAACTCTGGTTTACAATTGCGATGTATTCGTTACCACGGTTTTCGAAGAACGATACCAGTGCGGTCTTGTCGGTACTGAGCGACCCGATGGCAGCAGGCAACTCCGCCATAGATAGTTTGGTGCCCCAAACCGACGGTTCTGCAGTGAACTTGATATTGCGGACAGAGCATCCGTCAAACACAAATCCCCTTTTCTGGACCTGCAGACAGGTCTCCTTAAGGAATTCGAACGCTATGCTCCAGGTACCGTTTGACATAAACGGCGAAAGCGTAGTACCGCCGTACTGCTGAATGGTGAAGAATTGCACCACCTGCGCACCGTAGGCCAGGTCGGTGTAGACCTGCATACGAAGATTCTCTGTAGAAGGGATGCCGCGTGATTGAATACCGTTTTCGTTATTGATCCAGCAACTGGCCGCAAAGGCCCAGAAAGGAACGCCATACTGGCGGGATACCTCCGACACGACCCTCAGGCATCTGTGCCAGTGGGGCATTACTTGCCCTTCCGGCAATATCGGATACATATCAAAGGATATCAACTTGCATTTGCAGTCGCGGGCAAACGCCTCTATATAGTCGTGGTAGTTGTCCACTCCCAAAGCATTGACGCTGCCGTCCGGGTTCAGGTTGATGTATACAGGATGATTCGGGTCCAGCGATTCCACCTTCTCTTTACGGAACAGCAGCGACGGAATATCCCGGGTACTGGGTTCGTCGCATATGTGGTATGCCATTGTCGAAGGGTGCTGACTCAAATAGGCAACATACTCGTCGAGGCCCTTGTAATTCTCGGGATCACTTAAGTATCGCCCCCCGAGCCAACCTATTATCGGAAGGGTTTTGAGGCCGGCCTGGTGAGCCAGGTCCATCTGCTCCCTGTAGTTTTCGTCTTGAGTTTCTACTGTTACGGACTTGATGCCGATATCTGCCAGTTTCTGAAAATTCTCTGCAGTGCACCATTGAGGCTTGAAATTATAGTATCCGAGCAGGTTCACGCAGGTTCTGGTGGCGTCGGTATAGGGGTCGCGGACCATTATATCGACTTCTCTGGCCGTCTGTTTTCCGCTCTGGGAGACGGCGGTGACACAGATGGTGGCGGGTGAAGCCGGGTCGGGAGCGGTGACCACAATCTCACCCTCCGTGTCGGTTGTGGCATTTACGGACGCTTCCATGCCACCTCCGACGGTTATGCTGACCGCAGAAGGCTCCGGAAGCGAATACCTGACGGTAACGCTGCCACCGGCATCCACGCCGTATTTATCCTTGTCAAAAGAGATGGCATAACCGGTTTCGACATCGGCTGCGGGTACGATCGCATCCGTAAGTCCAATGCCGTCCACTTTCCCCTCCACCTCGGACAGGGAACCCTGCAGTTCCTCCAAATGCCTGACCGCCTCCTTGTCACAGGAAGGAAAAAGCATCAGAAGGATTGCAAACGCATATGCCAGGGGCCTTCTCATTATTCAGTGACTTGTTTCACACAACGGATAGGCAGGGCACGTGCACGCATATCACCATTATAAAAAATGACATTGCCGGTTTCTTTATTTACAATGGTCTGGGCGCCGCCACCGTCCTCAAGTGCATTCCAGCGACCTGCAGAAGAGTGCCAGAATGCCAATTCACTCCCTGATGTGTCAAAGTTTCTGTAAGTTCTTCCTGCCCAAGGGAAGAAAATGATCTGGCCGTAATCTCCATGGACATAAATACCTTCGTCTGTACATATTGAACGGGTCTTGTCTTCAAAAATCAGGAAAGTATTTGCCGGAGGAACCATGTAACCCACCGGGCAAGGGTCGTAAATGGTTTTTTTGAGATCCTTCAGATAGTGGCTTTTTGCATAATCGGGGTTGCCCCAAAGATAGTTGTTGAGTCCATCGTACCAGTTGCCCTCTGCATTACCTTCTTTAGCAAAAGGACGCTGGGGATACATAATGGCCGTCCTGAAGTAGTGAGAGGTATTTTGATACATATTGTTTACCACTACACTCCTTTCGTACGGATCCTTACGGCCCCACTGGTAAAACATTCCATACGTATTTTCTCCATCGGACGGATCGGTGCTGAGAGCACCAAGGTTGCGGTCCATTACGGTGAACTGCAGCTGGTCGGGATTTGTATAGGTTCTCTCCATGGGAACATCCGTGCACCAGATATGCCAGTTCCAGACAACCCTGTTCATTGAATTTTTGATGGATATACATGCATTGCCCTTGTTGCCGCTGGCATGGAAGTAAATCTTGTTGTCCTGAAGGCGCACATTGCTGACAGCATCGTTCTGGTTAAGATATACAGTCAAACTCTCGGGGAACAGTTCCAGCGTCTCTGTATAGAAATCCACACCATCAAAGACGCCGCCCTCACCGCAGCCCATAACTTTGGCATCGAAATAATAATCGCCCTCCCGGCTCACAATGTAGCAATTGGCGGTACCATCCGCACTGAGGTTCTCTCCCGACAGTGTCGGCTTACTCTCCTGCCAGATTACAAGCACCTTTACGTATGAACCGGAAGTGAAGGTGATGACTGCAGAACGCATCTGTTCGCTGTCGTTAGGTTCTGCCCTGAACGTAATAACATCTTCCCTTATAGCCTTGGTATTGACCTTAGTCAACCAGGTATTGTCAGGATCCAGATCCACTACGTAATCTTCCCGGTTATTGACAAGAATCACATCCACTGTGCCGCCATCGGCAGGGACACTGTATGCCTCCCACGCGGGATACATCACCGGGAAATTCTCGTCCACGGCAAGTTTGTCAAAATCTATATCGGAGGCAATCATATTGCCGATTCCGTCGCAGAAAAACAGGCGGGCGGTCTGGGCGGCTGCTGCGATTCCGGAGAAAACCACCTTGCCCTTGATATTGTTTTCCCAGATTACGTCTGCACTCCAGCCCTCCGGCAGCAGCGGAGTTACAGTATAGCTGTCGGTCTTGCCGCTGAGAAGAAAATCGACCGTGGCCTTGCCGGTAGTTGCCATAGTGCTTCCGTCACCACTGAGCATTACCTCCATCACTATCTCCTTGGGGAACACGACCTCGGTGCCGCCCAGGAAATTGACGGTGACGTCAGAGGCTTTGTCCTCTACCTTTTTAATGACATCTCCGGCATCCGGATCGAGTGCCTTCCAACTCTTTTGGCCGTCGGTGCTGACCTCGATCTTACCGTCGCTGATGCGGAATTCGGGAGAAACGGTAATGACTGCATTCTTGCCTGAGGCATCCTTGAGCGGCTCACCGCCCAGTGTCCAGAAGAATTCGCCGCCTTCACTACCCACGGAGATACCGTTAGTCTGATTCTTGACAGTGACCTCGCCGTTGTTCTTGAACTTGAATAAATAGCCATCGGCCTGAGGTGTCACGCTAATGACAGGGTCGCCGGCCTGCTGTATCAAAAGAACATCCCTCAGCGGTCCCAGATTAGCGGTGATGGTTTCAAGCACCGAAACATTCCCGGAAAGATTGTCAATCTGATTCTGAAGATCTGCAATGTCGGCTGAATAGTCCCTACTGCAGGAAACCAAAGCACAAATCGCAAGAAGTGATAAAATAAATCTTTTCATATGTATTAAAACTATTTCCATTTGATAACCAGCATATCGCCTTCGTCTATGGTAAACGAAACCTTGCCGGGCTGCTGCTCCGTGAAAACGCCGTCGTGGTCAATTGTATAAACCGAACGGGTAAAAGTGACCTCGACGTTAAGCTTGGTCAGATAGTCCTTGTTGCATATAGCAATATATTCGTTGCCGGAATTGCCCACGAAAGA
>JAFZBQ010000074.1 GCA_017561665.1 Bacteroidales bacterium | reverse complement strand
CTTGGAGTCTCCGTATCAAACACCACCAGATCCGCATAATAACCCTTGCGGATAAAGCCTCGCTTCTCAATTGAGTACAAACGGGCGGGAGCGTGGCACATCTTCTCCACCACCATCGGCAGGGAGAATGCACCCTCCTTTACTTTCTCCAGCATCATCAGCAACGAGTACTGCACCAGCGGAATGCCGCTGGCAGCCTTAAGGCAGTCGCCCTGCTTCTCCGAAAGCAGATGCGGGGCGTGGTCGGTGGAGATGGTCTTTATGACCCCGTCTCGGACGGCATCGCAAAGGGCAATACGGTCGGCCGCTGTCTTGATGGCGGGATTGCACTTGATTTGGGCGCCGTAACGCTCGTAGTCAGAATCGTCGAACCAGAGATACTGGACGCAAGTCTCTGCGGTTATACGGTCGGAAATGGCCATAGCCTCCGCTATCAGGTCCAGCTCCTGCGCCGTGGAGACGTGCATTATATGCAGGCGCGCACCGGTTTCAAGGGCGAGGTCCACCGCCTGCCGGGTAGACGACATACAGGCGGCTGCAGTGCGGATGGCGGGATGCTCCGACACCGGTATATTATCTCCATAGACCTTGCGCAGACGGGCGGCGTTGGCCTCTATGATCGAACTGTCCTCGCAATGGGCTGCAATAAGCAGCGGCGAATGCTCGAAGATGCGCCGAAGCGCCACCGATCCGTGAACCATCAACCCGCCGGTAGAGGCGCCCAGAAAGACTTTGACGGCGCAAGCGGCGGTGGCATCGGCCTCCAGCACCTGGTCGGTATTGAAATCGCTGGCGCCAAAATAAAAGCCGTAGTTTGCCACGGAATCGCGGGCGGCAATAGCCAGTTTGGCGTTCAGGTTGGCTATCGAAATGACGGGCGGCTCGTTGTTGGGCATGTCCAGATAAGAAGTGACGCCCCCGGCAACTGCGGCTGCGCTTTCGCTGGCGATGCAACCCTTGTGCGTGGCGCCCGGCTCACGGAAGTGGACGTGGGTGTCAATCACCCCCGGCGCCAGGTAGTGCCAGTGCAGGTCGATGGCCTCGCAGCCCTCTTCCAACAGCGCCGACTCGCGCAGTCGGTCGTCCATTTTCTCGTAGTCAAATATATCGCAGATAAGGCCGTCCTTAACAAAAATCCCCCCTTTAAAGGAGAGACCTTCGTTGATAATGGCGGCGTTTTCGAGAATGAGGGATGCCATTACTTTCTTCCCCTTATCTTGCGCAGCCTGAGGCCGATAACGCCCCAGAACGCCTCGCCGAATATACTGCTGCTCATCTTGGAGACACCGGCGGTGCGGTCCACGAATATTACCGATACCTCTGCAATCTTAAAGCCCAGTTTATAGGCTGTGTATTTCATCTCTATCTGGAAACCATAGCCCTTCATCCTGACACGGTCGAAATCTATGGCCTCCAGCACTCTGCGGCGGTAGCACACAAATCCGGCGGTGGTGTCGTAAATCTTGACGCCGAGCATCAGACGGACATACACCGATGCAAAATAGGACATCAGCAGGCGGCCGATGGGCCAGTTGACGACATTGACTCCCTTGCAGTAGCGCGAACCTATCGCCACGTCGGCCCCGCTTTGACAGGCCTCTACAAGACGCGGCAGGTCGTCGGGGTTGTGGGAGAAGTCGGCATCCATCTCGGTGATGAATTCGTAGCCGTGCTCCAGAGCCCACTTGAAACCGGTCAGATATGCCGTGCCGAGGCCAAGCTTGCCCTCGCGTTCCAATATGAACAGGGAGCCGTCGAATTCGGCCATAAGAGACTTTACGATGCCGGCGGTGCCGTCGGGCGAACCGTCGTCTATCACCAGCACGTGAAAATCACCCTCAAGGCTGCGCACCTTGCGGATGATATTCTCTATATTCTCCTTCTCGTTATAAGTAGGAATAATTACCAGTTTTGTCTCTGCTGCCATAGGTTAGCAAAGGTAAGGAATTATCTTTCAATAATCAAAGCCAGAGCGATACGCTGCCGGTTCAGGTCGACATTCTCTACCCTGACGCGGACCTTCTGCTGGATCTTGAGCTGCGCGCGGCCACGGCCGTCGCGTCCTCCGCCCATACGGGAGATGTGTATCAGGCCGTTCTGCTTGATGCCCAGGTCCACGAAGGCGCCGAAGTCGGTGACATTGGTGATGATGCCGGGCAACTCCATTCCTTCGTGCAGGTCTTCTATCGTGCGGATATCTTCGCTGAAAGAGAATGTCTGCGCCGCCTCGCGCGGGTCTCGTCCCGGCTTTTTAAGCTCGGCGACTATGTCCCTCAGTGTCGGCAGGCCGACATCTTCACTGACATAGCGCTCCAGGTCGATCTTGTCGCAGAGAACGTCGTTGCGCACCAGTTCGCCCACGCTTACGTTCATATCGGCGGCTATACGCTCTACCAGCGGATAACGCTCCGGGTGTACAGCAGAGTTGTCCAGCGGATTGGCGGAATCGGGAATGCGGAGGAAGCCGGCGCATTGCTCATAGGCCTTGGCCCCCAGCCGCTTGACATTCATCAGGTCAGCGCGGGAGGCGAAGTTGCCGTTGGCGGTGCGCCAATCCACGATATTGGAGGCCAGTGCCGGACCGACGCCCGAGACATACTGCAGCAGATACACGCTGGCGGTGTTAAGGTTGACGCCGACGCTGTTCACGCAGCTCTCCACGGTGTTGTCCAACTCCTCCTTGAGAAGGTTCTGGTCTACGTCATGCTGGTACTGCCCCACTCCGATTGACTTGGGATCTATCTTGACCAGTTCAGAGAGCGGGTCCATCAGACGGCGGCCGATGGAAACGGCGCCACGGACGGTGACATCGTAGTCGGGAAACTCCTCTCGCGCGATTTCCGAGGCGGAATATACAGAAGCGCCATCCTCGCTGACGCTGTAAATCTCTATCTTTTCGTCCAGTCCAAGCCGCTTGATGAAACTCTCGGTTTCACGGCCGGCGGTGCCGCTGCCGATGGCAATTACCTCAACGCGGTATTTATCCACCATATCGGTGATCTTCTTCATTGAAGAGATGCGCTCGTTGACGGGCGGATGGGGATAGATTGTATCGTTGTGAAGCAGCGTGCCGCGCTCGTCCAGGCAGACCACCTTGCAGCCGGTGCGGAAGCCGGGGTCGATGGCCATCACCCGCTTCTGCCCTACCGGCGGCGCCAGCAGCAGCTGCCGGAGATTCTCGCCGAAGACCTTTATGGAATCTATGTCGGCCTTCTCCTTGGCTATCTTGAGCGTCTCATTCTCAATGGAAGGATGAAGCAGCCGCTTGAAACTGTCCTTTAATGTCTCCTGAAGTATGTTGTACAGTTCGCGGGAGGCGACCCTTTCTCCGTGAAGCACACAGCGGTTTATACGCTCCAAGTTGCGCTCCTCATCCACTTCTACCTTGACTGTAAGCATTCCTTCCGATGCGCCGCGAAGAATTGCCAGCAGGCGGTGCGGAGCGATTTTGGTGATGGGCTCGCGGTGGTCGAACCAGCTGCGGTACTTGTCGCTCTCCTCGGTTTTCAGAGCACCTTCGCGCGACTGTTTGGAGACGACAAGACCCCATTTTAGATAGCTGGAACGCAATATGCTGCGGACCTCGGCGTTTTCGCTGACCCGCTCGGCAATTATATCGCAGGCACCGGCGATAGCGGCGTCTTCGTCGGGAACATCGGCATTGATATATTTCCGCGCCAGGTCGCGAGGCCGGTCGGCTTTCAGGGACATAAAGGCGTCGGCCAGAGGCTCCAGACCCCGCTCCTTTGCCACCGAGGCGCGGGTACGCTTCTTTGGCCGGTACGGCAGGTACAGGTCTTCCAGTGCGGTTGAATCTATCTCGCCATCGATGGCAGCACGGAGTTCGTCACTCAGCGCCCCCTGCTCTTCTATCGACTTCAATATCGCGGCCTTGCGCTTGTCAAGCTCGGTGAAATACTGGAAATAATGCTTCACCTGCGCCACCTGGACCTCGTCCATGCCGCCGGTGCGCTCTTTGCGGTAACGGGAGATGAAGGGGATGGTTGCACCCTCTTCCAGCAGCTCCACGCAGTGCATCGCCTGCCACAGATTGACGCCCAGCTGCGAGCTGATGTGCTTTATGTATAAATCAGTCATGGGATACCTGATGAAGTTGGTCTCGGTATGATGAGAAAATCTTGGATTTGGAGACGAATCCGAGGTACTTGCCGTCGGAATCCACCACCGGCAGGTTCCACGCTCCGGTATTCTCGAACTTGTCCATCACGCTCTCCATCCGCTCGTCTTCCGTCAGGATGCCGGGAGCGTCTTTGACCAGATTGTAGATATGTATCCGGTCGTATAGCGAATCGTTGAACATATAGCGGCGGACGTCGTCTACCATAACTATTCCCTGGAAGCCGCCGTCGGAGTCGGTCACGGGGATGATATTGCGGTTGCTGGAGGAGATTATGTTCACCAGGTCGCCCAGCGAGGCGCCTATTGCCACCGGCTTGAAATCCTTCTCGATGAAGTCCGACGTCCGCAGCAGGGTAAGTACGGCGCGGTCGCTGTCGTGGGTCAAAAGGTCGCCCTGCTGCGCCACACGCTTGGAATAGATGGAATACTGCTCAAAGAATCGGATGGTGGCAAACGAGATGGCCGCCGTTATCATCAGAGGGAACATCAGTGCATAGCCGCCGGAGATCTCCGCAATAAGGAAGATGGCGGTCAGCGGCGCCTGCATCACTCCAGCCATAAGGCCGGCCATGCCCACCAGCACGAAGTTGGCCTCGGGCAGCGAGGCGATGCCCAGATTGCCCACCAGGCGTGCCAGCACGAAGCCTGTGATGGCGCCGGTGAATATCGTGGGACCGAAGGTTCCGCCCACCCCTCCGCCGGCATTTGTCAACGCAGTGGCATAAACCTTTACAAGCATCACTGCCGCAAAGAATACCAGCACCGTCCACTTGCTGGAAGAGAACACCTTGGGCAGCATCCACTTGAGTTCGCCGTCGGCGTTGCCGCCCAGAATCTGGGTCAGGCTGTCATAACCCTCGCCGAAAAGCGGCGGAAAAAGGAATATCAGAATGCCAAGCGATACGGCACAAAGGGCCCATTTGAGATAAGGATTGCGCATCTTGCCCAACTTGTCCTCTACCCGCAGGGTGGTGCGGAGGAAGTAGAGCGACACAAAACCGCAGACAATGCCCAGCAAAACATAATAAGGAATATTGCCAAGCGAGAAAGGCACTATTCCGCCGGAGAGGGTAACGGTGTTGCCCATCAGCAGATATGTCACCATAGTGGCCGATACGGAAGAAAAGAGCATCGGCAGGATGGAGGTCATGGAGATGTTGAACATCAGTATCTCCAGGGTGAACAGCACCCCGGCTATGGGGGCCTTGAAGATGCCGGCGATGGCGCCTGCCGCGCCGCACCCCAGAAGAATGGTCATCTGCTTGTACGACAGCCCCAACACCCGGGCGATATTGCTGCCGATGGCGGCGCCTGTATACACGATAGGAGCCTCGGCACCGACACTGCCGCCAAGGCCGATTGTCATGGCGCTGGAGACAACCGACGACCACGTGTTATGCGGCTTGATATGTGCCTCATTGCGGGAGATGGCTCTCAGCACGCGGGTCACCCCGTGGCTTATGTCATCACGGATCAGATATTTTACGAAGAGCAGCGAAAGCAGCATACCCACACCGGGGGTCACCAGATATAGCCAGTGATAACTGCCTGAAGCCGCCACGTCGGAGAGCAGGTGGCCAAGAAAATGAATGGACTGCTTGAGAATAACTGCGGCCAGTCCGCTCAAAAGGCCCACGACAATAGCCAGCAAACAAAGCAAATTGCGCTCAGACATATGTTTGAGCGCATTCTTTATTCTGCTGGCCAGTGAGCCGGAATATGTCTTATTCGTCGTCTTCAGATTCGTCTTCTGAATGGGTGTTGAAGTCATTATCGTTGCCGGGCAGAGGCTCACCCTCGGAATCTACGCCGCTCTCGTCGGAATGGTCCTCGAACAGCTCTTTCTCCACCTCCTCCACGTCGTCTGTGTTAACCTTGATCTTTACCAGGTACAATACGTCCTCCACCACTTCGTCGTCTTCCGGTTCCGGCTTGAACTTAACCGCATGGAAGAAAGTACCGTCCGGCTTGTCCACCTTCATGATATCTCCCATATAATCCAGGTAACCGTGCGGATACTTGCGGTCGAATGCGTCCTTAAGATCCTGGGACATATTGTCATAACTAACTACAAATCTCTTTTTAACAGGTGCTGTTGCCATATTGATATGTAATTTGATATACAATATTACAAAAATCTATTTGAAAAAATACAATTTTTGTTTGCGTTTTTTCTCTATATCCCGCTCCACAAAAACGGGCTTCAGAGTCCTGGGATCCATACCCGAATAGAACATCACGGAGGATACCGTCATCGGTGTCGGCGTAAAGTCCTGAACCTGGTCCATATAGAGCCCGCGGAGCGTCTTGTTCTGGGACAGGGCCATCATATCGCGCATACCGCAGCCCGGGTGGCCTGAGATAAAATACGGTACCAGCTGGAACTTGAGTTTCTCGCGGCGGTTGATTGTATCGAACTTGTCGCGGAGCACTTCGAAGAGCTTGAAACTCGGCTTGCCCATCACCGCAAGGACATTGTCCTGAGTGTGTTCCGGGGCCACTTTCAGGCGGCCGGAGGTGTGGTTCACTATAAGTTCCCGCAGGTACTGCTCGCAAGTGGCGTCGAAGCATCCCTCCGGGCCAAGGAAAAGGTCATAGCGGATGCCGCTGCCCACATAGGCGTGACGGATGCCCGGTACCGCCGCCACTGCGTCGTAAAGTTCCAGAAGCGGGGCGTGGTCGTTGTTCAGGTTCTTGCACATACGCGGGAAGAGACACGACTGGCGCGAACACTTGGCGCACATCTCTTTGTTACGGCCGCCCATCTTGTACATATTGGCCGTGGGGGCGCCCAGGTCGGATATATTACCTTTGAAATCGGGCAGATCGCTGAGTGCCGCCGCCTCTTTGGTGATGGATTCCACCGACCGCGACTGTATGAACTTGCCCTGATGGGCGGCGATAGTGCAGAAATTGCATCCCCCGAAACACCCGCGGTGGGTG
>JAFZBQ010000073.1 GCA_017561665.1 Bacteroidales bacterium | reverse complement strand
GTATCAGTCGGTATTTGGCCTCTACATAACGGCCGGTCATACCTTCCACTGCGTCGGGCGGATTGCCTATCGAATCGTCTATGTCATAGGACTGCGGAATGGCGTCCAGCACCATCTCGCCTGCAACCATATCGGCGTTGAAGGCCTCAGCGCGCCATCTGGCGATTTCTTCTGCACTGATGTATTCGCTGCCGGAACGCTTGGTCTTGTAGACATATTCCACGGTGCGCAGTCCCTGGCTGCCGGCGCACAGGATAACCTCGTCTATGGCCTCGCCGAACTCCGACTCGATCTCACGCTTGCAGCGGCCCAGGGCCTCTATTATGCGCTGGGAGTTCTGCACGTCGCCGCGGGACATACCCCTGGAAACGGGCACGACCTTGTGGTGAATCACCTTGATGCCGCTGTTGGCGGTTTCGGCAATCGCCATTGCGACCTTGGAGGTACATAATTCTACAGCTACTAAATAGTCGTTCATATTGCTCAAGTTTCGCAAATGTTTGTTTTGTCTTTGTTTGAACGGAAGGAAGCCTTGCGAAACTTCTTCCTACCGCACATACTTCTTATAACGCTACCCCATCCCTAAATCCCTTCCCCCGGGGAAGGGACTTACCTTATTACTTGCATATTATCTGGTCCTTGAACTTAAGGTTTACAATTCTGTAGGTTTTGCCGTTCTTGCGGGCCTCCGGGCGGATGGTGCGGTAATACCCCGCCATCTTGGTCAGTTTGGCGTCGATGTCCTCCAGACCGCCGAAGATGAATTTCTCGTCGCAGCTGCGGGTGTAGAGCACCACGTCGGAGTTGTCATCAACCCATATCTGCTCGACCTCGCGGCTCCAGTAGGAGTTGTTACGGATGGTCTCTGTCAGGCAGATCATATCCTCCAGCCACTGCTTTCCGTGCGTGGGGTAGC
The DNA here is from genome assembly GCA_017561665.1 of Bacteroidales bacterium. Lineage (GTDB taxonomy): Bacteria > Bacteroidota > Bacteroidia > Bacteroidales > UBA932 > Equibacterium. Next base: position 7,634 of record JAFZBQ010000073.1, on the reverse strand, counting down.
CGCTCAGGTTGTCCGGGACATCGAACAGCATCTTTCCGCTGACCACCGGCAGATCCAGTGTAATCTTGCCCAGCAGGGGCAGGATGAATCCGGTGCTGTCGCAGTAGAAGCCGCCGCGGGCGGTCTGGAAACGGGCCACCGGGTTGCGCTGGGTCACCTCAAGTACCAGCGTGGAAGGGGCGCGCATATAGGCCTCTGCCTTGCAGATTGCGCTGGAGTTGCACAGGCGTTGCTCCAGGCTGTGGATATTGATGTCGTCGGGTTTCTTCCCGATGGCGGAGCGGCGGACCATGTCTGCCACCTCGCCTTCCGATATGAAGTTCTGGGAGTGGTTGTTGGTTATGACCACGTCTATCTTGTCGCACTTAAGCGTCGCGGTCTGCGTGGCCGCATAGCGGTCGGCGCAGTAGAAGTAACCGCTCAGCATGGTGCAGATCACCACGAATCCCAGTATGACGAGTATCTTGCGAACCATTGTCTAAATTCCTTTCAGGTATTCTTCTATCTTGGGTATGAACCGGTCTATGTCGCCCGCCCCGAAGGTAACGAGGCAGTCTATTTTTCTGTTTTTGATGGTCTCCATCAGGTCGGCCTTCTCTACCAGCATCTTGTCCTTTATTGTCACCTTGTCCAGTATCATCTCGGAGTTGACCCCTTCTATTGGGAGTTCTCTGGCAGGGTAGATGGGGAGCATTATGAGGCTGTCCAGGCCGCTCAGCGCAGCTGCAAAATCGTCTGCAAAGTCGCGGGTGCGGGTATACAGGTGGGGCTGGAAAATGCCGCACAGGTGGCGTCCGGCAAAGATTTCGCGCATAGAGCTGATGGCCGATGCTATCTCGCGCGGATGGTGGGCATAGTCATCTATATACGCTACCTTTGGAGTGTTCACGTGGATGTCGAACCGGCGTTCCACGCCGCAGAATGTGGCCAGTGCCTGGCGGATCTGATCGGGATTCACACCGTAGAGCAGCGCAGCCGCCGATGCCGCAACCGCGTTTTCTACATTGACCCAGCCGGGCACGCCAACGGTGCAGCCGGTCAGTTTGCCGCCGGGATGATTCAGGGTAAACGAGAAGTATCCCCCTTCCTGCAGTTTGATGTCGGAGGCGTAGAAGTCGCACGGCTTGTCAAACGAATAGCGAAGAAGGCGGGCCTTGATTCCCTCCGTATGGAGGTCGGCACCGACTTTTGCCACGACATAGCCGTCGGCGGCAACCTGTCCGGCGAACATGCGGAAGGCCTCCTTGACCTCTTCGTGGGTGCCGTAGATGTCCAGATGGTCGGCGTCGATGGATGTTACGATCGCTATCTGCGGATGCAGTTGAAGGAAAGAGCGGTCAAACTCGTCCGCCTCTGCCACAAGCACGCTGGAGCGGCTCATCAGCAGGTTGGTGTGATAATTCTTGGAGATGCCGCCCAGAAATGCGGTGCAGCCCTCTTCAGTAGCCGATTTGAAGATGTGGGCAAGCAGGGTGGAGGTGGTGGTTTTGCCGTGGGTGCCGCTTACCGCCAGGCACTCCTTGCCGCCGGCAATCTCGCCCAGCGCGCGGGAGCGCTTGCACATGCTGTAGCCCTTTTCGCGGACATATTCCATCTCGCCCAGGTCGGCGGGGATGGCGGGGGTATATATCACAAAAGTCTTTTCGACATTGATGGGGACCAGGTCGGGACGGTCTTCGTAGTGGACCTGTATCCCTTCGCTCTCCAGCTCCGCAGTCAGGTGAGAAGGGGTGCGGTCGTATCCCGACACGTTCTTGCCGATATACTTGAAGTAGCGCGCCAAAGCGCTCATCCCGATACCTCCGATTCCTATGAAATAATAATTGTCGTACATGTTACTTGCAAAGTTTCAAAACCTCGTCTGCTATATCCTTGGCTGCACTTTTCTTGCCCAATTTCAATATTTCGCGTTCCATAGAGGCGATCTTGTCGGGGTCGGCGAGCAGCGCCTCTGCGGTATCCATCAGTTTTTCGCGGGCGTCGGCGTCCAGCACCATCATGGCGGCGTTTTTCTCTACCAGAGCCATCGCGTTGTGCCTCTGGTGGTCTTCAGCCACGATGGGCGAAGGAACAAAGATGGTCGCCTTGCCCTCTACGCACAGCTCGGAAATGGTTCCGGCGCCGGCGCGGGAGATTATTACATCGGCCACGGCGTATGCCAGGTCCATCCGGTCGATGAATGTCAGATTCTTGACATTTGCCGCCGGGTGCGCCTTGATGAAGGCCTCGATCTCGTCTTTATAATACTTGCCGCTCTGCCAGAGTATCTGGATGTCGCTGTCGGAGCTCTTTTCAATTATCCATTTCTGGACGCTCTCGTTCAGGGTGCGGGCTCCCAGGCTGCCACCCACCACGAAGAGGGTCTTCTTCTGCGGGTCTAGGCCGTAATATTCATAGCCCTCACGGCGCTGCGCCTGGGTCGGCGGGTTGATGTCGCCGCGCAGAGGGTTTCCGGTAAAGATTATCTTCTCTGCCGGGAAGAATTTCTCCATGCCGTCGTAGGCCACGCAAATCTTCTGGACCTTGCTGCCAAGCTTGCGGTTGGTCAGGCCTGCAAATGAGTTCTGCTCCTGAATCAGGCAGGGAATCTTCATCCGAGAAGCGGCCCACAGCAGCGGCGCGCTGGCATAACCGCCAACACCGACTGCAACGTCAGGCTTGAATTCGCGCAAAATCTTGCGCGCCTTGGCAACGCTGGCTATCACCTTGAAGGGGAGGGCGAGGTTCTTGAGCGAGAGCTTGCGCTGCAGTCCCGCCACCGGCAGGCCGATAATCTTGTAACCGGCCTTGGGCACGCGCTCCATCTCCATCTTTCCCTGCGCGCCGACAAACAAAATCTCGCACTCGGTGCCGCTGGCCTTGAGCGCATCCGCGATGGATATGGCGGGGAAGATATGTCCCCCGGTGCCGCCTCCGCTTATGATGATTCTTTTCATTGCCCTTTATGCGTTAAGTTCAATATTGTCTTCTTCTGTGGTTACGGCCTCAGCTTCGCCGTTTTCTGCAGCAGCTGCAGCCTCCGCCGCCTTGCGTTCCTCTTCCATCTTGCTCACGGTGCGGCTCACGGAGAGGATTATGCCAAAGGCGGCGCTCAGCACCAGGTAGGCGGTGCCGCCGTGGCTGATAAGGGGCAGGGTGTGCCCCGTAATGGGTATCAGGCGCACATTCACAAGTATATGGAGGAACGCCTGTGTGGTTATCAAGAAGGCCAGTCCAAGCACCAGCGCCTGCGAGAAGGCGTCGGGACACTTGAAAGAGAGGCTGATGCACCGGAACAGGAATATCAGGTACAGCAGCACTATCACAATGCCGCCTATCAGGCCGGTCTCCTCTACGATGGCGGCGAAGATGAAGTCGGAAAATGCCATCGACAGCGAATAGCGGGCGGTGCCGTTGCCCACTCCTTTGCCGAATATGCCGCCCTCCTTGATGGCGATTTTGGCGCTTTCGCTCTGGCGCTCTTCACGGTCCATCTGTTCCAGCTGCTCGCGGGAGAGCTTGGTAAGGTCGATGGTGGTATCTTTCTCTTTGCCGGCAAAGTTCTTGACGCGGTTCTCCACCGTGCCGATACGGTTGAAGATGGCTGCCTCGGCCGCCTTGGGGCTGATGGCCAGCGCCAGGTGGTAGATGCCGAACAAGGCTACTATCAGCACTATGGCGCCGCCCACCGTCAGGGCCAGGAACTTGAACTTGACGTCCATAAAATAGAACACCATCATGCTAACGATGCCCAGCAGCAGTGCCGATGAGAAACTGTTGACCATGATGCAGGCGCACACGGCGATGACCCATATCAGCAGCTTGAGGAAGAATCCCTTGAAAGTGCGGATCTCCTTGTAGTATTTTTCAAGGCCCCAGCTGATGAACAGTATCAGGCCGACCTTAACGAATTCGAACACCTGCAGGGTGTGCCCAAACAGCTTGAGGCCGCGCACGGCGCCGTTGCGCTCGTCCTGGAAGGCGGGCACGAACAGCATCAGCAGCATCAGCAGTGACGCTCCGAATACGTATGGTGCAATCTTTCTGTAGAAATTGTAATTGAAGGCATAGCAAAGGAACAGCGCCGCGAACCCCAGCGCCACGCTGCCGAACTGCTCGAGATAGATGGAGGTCTTGCTCATTATCTCGGGATTGTTCTTGGTAAGGAAAGAGCCCACGGAGAAGACGGCGATGATGGATATCATCGCGAATATGGCCACTATGAACCATATCACCCGGTCTCCTCTGAGTCTTATCTTTGCCATCGCCTACAGGTTTCTTACCGCCTCCTTGAACTGGCGGCCACGGTCTTCGTAACTCTTGAAAAGGTCAAAACTTGCGCAGCAGGGGCTCAGCAGCACGGTGTCGCCCTCCACGGCCAGCTGGCTGGCAGCCTTGACCGCATCGGGAGCCGACATGGTATCGACTATAGTGTCCACCTTGTCCTCGAACGCCGCGTGAATCTTGGCGTTGTCCACGCCCATACATACAATTGCGCGTACCTTGTCGCGTACCAGGTCGAACAGGGGCGAATAGTCGTTGCCCTTGTCCTTGCCGCCCAGTATCAGCACCACCGGGGTGGTCATGCATTCCAGGGCATACCAGGTGGAGTTTACGTTAGTCGCCTTGGAATCGTTTATATAAAGTACTCCGCCCACGCTCAGCACCTTTTCCATACGGTGTTCCACCGGCATGAAGCTGGTGAGCGCCTTGCGGATGTTGTCGTTGCGGATATTCATCAGTTTGCCGGTGAGGGCTGCCGCCATCGAATTGTACACGTTGTGGCGACCCTGGATGGTAAGGTCGCTGATTTCCATCTCGTAGGGGTCGCTGCCATAGTTGACCCTCATGCGGCCGTCCAGCGCGTACGCGCCCACCTCGACCTCACGCTCCTGGCTGATGGGGAGCATCTGCGCCTTGATCACTATCTGGTTGAGGTTCTTGATGGTGATTTCGTCGTCGGAGCAGAAGATGAAGCAGTCCTCCGCCGCCATATTCTGGGTGATGCGGAACTTGGCGTTGACATAGTTCTGCAGGTCGTAGCCGTAGCGGTCCAGATGGTCGGGGGTGATGTTCAGCAGTATGGCGATGTCGGCCTTGAAGTCGTACATATTGTCCAGCTGGAAGCTGCTCAGCTCCAGTACGTAGATGTCATAATGCTCGGTGGCCACCTGAAAGGCGTAGCTGCGGCCGATGTTGCCGCCAAGGCCGACATTGAGGCCGACGTTCTTCAGCATATAATATATAAGTGAAGTAGTGGTGGTCTTGCCGTTGCTGCCGGTGATGCATATCTTTTTGGATGTGTCGTAGCGCCCTGCGAATTCTATCTCCGAGATGATGGGGATGCCCGCCTCGATGGCCTTTGCCACCAGCGGCGCCGTGTCGGGGATGCCGGGGCTCTTGATTATCTCCGCCGCATTCAAAATCTTCTCCGGGGTATGGCCGCCCTCTTCATAGGGGATGCCGTATTTGTCAAGCATCTCCTTGTGGTCCGCACGCAAGGTGGACATATCCGACAGGAAAACGTCGAATCCCTTGACCTTTGCCAATACGGCGGCTCCTACGCCACTCTCACCGCCGCCCAATACTGCTATTCTCTGCATATATCTCTATCGTATCTTAAGTGTTACAATTGCCAGTACGGCCAGGATGATGCTCACGATCCAGAAACGGGAGACTATGCGCGCCTCGGGCTGGATTTCCCGCGGCTTCTGAATCAGCGCCTTGGGCTCCTCTTTCTGGAAATGGTGGTGCAGGGGAGACATCCGGAATACCCTCACACCCTCGCCGTATTTCTTCTTGGTATATTTAAAGTAAAATCTCTGGATTATTACCGACAGGCTCTCCGCCAGGTAGATTCCGCACAAAATGGGGAGCAGCAGTTCCTTGCGGATAAGCACCGCGCATACGCCGATCACGCCGCCCAGCATCAGGCTTCCGGTGTCGCCCATGAAAACCTTTGCGGGGAACGAGTTGTACCAGAGGAAGCCCAGCAGGGCGCCCACCAGCGCAGCCATATATACGGCAATCTCGCCGCTGGCCGGTATATACATGATATTCAGGTAGTTGGCATACCCGACGTGGCCGGAAAGATAGGCCAGTATACCCAGCGTCGTGCCCACTATGGCCGCGACGCCCGCCGAGAGGCCGTCCATGCCGTCGGTCAGGTTGGCTCCGTTGGAGCAGGCGGTGATGATGAATATGATGACCAGGATATAGAGGATCCAGGTCCACCACTGGCCCGCCTTGCCCTTGAGGGGCGAGAGCCAGGAGTAGTCAAACTCGTTGTTCTTTACGAACGGGATGGTGGTCTTGGCATTGTTTTCCACCACCACGGAATGTACCTGCTCTTCTTCTGCGCTCTGGCTGCCGTTGCCCACGCGGAATCCCAGCTGGCTGCTGAAGCACAAGGTGAGTCCCACAACCAGGCCAAGAACCACCTGGGCCAAGATTTTCTTTTTGCCGGAGAGGCCGTCCTTGTTGTGCTTCACTATCTTGGCGTGGTCGTCGAGATAGCCTATGAAGCCCATCCATACGGTGGCTATTATAAGCAGGATATTGTTGAGGTTGGTCAAATCGCCGAACAGCAGTATTGGCACCAGTATGGAGAGGGCTATTATCATACCGCCCATAGTGGGGGTGCCTTTCTTGCTGAGCTGTCCCTCGAGACCAAGGTCACGGATCTCTTCTCCTATCTGTTTCTTCTTGAGTTTGGCGATGATGGCCTTGCCCGACCAGAGGGCGGTGACAATCGCGATCAGCGCGCAGCAAACTACACGGAACGAGATGTAGTGCATCAGGCCCGACCCCGCGAAGGAGATCCCCTGAGAATGCAGATAATTGAAAAGATGGTACAGCATAGCCTTTATTTCTTTATGGAGTCAAACGCAGCGGCGATGACCTCCTTGTCGTCAAAATGATGTTTTACGGTGCCGATAATCTGATAGTCTTCGTGACCCTTGCCGGCCACCAGTATCACGGCGCCCGCCGGGGCAAACATTATCGCGCTGCGGATGGCCTCGGCACGGTCGGTGATGAAGACCGATTTTGCACGGTCGGCGGTGCTCATACCCGCCTTGATGTCGGCGATGATGTCTTCCGGCTGTTCTGTGCGGGGATTGTCTGAAGTCACGATCACTCGGTCGGCATACTTGGCGGCAATCTGGCCCATCTCGGGGCGCTTTGTCTTGTCGCGGTCGCCGCCGCATCCGAACACACAGATCAGATATTCGCCCTTGGCGGCCTCCTTGAGCGTCTTGAGCACATTTTCAAGTGCGTCTGGGGTGTGGGCGTAGTCGACCACCGCGGTGATGTTTTCGCCGCCCTTGATATATTCCAGACGGCCGTCCACGGCGTTCATCGCGCTCAAACGGGTCAGCGTCTCCTCCTTTTCGGCTCCAAGCAGAATGGCGGTGGAGTAGACAGCCAGCAGGTTGTATGCGTTGTGGGCGCCGATAAAGCGGGTCCACACCTGTACGCCGTCAATGACCAGCTGCATGCCGTCCATGGTCTCTTCCAGCAGGCGGCAGCGGAAATCGGCCATCTTCTTGCAGGAATAGCGGTAGATGTGTGCCTTGCAGTTCTGCACCATCACTTCGCCGTTGGCGTCGTCTATGTTGACCAGCGCGAATGCCTCCTTGCCCAGGCCGTCGAAG
>JAFZBQ010000072.1 GCA_017561665.1 Bacteroidales bacterium | reverse complement strand
GGCGCAGGTGATGTAGTCGCCGCAGCCCGGTACCTTGCCCAGTTTGTCTATGGCGCCGGCAATCTTGGCCAGGTCCACTCCGCAGGCCTCCGCCAGCATTGAGGCAGCACCTTCTTCCAGCCTGAGACCCTGGCTGCGGGCAAAATCCTCTATCCAACCGACAATCTTCCACTCTTTTACCTGCTCGCACTCCAGCACCACGCCGACCTCGGCGGCGCGTTTGTAAAACTTGGTGCGCTTGTCTATGTTTTTGCTGCTGGTGGGGTCGGTGGGGGTCTTGTAGCAGATTACCAGTACGGTGGTGGGCATCAGGTGGTCGAAGTACGATTCGATTTTTTCTATGTTCTTCATGGCCTGCGCCTCTTTGACCACTATCACCTGCCGGCTCACCATCATAGGGAACTGGCGGGCGTGGCTCACAATCTCCTCCGCAGTGGTGTCGGCGCCATAATAGATCATCTGTCCGAAGTCTCTCTCACCTTCTGGCAGCGCGCATTCCATCAGCAGGTTGCAGATGCGGTCTATATAAAAATGCTCCTTGCCGAAAAGCAGGTAGAAGGGCTTGATGTCCCCGGCGCGGATCTCCGATTCGAGGCGTGCCACCAACTCTGCGGTTTCTTGTGTTTGCTTGGCCATACAGACTTCGAAGATACGCTTTTTTTGTATCTTTGCCAATATGGACCAGGTTTTCGACCCCATACGCAAGAAGTTTGTGAAGCTCACCCCGGAGGAGGGTGTGCGGCAGCATGTAATCAAGACTCTGACCGGCTGCTACGGCTATCCCGAGACCCATCTGGCGGTGGAATACGGCTTCAAATACAACGGGTTGCAGTACCGGGCCGACGTGGTGGTGTTCAACCGTGCGCTGCAGCCCCGGCTGCTGGTGGAGTGCAAGGCGCCGTCGGTCAAGCTTACCATGGATGTCATCGACCAGGTGGTGCGCTACAATTACGTACTGGACGTGCCGTTTATACTGATCACTAACGGAGAAGTTTTTTACCTTTGCCGCCGCGACACTTCCGGCGATTATCTGCAGCAGGGCCGGATGCCATCGTTCGACGAACTTTGCGAAATATGATCGACCTGAATGATAGCATAATCTTCAAGACCGTCACAGAAGAGGCGGCGGCCCTTGGCGTGCGTGCATTCGTAATAGGCGGCTACGTGCGCGACTGGTTCATGCATCGCGAAGGCGACGACGTCGATATCGTGGTGGAGGGGAGCGGCATCGCCCTGGCAGAAAGGGTGGCGAAGCGGCTCCGTTCCAAGGTCACCGTCTTCAAGAATTTCGGAACCGCAATGTTCCGCTATAAAGGGGTTGAGGTGGAGTTCGTCGGTGCCCGGCGCGAGTCTTACGACCGTTCTTCCCGCAAACCGATTGTGGAGGACGGCACCCTGGAAGAGGATCAGCGCCGCCGTGATTTCACCATAAACGCGATGGCTTTCAGCCTGCAGAAAGAGGACTACGGCACTCTGGTGGATCCGTTCGGAGGCATCGCCGACATCGCCGCAAAGAAGATCCGCACTCCGCTGGATCCCGACACCACCTATAGCGACGACCCGCTGCGAATGCTGCGCGCCGTGCGTTTCGCCACCCGCCTGGGATTCGACATCGTGCCGGAGTCAATAGAGTCGATGCGGCGCAACCGTGACCGGCTGGGCATCCTTTCCAAGGAGCGCATCGCCGACGAGCTGAACAAGATACTGATGACTCCTGCGCCTTCCCGCGGGTTCTATCTGCTGGACGAGTGCGGCCTGCTGGACGCGATCCTGCCGGAACTGTCGGCCCTGAAGGGTGTGGAGACTGTGAACGGCCGCGGCCACAAGGACAATTTCGCCCATTCGCTTCAGGTTTTGGACAACGTGGCCGAGGTGAGCGACAATCTCTGGCTCCGCTGGGCCGCGCTGCTGCACGATATCGGCAAGGCACCGACAAAGAAATGGGACGATAAGATCGGCTGGACCTTTCACAATCACGATTATATCGGCGCCAAGATGGTCAGGGGTGTTTTTGCGCGGTTGAAACTGCCAGTGAGCGAAACGATGCCGTACGTCCAGAAACTCGTCGGGCTGCATCTGCGCCCCATCGCCCTGGTTACCGACATCGTCACCGATTCCGCCGTGCGCCGTCTGCTTTTTGACGCCGGCGACGACATAGACGACCTTATGATCCTATGCAAGGCCGACATTACCTCCAAGAACGAGATGAAGGTGGAAACGTTCCGCGCCAATTACGAGCTGGTTCGGCAGAAGATGGTTGAGGTGGAGGAGAAGGACCGCATCCGCAATTTCAAGAACCCCATTACGGGCGAAATCGTGATGCAGCGCTACCACATCGAGCCCAGCAACGTGATAGGCCAGATCAAGGAGGTCATCAAGAACGCCATCCTCGACGGCGAAATTCCCAACGACTTCGACGCCGCCTACGCCCTCATGGAAAAGATAGCCCCCGAGTACGGGCTGAAGTAGAGAGGGCTGCTGACTATCTGGAATGAAAGTGCAATCTACTCCTTCCGGAAGTAACTGTAATGCTCTTCGTCAATCTTGACAAGTTCGCCGTCTATTACTGTCATGGTTGTACCGTCAAAGCGCCATACCATTTCTTTTGCGGTTAACTTCTGGACTGAATACTCCAAGGTGCCTACAGTCAGTTTTTTGTTGTCCTTATCAAAAGTGTAGGGGAATTCGTTTGTATAGCCATATTTGTTAGTGTCCTTTACGATGCCGCCGGCAAACTCATAGTAACTGTTCTCATCCTTCTCCTGACGGTTCCCGTCGGTAACAGTGGCGGACTTGTATAAATGCCATTTGCCCTCTATTGTCGGAGCGATTTCCTTTTTGCAAGACGGGGCAATAAGAACAACGGCCAGCAGAAGAAACAATACCTTTTTCATAGTATTCGATTTTGTGTTACACCTTAATGACATGTAAAGATACGAAAGGATAGACGATATACAACATAAAGATAACACCGCGCCTGCTACGCTCGCGGCTGCAATGCTTCCGGCAATCGCCGGATGTTCTCTCGGGCCTCGCAAGGCTCAGCCCTCGCCAACACAAGCAAGTCCGGCGCCCCCACGCCCCTTCTTCTCGCGCGGCCATATATGGCAGCCGCGCGAAAGCGGGGTGCTATATTGCCGGCAAGCATTCAGCCGCTCCGACTTCGCAGGTGCGGCTCAAGTGGACGAGGTCTACTCGGAACCCCGACACCTCGTCCACCTCGAAATTACAATCGTCTGTCTGTTAAATAGTTGGGATAAAACACCGGACGAAGTCTCCCACTTTTGAAGAGACCTTGTCTTTCCCTAAAAAAAGTTGACTCGTAAAACACGAGTTACAATGTTTGTGTATCGTAAATCACTGAGAAATCTGTACTACGAGCAAGCCGTGAATCTTTTCTACAGGGAAGGATTATCTTATAGGCGTATTGCTCAGAT
>JAFZBQ010000071.1 GCA_017561665.1 Bacteroidales bacterium | reverse complement strand
GTGATTCACCACAAGGTCGTGCCCGTCTCCCGCGGCATGTCCCGCGGCGACGTGCAGAACTCCCAGCGCATCATCGAGGCCCTGGGACGCTGCAAGCGTGAGATAGAATCGGAGTTCGGTGAGACAATCGACGAGGTCATCCTGTGCGCCGGCAGCCAGGGACTGCGCACCGTGGAATATGTCTACAAAACCAAGCGTTCCGGCAGCGAATACATCAGTGCCGACGAGATAGCAAGGTGGCGCGCCGAGGCCTTCAATGCCGACATGGTAGCGGGCGAGATGGTGCTGGACGCCATTCCGCAGTCCTACGATATCGACGATTCGATAGGCAATCCGCCCGACGCCGTGGAGGGTATGACCGGCCGCTACGTCGAGGCTAAATACCGCCTGATTCTGGGCAAGGTTGCCGCCGACCGCAACAAGCGCGACGTGGTTGAGAAATGCGGCATGCGGATTGTCCGCACCGTGCTTTCGCCTATCGGCAGCGCCATCGCCACCCTCAACGAAAACGAGTGGGAAAACGGCGCGGCCCTGCTGGACATCGGCGCCGGCACAACCGACGTGGTGGTTGTCAAGGAGCGCATAGTTCGCGCCGTGGGTGTGATTCCGTTCGCCGGCAACACCATCACCAGCGACATCCGATTCCACACCTGCCTGACCACCGACGTGGCCGAGATCATCAAGATGAAATACGGCACCTGCATAGACGAAGGTCTCACGGAAAACAAGAAACTTGTGATCCAGGGGACCGGCCAGGGCGAGACCAAGGACGTTCCGCTGGACTTCCTGGAGCAGATAGTGGAGGCCCGCGCCAGCGAGATCCTGGAGGCCGCCTACTACATCATCGAGAAGTCGGGCTATATCAACAAGATCCCTACCGGCCTGGTAATCACCGGCGGCACCGCCTACCTGGAGCACATCAAAGAACTGGCGAGGGCAATCACCGGCATGAGGGTGCGCCTTGCCAACGCCCAGGGCAACATCAGCGAATCTTCAAAGGCAAGCTGCTTTGACACCAACGCCAGCAGTATCGTGGGCGCGCTTATAGACAGCTTCAACCACGAAAGCGAGATAGACGGCAGCCGATTCACCACCATCGACGCCAAGCCCGCAAGGGATAATGACATGTTCAAGGGGCAGGTCATCACAAAACTCAGCCGCCGTGAAAAGGCCCGCCTGGAGAAAGAGGCCAAGCGCAAACTCAAACAACAGGAGGCCGAGGAGAGGGCCCGCCGCAAAGAGGAGGAGCGCAAGGCCAAACTGGCCGCCGAACTCGAAGAAGAAGAGGAAGACGAAATTGAGGAGGAGGAAGAGCCTGAAGAGGAGCCCCAGCGCGAACCCAGCAAGGTAGAACAGAAGATCACCGGCTGGATCGGGGAATTATTTACTACTCGTGACGAATAATCAGCACTATGAAAAAGCAACAAGAAGACATCATTCCCGACGACTGGATTGAGAAGAGTAACATAATCAAGGTCATCGGCGTCGGTGGCGGAGGCACTAACGCTGTCTCCTACATGTACGAACAGAACATGGAGCACATCGACTATGTGGTGTGCAACACCGATTTCCAGCACCTGAGCACCAGCCCCGTACCACAGAAACTGCAGCTGGGCGGCGTCATCACCAAGGGCCTGGGCGCCGGCACCGACTACCTGATAGGCAAGAAGGCGGCCACCGAGTCCATAGACGACATCAACAATATGCTCAGGGGCCGCAACGAGATGGTATTCATCACCTGCGGTATGGGCGGCGGCACCGGCACCGGAGCGGCTCCCGTGATTGCGGAGGCCTCCAAGTCGATGGGCTTGCTGACGGTTGCGGTGGTAACCATTCCCTTCCGCGACGAGGGTCCCGACGCTATGTACCGCGCCACCGAAGGCATCCGCGAGCTGAGCCGTCACGTCGATTCGCTGCTGATTATCGACAATCAGCGTCTCTACGACGTATATCCCGACCTCAAGTTCTTCGACGCCCTTAACAAGGCCAACGAAGTGCTGGCCACCGCGGTCAAGAGCATCACCGACATCATCACCTGCCGCGGCGTGATCAACGTCGATTTTGCCGACGTAAGGCGCATAATGAAGGACAGCGGCATGGCCTTTATGGGTATCGGCAGCGGCACCGGCACCGACCGTGCCCACGACGCCGTCGAAGCCGCCCTCACATCGCCCCTGATGAGCAACTGCGACATCACCAAGGCCAACAAGGCGCTGGTTAACATCACCGCCAGCGAGCTTCGCGTAGAGGAGAAGCAGCAGATTATGGACTACGTGAACAGCGCCACCGGCGGCGCCAGCAACTTCAAATGCGGCGTGGTGCGCGACGACACCCTTGGCGAGGCCATCAGCGTCACCATCGTGGCCACCGGCTACGAGATGACCGACCTGCCGCAGGTCGACATAGACCAGATAAACCGCGACAAGATAATAACCGTGGACGTCAGCGACGAAGAACTTTCTTACGTACGTCACGGACTGCCGCTGAACACCGGCGACATGGGTTCCATCACCAAGAAAGACCGCTACGCCGGCAAACCCGCGCTGATAGTGGACAACTCGGAGGATTTGCAGCAGAAAGAGAGCGAGACCGCTTTCGACCGCCGCGACCGGATGTTGCGCAAACAGCGCAAGGAACAGATAATGCAGAACATAGAACAGTAATTATGGCAAAAATCGGAATGGCTTGTGACCACGCAGGTTACGAGCTTAAGGAATATCTCAAGAAAATATTGGTGAAGCGGGGCAACGAGGTTGTCGATTTCGGCACCAACTCGCCCGAGAGTATGGACTATCCCGACACCGCCCATCCCCTTGCAGAGGCTTTGGAGGCCGGCAAGGTAGATTTCGGCGTGTCGATGTGCGGCAGCGGCAACGGCATCACCATGACGCTCAACAAGCATCAGAAGGTGCGCGCCGCCCTCTGCTGGAAGCCCGAAATAGCAGCGCTGGCCAAGCAGCACAACAACGCCAACATCCTCTCCATGCCGGCACGGTTCATCAGCCGCCGCATGGCAGTCAGGATCCTGGACGCCTACCTGAACGCCAAGTTCGAGGGTGGCCGCCATCAGCGCCGCATAGAAAAAATCCCCTGCAAATAGCGCCGTGATAAATGCCGTAATAGTCGACCGCAACTTTGCCGGACCGCTCTCCGGCAACCTGGAAGACTATCCCGACGGCCTTATCTTCCCGCTGGACAAGCCCTACCGATGGACCAGCGCCGACGCCGTGCGCAAGCTCAAATTCGCGCTGCAGAGGCACTTCCACTGCCGCAAGATCAAGGTCGGACACGCCGGCACGCTGGACCCGCTGGCCACCGGCATACTGATTATCTGCGTCGGCAGGGCCACCAAACTGGTGGAGCAGCTGCAGGCGCACACCAAGGAGTACGTTGCTGAGATTGAATTCGGCGCCACCACCCCCGGCTACGACCTGGAGAAGCCGATAGACAATTACTATCCTTACGAACACATCACACAAAGCATATTGGAGGAGGCTCTCGAGGGCTTCATAGGCCCTCAGGAGCAGGTTCCTCCCGTCTACTCCGCCAAACTGATAGGCGGCACCCGCGCCTACGAACTGGCCCGCACCGGGCAGGAGGTGGAGATGAAATCGTCCCTCATCACCATAGAAAAGATTACTCTGGACAAATTCGAAACAGCCGGTCCTGAAGGGCGGCCGCGGGCCACGGTGACCATACGCTGCAGCAAGGGGACCTACATCCGTTCGTTTGCCCGCGACTTGGGGCTGGCGGTGGGCAGCGGAGCCCATCTGACCTCGCTCAGACGCACATTAAGCGGTGATTTTGAAATAAATAACGCAATTTCTTTGGATTTGTTAGTTTCATCGAATATCTTCGCGCTTTGATTACCGGAAATAGCGCATGAAACAAAAAGAATTCGAATTCCCGCTCACGATTGATCAAATTGCAAAGTACCCTTCCGAAGAGAGGGACGAGTGCAAATTGATGGTTCTGCACAAGGACACCGGAGAAATCGAGCACAGACTTTTCAAAGACTTCATAGAATATGTAGAAGACGGCGACCTCTGCGTGTTCAACGACACCAAGGTGTTCCCCGCACGTCTTTATGGCAATAAAGAGAAAACCGGCGCCGAGATAGAGGTGCTCCTGCTGCGCGAACTCAACCGCGAGCAGCATCTGTGGGACGTTCTGGTAGATCCCGCCCGCAAGATCCGCATCGGCAACAAGCTATACTTTGGCGACGACAACTCCCTGGTGGCGGAGGTCATTGACAACACCACATCCCGCGGCCGCACGCTGCGTTTCCTCTACGACGGTCCCTACGAGGAGTTCAAGAAGGCCCTCTACTCCATAGGTTCACTCCCCATTCCCAAATGGATCCGTCCCAAGGCAGAGGAGATAGACAAGGAAAGATTCCAGACAATCTACGCCAAGAACGAGGGCGCCATATCCTCTCCCGCGGCCGGCCTGCACTTCAGCAAGATTCTGTTCAAGAGGCTGGAAATCAAGGGAGTGGATCAGGCTTACATAACCCTCCATATGGGCAACGCCCACTTCCACACAGTGGATGTCGAAGACCTCTCAAAGCACAAGATGGACAGCGAACCGCTCTATATTTCTGCCGAGACCGCAGCCAAGGTCAATGCCACCAAACGTGCCGGCCATAAGGTAGTCGCAGTCGGCATCACCGTGCTCCGCGGCCTGGAGACTTTCGTTACCACCACCCGCGAGATCGAAGAGTTCGAAGGCTGGACCAACAAGTTCATCTTCCCGCCCTACAAAGTCTCGATTCCCGACGCGCTGATTTCAAATTTCCATCTTCCGAAATCAACAATGCTTATGAACGTCGCTGCATTCGGCGGTTACCGCAACGTGATGCACGCCTACGAGGTAGCGCTGCAAGAGGGCTATAAATTCGGCACTTACGGCGACGCAATGCTGATTATCTGATTTTAAAAACAGATATTTCCTGCGGAAAATTCAGGAATTTTCCGTTTTGAGAATCCCGTCCTTCTAAATTGCACCAAAAAAGTGCATACAGATGAGACGGGATTTTCTTATTCACACCGCCGCCCTGGCGGGTTGTTTCGAGGGGAACAGCACCCCCGCAAAAGAGATACTTGAGACTTTCGGCAGCGCCAGCGCCATTTTTGAGATGGGCCGCAAAGAGGCGGTCCAGGCATATCCTCCGCTGGAGCGCATCGCCCACAAACTGTTCAGCCGCGAAAGGCTGGATGCC
>JAFZBQ010000070.1 GCA_017561665.1 Bacteroidales bacterium | reverse complement strand
CTCTTTACGGGGGTCGATATATTTGACTGCATCATTGAAACGGCCGTAGGTACCCTTTGCCTTCTCTATGGCTTCGGGACCTGTGGCGCCTGCCTTGAGGGCGTCCATCAGTTTGCCCAGGTTGACAAACTCGTAGCCGATAACTTCGTTGTTGGAATCCAGGGCCATGCGGGTGCAATAGCCTTCTGTCATTTCCAGGTAGCGGGAACCCTTGGCCTTGGTGCCGTACATTGTACCCACCTGGCTGCGGAGGTTCTTGCCCAGGTCTTCGAGAGAACCGCCCACTGCGAGGCCGCCCTCACTGAAAGCGGACTGGGTACGTCCGTAAACGATCTGGAGGAAGAGTTCGCGCATCGCGGTGTTGATGGCGTCGCAAACGAGGTCGGTGTTCAATGCCTCCAGCAGAGTCTTGCCGGGGAGGATTTCAGATGCCATAGCGGCGGAGTGGGTCATACCGGAGCATCCGAGAGTCTCTACCAGAGCCTCTTCTATGATGCCGTCCTTCACATTGAGGGTAAGCTTGCAGCAACCCTGCTGGGGTGCGCACCAGCCGATGCCGTGGGTAAGGCCGGAAACGTCCTTAATCTCCTTTACGTGCACCCATTTACCTTCCTCGGGGATGGGAGCGTTGGCGTGGTTGGCGCCCTTTGTAACGCAGCACATCTGCTGCACTTCTTTAGTGTAAATCATATAAGGATTAATGTTTTTAAGTAGATCTTAAATCAATCGTGCAAATGTATAAATTATTTTGCGTCGATAATCTCTTTCATCTGCGGCACTTTTGCGCGGGCCGCCTCGAACAGCGCCCACTGGTTGCGGGTGCGCACCAGGTTATGGTCGGCATACTTGATTTTGTAGTAAGTGTCGCCGTTGATGTAGTCGGTGAAAAAGCGCACTGCCTGCATATAAGGGAACAGGCAGGCTGCGAAGGGGAGGTTCTCCTTCTCGATGGGAGTGAGGAAGGTGGCGCCTTCCAGATAGCCCTTGGCGAATGCCTCGAAGATATCCATCTTGAAATCGACCTTCTCCCAGGCGGGGTCGTCCTCGGCCACGGTGTTGGCGGCGGTGCGGAGGAAGTCGCCGAAATCTGAGAAGACGAAGCTCGGCATCAGGGTGTCGAGGTCGATTACGCACAGGATGTTGCCGTCGGCGTCAAACATCATATTGTTGACCTTGGTGTCGCAGTGGCAGATGCGTTTGGGCAGGATGCCCTCGCGGTACATACGCTCCGCCTTGCACATCTCCTCTTCAAAGGGGAGCATCTTTGCCAGGATCTCCTTTACCTCAGGCTCTGCCATACGGCCGGCGGCGTCCGCCTCAACCGCCTCGTGCAGCTGGCGGGCGCGCAGCTCCATATTGTGGAAGTCGGGGATGGTCTCGCCCAGAGTGTCGGGAATGTCGGCCAGCATCGCCTCAAAATTGCCGAACGCCTTGCCTGCAAAGTATGAATACTTGGGGTCTACGGTCTCGTAGGTGTAGGCGTCCTTGATGAAAACCGATATGCGCCAGTATGCTTCGCCGTCGAACCAGTAGGTCTTGCCGGTCTCCTTGCAGGGAAGGAAGGTGAGGACCTTGCGGTCGATGTCGGGGTCGCCTGCAAGTTTGCGGCGGATATGGGCGGTGGCGCAGTCGATATTATGCTGCAGCAGGTCCACGTCCTTGAAGATGGCGTTGTTGATTTTCTGGAGCACGTAGTTGTCGGGGCCGTCGGTGGTCACCAGCAGGGTGTCGTTGATAAGACCGTTGCCCAAAGGTTTGATGTCCAGGATGTTGCCCTTAATGGCAAAGTGTTTTGCAATCTCTTTCATATTGTGTTTTGATTTATTGTTCTGCTGCGAATACATCGCGGATAGAGGGGTAGGCCTTTCTCAAGAGGCGTTTCAGCCGCCACGGGCCGCACCAGCGCGCCTTTACGATATCTTCTTCTGTCTGCACCTTGACCTTCTGGCCATCGGCGGCGGTCATCTTGTACCAGTGAGACTCCTTGAGCACGAATTTGTCCTTGTTGTGATATGTATGGTATGTGGTGCAGATGGGCTCCCCGAGCGTCAGATTCTTCAGGCCGGTCTCTTCTTCAACTTCGCGAAGGGCGCACTGTGACAGCGATTCGCCCGCCTCCTGATGGCCCTTGGGCATATCCCACGCCCCGCGGCGAAGGAAGAGCAGCGCCCGGCCGCGGCGGTTGCGAATCAGTCCGCCGGCGGCGACCTCCACCTTGAGGCCCGATATAAGCTGCCCGAATGCTCCGTCTATGTCATCCGCCTCCACCACAAGGTTTTCGATGTCATCGGTCTTCTCGAACCAGAAGGGCAGCTGCGCCAGATCGTCGGAAGGCTGTGCCTTGTAGTATACCTCATCCGAATCAAGGTCTTCCTTGAATCCTGAAGGGACTACTGCTATGCTCCTGTCTGCGAAATATACCTTGTACATATTTCACAAATTTAACTAAAAACACTAAATTTGGGAGATTTTAAGAAAGAAAAATATGACAAGTTTTGAAAAGCAAGTTGCCAAATACTTGCTGGAGATAGGGGCGGTGCAGCTCAGGCCGGAAGAGCCGTTTACGTGGGCTTCCGGATGGAAGTCTCCCATCTACTGCGACAACCGCAAGATATTGTCCTATCCCGAGATCCGCACCAAGGTGTGCGACTTTATGGTACAGACCATCAATGAACATTTCAAGAACGTGGACGTGATCGCCGGCGTAGCTACCGGTGCCGTTGCAATGGGCGCCCTGGTGGCCGACCGGATGAACAAACCGTATATCTACATCCGTCCCCAGCCCAAGGACCACGGAATGGGCAACCAGATAGAGGGTGTTTTCAACCGCGGCGACCGGGTCATCGTCATAGAAGACCTGATCTCTACCGGCACCAGTTCCCTCAACAGCGCTATGGCGGTAAGTGCCGCCGGCTGCATCGTAGACGGTATGGTGGCCATCTTCTCATACAATTTCCCCTCTGCCCGCCGTGCTTTCGAGAACACCAGTATGGAGATTTACACCCTGTCCAACTACGACTCCCTGATAGAGGAGGCTGTGGCTTCGGGCAAGATTTCAGAAGAGAACCTGGAGGTGCTGCGCGACTGGCGTTTCCATCCCGATACCTGGGGCGTGTAATATGGCCGATACCAACATCATAGGCAAGAGTGTGCTGATAGACCGCCAGCCGGCGGTGCTTTACAGCGCGCTGGGCGATTTGAGCGCCCTGGTGGCCAATCTTCCGGAAGATAAGAAGGAGATGGTGACGGCTACCCAGGATACTATTTCAGCCTCTTTCCAGGGGCTGAATTTCGGTATGAAAGTGGCGGAGCGCGAGCCTTTCAGCCGCGTCACATTCACTCAGACCGACGGCACACCCATAGACTTCTCGGTCAAGGCCTTTTTCGATGCAGTGGATGATCCTTCGCGCCCCGATGCCGATGTCAAGACCAACTTCCACATAGAACTTTCGGCGCAGCTGGGCTTTATGATGAAGATGATGCTGGGCGGCAAGTTGCAGGGGCTGGTGGACAAACTCACCGATACGCTGGCAGCCGCTGCGGCAGGTCAGCCGATAGATCTCAATCCCGAAGCTTTCGTATAGGGTGTCTGCTTTCCCTCAGGCATTCATAGACAGTACCCGCGCCGTTTTCGGTGAGCGGGCTGTTGAGGTTCTTGACGCTCTGGAGAGTGGCGAAAGTGTCACCGCCGTCCGTGCCAATCCAGCCAAGATTTCTCCCGAGCAGTTGAGGTCGCGCTTCGGCGCTACAACTCCGGTGCCCTGGCGTACCGATGCCTTCTATCTCGAAGAGCGTCCGGTATTTTCTTTGGACCCGCTGCTGCACGCCGGAGCATACTATGTGCAGGATCCGGCGGCGATGTTCGTTGGAACCGTGGCCGATGCTTTGATTGCGGCGGAAAACAGGCCGCTGAAGGTGCTGGATTTGTGCGCAGCCCCGGGCGGCAAATCTACCTGTCTGGCATCGGCCCTGAAGCCCTCTGATTTGCTGGTTGCAAACGAAGTTATCGGCTCCAGGGCAGGCATTTTGGCGGAGAATGTGGTAAAATGGGGTAGTGTTAACACTATTGTTACAAATAATGACCCTAAGGATTTTGCGCGGCTGGCTGCAATCTTTGATTTAATTCTGGCGGATGTTCCGTGCAGCGGCGAAGGGATGTTCCGCAAGGACGCCGGAGCTGTGGCGGAATGGTCGCTGGAGAACGTGAATCTGTGTGCCGCAAGGCAGCGCCGGATCATAGCCGACGCGTGGGATTCGCTCCGCGAAGGAGGCTGGCTGATTTACTCTACCTGCACTTTTAATTCAAGTGAAAACGACGACAATGTGGAGTGGATTTGCCGCGAACTCGGAGCGGAGATTGTGCCGCCCTCTGCCGCTTCGAATTCTTTTTGCCACCGGGTAGAAAAAATACCCGGCTTGCAAAAAAATTCTACGCTGAATGCAGAGGGCGGCACCGATGGATGTCCCGTCGCGACCAAGTACGGTCTCCAATTCGCACCTGGCATAACGCGCGGAGAGGGGCAGTACGTGGCGCTGATGCGGAAGACATCTTCTGCCAAAGTTGGAAAGTTGGGCAAGTCTGCCAAACCTGCAAGGAGTGTCAAATGCGATTGGGTTGGTGGCGATATGATTTGCTGCGAGACCCAGACCTCTGCCGGTCCAATTATCAAGGCATATCCAGTAAATTTGCAGGCTGACATTCGTGCTATCGAAACTTCGCTCAGAGTAATTCGAAGCGGTGTGGCGGCAGCCACCGTCAAAGGGCGCGACCGAATCCCAACGGCCGATCTGGCGCTTAGCCAGGCCTTCAACCGCAACGCCTTTCCGCAAGTAGAACTCTCCAAGGAGCAAGCGCTCCAGTTCCTCCGTTGCGAAGCAATGCAACTTCTTGATGCCCCCAAAGGCTTCCTTACCGTTACATACGAACAGTTGCCGATAGGTTTCGTGAAAAACCTCGGCAGCCGTGCGAACAATCTTTTCCCCCAGGCCTGGCGCCTGCGAATGTAATTGCCGGGCAAGGTCTGCTGAACAGTGCTGGACCTTGCCTGTGAGTTAATCGTAACTGTCTGTAAACAAGGTGGATAAAAAATGAAAATGGGCAAGGTTCCCGGCGTTAGGGAAGACCTTGCCCACTTTCGTGTGCCAATGTCTGACTAAATCATATGATAGTGCGGGCCGAAGCGCTCGAAGGCGGCGCGGTCCAATTCCTCGCGATGGTCGGGGTGTGCGATGGAAATGATGGCCTTGGCGCGCTCCTGGAGCGACTTGCCATAGAGATCCACGGCACCGTATTCGGTTACGAGGTAATGCATGTGCGAACGGGTGGTAACTACGCCGGCACCTTCGGTGAGCACCGGAGCGATCTTGCTGATGCCCTTGTTGGTGACTGACGGCATTGCGATTATTGCCTTGCCGCCTTCGCTCAGGGATGCACCGTAGGTGAAGTCGATCTGGCCGCCGACGCCGCTGTAGAACTTGGTACCGAGACTGTCGGCGCAAACCTGGCCGGTAAGGTCAACCTGCAGTGCGGAGTTTATTGCGGTCATCTTGGGGTTCTTGGCTATAACGTAAGGGTCGTTGGTGTAGCCGACGTCCATCATAGCCACCATCGGGTTGTCATCTATGAAGTCGTAAACTTCCTGGCTTCCCATAAGGAAGGTGGATACCATCTTGCCCTTGTCGGTGGCCTTGTTGCTGCCGTCAATCACGCCCTTCTCCACCAGCGGCAGGACGCCGTCGGCGAACATCTCGGTGTGGATACCCAGGTGCTTGTGATTACCCAGCTGTGCCAGAACTGCGTTGGGAATGGCACCGATGCCCATCTGCAGGCAGGCGCCGTCTTCTATCAGGGCCGCGCAGTTCTTGCCGATGGCGGTCTCGATCTCGTTGGGCTGTGTGAAGGTTGCGGGCTCCAAAGGGGTGTTATCTTCTACGAACAAATCTATCGCGCTCAGCGGAATTATGGCCTGGCCCCAGGAACGGGGAACGTGCTTGTTGACCACCGCGATGACGGTCTTGGCGCACTCGATGGCAGCCAGGGTGGCGTCAACTGAAGTACCCAGCGACACGAATCCGTGCTTGTCGGGAGGGCAGACCTGAACCATTGCCACGTCGCAGGGGAGGGCGCCGCAGCGGTACAGTTTCTGAGTCTCGCTCAAGAACACAGGAATATAATCGGCATAACCGGCCTGTACGTTCTTGCGCACGTTGCCGCCCACGAAGAATGCCTGGTGGAAGAAGATGCCGGCATATTTCTCGTCGGTGTAGGGTGCGGGACCCTCGGTGTGGAGGTGGTGGATAAACACATTTTTCAACTCACCGGCGTCTGCACGGCGGCAGAGAGCCTGGATAAGTACCTGCGGAGCGCTGGCCACAGAGCTGAAATGGATATGGTCGCCGTTCTTTACGACTTTGACGGCTTCATCCGCGCTGATAAACTTGATATCTTTGTTCATCTGTTTTAGGTGATATTTGATTACTTTTGTGGCACGAAGATACAAAAGTTGCTTCAATTTTAGACGTATGAACCGCGAA
This sequence comes from Bacteroidales bacterium, assembly GCA_017561665.1. Taxonomy (GTDB): domain Bacteria; phylum Bacteroidota; class Bacteroidia; order Bacteroidales; family UBA932; genus Equibacterium. Next base: position 3,388 of record JAFZBQ010000070.1, on the reverse strand, counting down.
AAACAACTGGAAGCTTTCAACCGCCTGCTGGACGTGATGGACACCCTCCGCGAGAAGTGCCCGTGGGACCGCAAGCAGACCATAGATTCGCTCCGTCCCAACACCATAGAGGAGGTCTATGAACTCTCCGACGCCATTATGAACCACGATATGCACAACATCTCCAAAGAGCTGGGCGATGTGCTGCTGCATATAGTGTTCTACGCCAAGATCGGCAGTGAGCAGGGCGAGTTCGACATCGCCGACGTCTGCAACCAGTTGTGCGACAAGCTCATATTCCGCCACCCGCACGTCTATCCGCCCAAGGAGGACGGCAGCGACCTGGCCAAGGATTCCTCCAAGGCCAAGAATGCCGACCAGGTGGTCAAGAACTGGGAGCAGCTCAAGCAGACCGAGAAAGACGGCAACAAGACCGTTCTGAGCGGCGTGCCCGGGGCGCTGCCGCCGCTGATCAAGGCCTACCGGATGCAGGACAAGGCCCGCGCCGTCGGCTTCGACTGGGAAAAACGGGAGGACGTCTGGGACAAGGTGGCCGAGGAGATAGGCGAATTCCGCGAGGCACTCTCAGCCGTTGACGAGGAAGGTAACGGCCGCGACCAGGCTCAGAACGAACTCGGCGATTTGCTCTTCTCCATCGTGAACGCGTCGCGTCTGTACAAACTCAATCCCGACACCGCCCTTGAAAGCACCTGCAACAAGTTCCGCAAGCGCTTCACTTATGTGGAACTCAAGGCCCGCGAACAGGGCAAGGCGCTGCGCGATATGACTCTGGCCGAGATGGACGCCCTCTGGAACGAGGCCAAGAAATCGGAATAACCTATGGCGGAAATCTGGCAGCAGCGCACGGCCCTTTTGATGGGCGAGGATGCCCTCTCCCGCCTTGCCTCGAGCACGGTGGCGGTGGTGGGCGTAGGCGGAGTAGGGGCTTACGCCGCGGAGATGCTTGCCCGCGCCGGAGTCGGCCGCCTGGTGCTGCTGGACTGCGACGTGGTGAGCCCTTCCGACAAGAACCGCCAGCTGCTGGCCACCGACTCTGCTATGGGACAGCCCAAGGTCGATGTGCTCTCAGCACGTCTGAAAGACATAAACCCAGAAATTTCCATCGACATAATTGCCGAATATCTCACGGAAGAGAATGTGCCGGCGCTGCTGGACGCATATAAGATAGACTTTCTGGTGGATGCCATCGACACCCTCTCACCCAAACTGGCGCTGATAGAATACTGCGTCAAGGGCGGCATTCCGCACGTGAGTTCTATGGGCGCCGGCGCAAAGTACGACGCCACAAAGGTGCGTCTGACCGACCTTGCCAAGAGTTACAATTGCCCGCTGGCCTACATCGTGCGCAAGAAACTGCGAAAGCGCGGCATAGAGAAGGGTTTCAAGGTCGTCTTCAGCGAAGAACTGCCGGAGCGCGAGGCCATTGTCGAGGACGCCGGCCGCAACAAAAAGAGCCAGGTGGGCACCATCTCCTATATGCCCGCCGTGTTCGGCTGCGTGTGCGCCCAGGCGGCAATTGATTTCCTCAGGAAAAATCGCTAACTTTGCGCACTTTTTTTACAGAACAGTATGGCAGAGAATAAATTGCTCGAGAAACTCGAAGACCTCAAGGCGAAGTACGCTTCGCTGCAGAATCAGCTCGCAGACCCCGAACTGATTGCCGATATGAAGCGCTTTGTGCAGGTCAATAAGGAATATAAGGAACTGGAGCCGATCATGGCTGCCGGCGAGGAATATCGCCGTCAGGTGGAGAGCCTGGATATCGCCAAGGAAATCCTCTTGAACGAGAAAGATCCCGACCTTCGCGAAATGGCCAAGGCCGAGGCGGCCGAAATAGAGGAGCGCCTCCCCAAGATGGAGGAGGATATCAAGCTGCTGCTCATCCCCGCCGACCCCGAAGATGACAAGAACGCCATACTGGAGATCCGCGGCGGCACCGGCGGCGACGAGGCTGCCATATTTGCCGGCGACCTGTTCCGTATGTACACCAAATACTGCGAGAAGAAGGGGTGGAAGATGGAGGTCAACAGTTCCAGCGAAGGCGCCATGGGCGGCTTCAAGGAGGTTGTCTGCAAGATTTCCGGAGAAAAGGTATACGGCACCCTTAAATACGAGTCGGGCGTGCACCGCGTGCAGCGGGTGCCCCAGACCGAAACCCAGGGCCGCGTCCACACTTCCGCCGCATCGGTGGCAGTGCTGCCCGAGGCCGATGAGTTCGACGTCGACCTTAATATGAACGATGTCCGCAAGGACACCTACTGTGCTTCCGGCCCCGGCGGTCAGTGCGTCAACACCACCTATTCGGCGGTGCGCCTCACCCACATCCCCACCGGCCTGGTGGTTCAGTGCCAGGACCAGAAGTCCCAGATTAAGAACTTTGAGAAGGCTCTGGAAGAGCTCCGTACCCGTCTGTACAACTTTGAGTATCAGAAGTATATAAGCGAGATTGCCGCCAAGCGCAAAACCCTGGTGTCCACCGGTGACCGAAGTGCAAAAATCCGCACTTACAACTATCCGCAGAGCCGCGTCACCGACCACCGCATCGGCTACACCATGTACAACTTGCCCGTCTTCATGGACGGAGAAATCCAGGAATTGATAGACCAGCTGGTGATTGCGGAGAATGCCGAGCGCCTGAAGGCCGCCGGCGAAGAAGAGGCGCTTTAATCTTCTGCCCCTACAGCATCCAAGTAGAATTGTTCGCGCTGCTCCTGAGAAATCAGGTAGCGTAGCATACGTGAGTCTTCTTGCAATCCGTCATCCAGATTGCAGACGTACAGGTCGTTTGCGTCGGCCAGGTACAGCCGGTTGTATTTGTTGCTCTGATATTTCTGCAGGGAAATCGTATAGTGCATTATCTTCACGGCATCGGGCTCTTCCAGATTATCCTTGCTGAAAATATACAGCCCCATTTTTTTGAATTCTCCGTAGAATCCATTGCCGACCTTTTCTACCTTGCTTTCTATAATGCGCCGCATCGGTAGCGCCATCTGCCAGTACAGCAGCTCCTTTGTGCCTACGTAATGGCCTTTTCCAAGGCCGTATGAATAGCCGTACTGAAGAATCTGGTCGGTTTCGAGGTCCGACCGGCCTTTGGTGATGCCGGCCATGTCCATCAGCAGTTCCTGCTCCGCCGCGCGGCTTTCTTCCATAGCCCGCGTGACCTCTATGCCGATGCTCCAGCCGTCTTCGCTCTGCAGATCGGGCCGGTCTTTGTTGACCAGACAGTCGAACTCCTTGCTGACCAGTGTGGCCAGGGATATCTGGGCGTATCGCTCAAAGAAGCAGGTGTCAAACGTTCTGGACATTGCCTTGATGTTGTGCGTTCGAAATGTAAATATAGCAAATCTTGCTATCTTTGCACAGCAAATAAGGGCAGAGCTATTTT
>JAFZBQ010000069.1 GCA_017561665.1 Bacteroidales bacterium | reverse complement strand
TGAGTATGGATATACTTGCTGCTATACCCATCTTCCATCATCCTCATATACTTGAGGCGATCTTCATAACTGTGCTTTTTGTACTTTTTTGACATAACAAAACCCCGAAAGTTTTTTGTCTAACTTTCGGGGTTCATGTCAAAGCCAGAGTGCGCTTTTCTTGTGATGGCCCCCCGCCAGGGGGCCGGGATGTGCGAGCGATAGCGAGCAAATCCATCCGGTTTACCTGAAAAGTCCCTCAATCTCTTCTATATCCCCGTCATTGGGTGCGGGCTCTATGTTCAGCAGCCTGCACATTATCAGATAATCATTAACGTTGCAGAAGACGCGGTCGTGTTTGTAGCCGCGTTTGAAATGTGGTCCGAAGGCGTAGAATACCATGTGCATATCCTGCTCTTCCGGGTCGTAGCCATGGGCAGAACTGCCCGGAAGCGGCATCTTGTAGCCCGGGTTCGGGTGGCAGAATATCTTCCAGCCGAGGTCTGGCTGAATAATGATATCCGGGATTCGGGAGATGAAAGTGCCGTAGTGATATTCTTCCGGCAGGCTGTCTCGCAGCCAGTAGCGGTAGCGTCCGGGCGCATACACCGCCAGGGAGTCCATTATGGCCTGCGTGCAACCTTCTTTCGGCACCAGGCCCAGCGGCGTCTGGTTGTCGCTGCGCTCTACCAAAGAACCGATTGAAGAATACAGATTCAGATAGCGTTCTGGCGACAGGTCGGTATGGCCGTGGTCGGCGGTGAAGATAAAATCTATCTTATCGTACACCGGCGACGAACGCACCTCGGAAAGGAAGTAGCGAAGCACAGAATCGATATCCTCCACCACCTCGCGAGTCTCTTCGCTTTTGGCAGAATAACTGTGCTCTATGGCGTCGGGCTGATCGATATACCACATAACCAGATTCGGAATCTTGCTCACATCCTCCCGGCAGAGCACCTCCAGCACCATGTCGGCCATCTGTTTGCGGGTCCGCGCCGGGTCGTATATGATATAGTAGTCGGGGTAGCTGCCGTTAATGGGGGCTTCTATACCTATCCAGTCAAAGACATTGCATACAAGTCCTTGACGCTGCACCGTATTCCAGATGGGCTCGCCGTGATATAGTTCGGCATTGGAGCGGGTCTCGTAGCGGCTGACCGCGAAGACGGTGTCCAGGACGCTGTCGTAGAAGTTGTTCATCACTATGCCGTGGTGGTCGGGATACAGTCCTGTGGCCATCGTGTAGTGGTTGGGCAGCGTCATGGATGGATAAGATGGTTTCATTTCGGAATATACCCCCACCGATGCCACGGAATCGAGGGTCGGAGTGTTGTACAACTGCGGGAGGTCATACCGGAAGCCGTCCATGGAGAGAATCAGCACATAACGGGCGCCGTCATTTTTCTTGCAGGAGGAAAGGAGCAGGGTGGCAAGCACCAATGCAAACAGAAGTCTCTTCATATCGTTTCTAAATATGCAGACAGGTCTCGGAACCTCCGGGACCTGTCTGTAAAACCCCAATCAGGATCGTCTTATTTTGTAATTTCGCTGAGCTTCTGATAGAGAGCGTCATAGCCCTCATAGAACTCCTTGGTGATCTCCCTGAAGTATGCCTTCACATTCTCTGCAGGATAGCGGTTGATCTTCTCAAGAGTGGTGTCGGTGAGCACGAGGGCGTCGTTGATCAACTCCTGAACTTTATCGTCCTTCTTGCCTGCGCTGTAATCACTGAAAGTGATACAGTCGGAGAGATACTCATTTGTTACGAAAAGTACGTCTTTTTTGATGGTTCTCAGATTCATTTCGTCTTTATTTTAATAAGGATACGCAAATGTAACAAAAAATTAGAAATACCAGCCGTTGTTTATGATGCGGGAAGAGGCGGCGTCTTCGCTGCCCAGGATTCGGCGGGCGGAGACTATGTTGGCCACGCCGCTGAAATAGTCGTCACGGTCGGGGATAAAGGAATTGACGTGGACCAGGCCTCCGGAGCTGTGAATGAATTGATAGTTGCCGATATATATGGCGACGTGATAGACCCCGACACTGCCGTCGGCGCGGGTTCGGCCGAAAAAGAGTAAATCGCCTTTCTGAAGGTTGTCCCAGCCGCCGCTTATATCGACCACATCGCCCACCGTCGCCTGCTGCGAGGCGTTGCGGGGCAGCAGTATGCCGCAGTCCATATAGGTGCGCTGCGCCAGGCCGCTGCAGTCCAGTGCTTTGCCGGACGATCCGCCCCACATATACGGGACGCCCATATAGAGTTTTGCATCGGAGACGATGTCGGCTCCGGTTGGATTCTGTGTCCCGAAATAGTTTCGGCATTCGGCCACGTCGCGCTTGGCAACGTATGCCAACATGCCATCGGGCAGCCGGCAGCGGTAGTAACTTCCGGCAGTACCGGTGCAGGCAACTATACAGCCGCGTACGGCATCGCGGACAATCGCCGCGCCGCGTCTCGGCGCCGCCAGTAAAGGAGTATAGTGTGCGGTGACAATCAGTCTTTTGGATGCCTTCCATGCCATTGCTCCGCCCGCATCGGTAAATTGCAGGCTGCCTTCGGTGACCCAAGCCACATATCCGTCTGGCGTAATGATCATTGCCCATCCGTCCCTTCGTTCTATTATCCAGCAAATGGCCCCCATAAGCATCTGGGTGCCCATCTCCGCCTCGTAGGCGGGGTTTTCGCGCACATTTATCACCGATATCCGGCAGATGCCGTAGTCTTCCCTTGTCTGGTCGTCGTCAATCTCCCTGGGCAACGGAAGGGTGCGCTCCATGTCGGCCGTGGTCACGGCATAATTGCGTGAGCAGCCGGCAAAAGCGGCCATCAGCACAAGGCAGAACAGTAATTTTCGAATGGTCATAACCGTTTATTTTCTGCTAATTTACGCTAAATTTGTAAGACAAACCCATACTAAGATGAAAAGAATCACACTCGTTGCGGCGCTTCTGTCCGCCTGCATCCTGGCCCGGGCAGAAACCCGATGGACGATAGAGCAAATGGGCTCACGCTGGACTATGGACCCCGAGACCAACATAATAGTGATGGACGCGGCGGCCAACACTCCTCACAAAGACCATATCGAGATGAGCGGGCAGCGTGCCGCTATAGTGTATTATTGGGGCATCGACGATGAAGGGCGTTACTATTGCGAATACCACCACGTATTCCCGCTGCTGAGGATGATTCCCAACAATACCCACGCGTTTTTCCCGTACCGGCACTCCACAAACGTGGCGCAGATGATAAAGGTGGACGGCAAAGTGCCCGACCTTAAGGCGGTTAAGGTGGAGATTGACGGCACTCTGAGGGTAACGGAAACAGGTGGAAATGTGGAACTTACCAGGATCGATTTTCCCAGCCGCACCGGGCAGATGGCTCTGGAACTGGTGACGGTAAGGAACCTGTCGGACAAACCTGTCAGGCTGGAAGTCCCCGATTATAAATACAAGTGGGAAAGCGATCCGGCACGAGGCGTAAAGGGCAGCTACGTGATGGATATTGAACTGGTGCTGGGCGGATCATTCACCCTGGAGCCGGGCGACGGCCGTGACTTTGCGATGGTGATGCAAGCCTACGAAAAGAACGAAGCCGAGGCCAAACGGATCGACCCGGAAACTATTTCGCTTCCGGCCGAATATGCCGCCCGGTTGGACCTATTCAAGCTGCTGGGAGAGAATCTGGTGCTGGATACCCCGGATGAGGTGATAAACACCGAGTTCGGATTTGCCAAGCTGCGCGCCAGCGAGAGCATTATAGCCACCAAAGGAGGCTTGATGCACGCCCCCGGCGGTGAATCTTATTATGCCGCCCTATGGTGCAACGACCAGTGCGAGTATGTGAACCCGTTCTTCCCGTTCACGGGCTACGATATCGGTGTCAAATCGGCCTACGACTGCTACATGCAGTATTCCCGGTTTATGAACGATGCTTACGAACCCATCCCCAGCAGCATCATTGCAGAAGGCGACGACATCTGGAACGGTGCGGGCGACCGCGGAGACGCTGCAATGACCGCCTACGGCGCTTCCCGCTACTGCCTGGAATGTGCCGACAAGCAGGTCGCAGAGGATATATGGCCGCTGATAGAGTGGTGCCTGGAATATTGCAGGCTGAAACTGAACGACCAGGGGGTGGTGCTCTCCGACCACGACGAACTGGAGGGCCGTTTCGAGGATGGAGACGCCAACCTCTGCACATCGACACTTTATTACGACGCCCTAATCAGCGCATCTTACCTGGCCAGGGAGTTGGGCAAGGGGCGCACAGTGGCCAAAAGCTATATGCGCCAGGCAAAACAGATGCGCCGCAATATTTGCAAATACTTTGAGGCCAAAGTCGGCGGCTACGACACTTACCGTTACTATGACGGCAACGACACCCTCCGCTCGTGGATCTGCATGCCGCTGGTGGTGGGGATATTCGATCGTGCCGATGCCACTCTGGACGCGCTGTTCGAGAGTCCGCTTTACACCGGCGAAGGGCTGCTGACCCAGATGGGAGAGGAGACCTACTGGGACCGTTCCACCCTCTATGCCTTCCGCGGCGCCTATTATGCAGGCAAGGGCGATTACATAACCCCGAAGGTTAGCGCCTACAGCCACCGCCGCCTGCTGGAAGACCACGTGCCGTATCCCATCGAAGCCTGGCCGGAAGGCAGCCAGCGCCACCTTTCGGCAGAGAGCGGCCTTTACTGCCGCGTCTTCACGGAGGGGATGTTCGGCATCCGTCCTATCGGCTTCAGGACCTTCACGATGAAGCCATCTTTCCCCAAGGATTGGGACAGGGTAGCACTGCGCAATATCCGCGCCTTCGGCAGCGATTTCAACATCGAATGCCTCCGCAAGGGGAAAAGGATTGAGACCACAGTCACCGACAACGCCACCGGCCGTGTCAGAACCTACCGGACAAAAGAAGGCAAGGTATTCAAAGTCAAACTCTGATGCGGCGTTATAATTCACAGGCAGATTTCATCAAAGAGAAATACGGCGTCCGGCTGCAGAAACTTGTGGTGGACGCCGGTTTCACCTGCCCCAACCGCGACGGCTCCAAGGCCCGGGGCGGCTGTACATTTTGCGACAACAACGCCTTCCATCCAAACTACAGCACCCCCGACAAAAGCATCTCGCAGCAGTTGGAAGAGGGAATAGAGTTCCATCGCGGCCGATACCGCCGTGCCGGAGGATACCTGGCTTATTTTCAACCGTATTCCAACACCTATGCGCCGCTGGAAAAGCTCAAACGGCTATACGGCGAGGCGCTGGCACATCCCCAGGTGCGAGGCATCGTAATCGGTACCCGTCCCGACTGCGAGGACGAGGCCAAACTGGATTATCTGGCCGAACTTGCAAAAGACCATATCGTGATTGTTGAGTACGGCATAGAGTCGTGCTACGATGCCACCCTGGAGCATATAAACCGCCATCATACATTCGCCGAAGCCGTCCGGGCCGTGGAAATGACGGCCGCCCGCGGCCTATATACCGGCGCCCATTTCATCCTTGGCCTGCCGGGCGAAACGCGGGAAATGATGCTCTCCGCCGCCGACAAAATCAACGCCCTTAAGATAGACAGCGTCAAATTCCATCAGCTCCAGATAATAAAAGGCACGAAAATGGAAGAGGAATACGCACAGCATCCCGAACGGTTCGAAAAGTTTACGTTGGAGGGTTATATTGACTTCTTTGTGGATATCCTTGAGCGGTTGCGGCCCGATTTGGTTATAGAGCGCTTTGCAGGGGAGGTTCCGCCGCGGTTTGTGAATTCCACCCCATGGGGACTGGTGCGGAATGTAGAACTGCTCAGGATGCTGGAAGAGAGACTGGAGTGCAGAGAAACTTTTCAAGGGCGGCTGTTTGCCGCGGAAAATTAGTATCTTTGCAAAATTTATATCGTTTTTCGCTATGCAAAATTTCTCCGACAAAATTGTGATGGAAGGTCTGACCTTCGACGACGTCCTGCTGATACCGGCGCGCAGCGAGGTAATCCCGCGCGACGTGAATGTTTCCACGATGTTTACCCGCGAGATTCCCCTCAGCGTCCCCATCATTTCGGCGGCTATGGACACCGTCACCGAATATGAGATGGCCATCGCAATGGCCCGGGCAGGCGGCATCGGCGTAATCCACAAGAACATGCCAATCGATATGCAGGCCGACCAGGTCCGTCGGGTAAAGCGTGCGGAAAACGGTATGATTTACGACCCCGTCACCATCAAGGGCGACCAGACTGTGGCCGATGCGCTCAAACTGATGGCCACCAACCATATCGGCGGTATCCCCGTGGTGGACAAGAATGGTTATCTGGTGGGTATCGTCACTAACCGCGACCTCCGCTTCCAGCACGACCACAGCCGCCTGATAAGCGAGGTTATGACAAAGGAGAACCTGGTGACCGCCGGTCCCGACACCGACATTCCCGCCGCCACTGAAATCCTTATGCAGTCCAAGGTGGAGAAACTCCCCGTCGTGGACAAGGATGGCAAACTGGTAGGCCTGATTACATACAAGGACATCACCAAGATCAAGAACAACCCCGAGGCCAGCAAGGACTCCAAGGGACGTCTGCTGGTTGCGGCAGCCGTCGGTATCAATTCCCACAGCCTCGACAGCGTGGAGCAGCTGATCGCAGTCGGCACCGACGCAGTGGTGCTGGATACCGCCCACGGCCATTCGGTGTTTGTGCTTGAGACCATCAAGAAGATTCGCGCGGCATTCCCGCAGATTCAGATTGTAGCCGGCAACATCGCCACCGCAGAGGCGGCCATAGCCCTCAAGGAGTGCGGCGTGGACGCCGTCAAGGTCGGCATTGGCCCCGGCAGTATCTGCACCACCCGCATCATCGCCGGTATCGGCGTGCCGCAGCTTACGGCCGTACTTTCTGTGGCCGACGCCCTTAAGGGCAGCGGCATCCCCATCATCGCCGACGGCGGTATCCGCTACAGCGGTGATATCACCAAGGCGCTGGCTGCCGGTGCAAGTTCCATTATGGCGGGCTCCCTGTTCGCCGGCGTGGAAGAGGCTCCTGGCGAGGCCATCATCCTCAACGGCCGTAAATTCAAGTCATATCGCGGTATGGGTTCGCTGGAGGCTATGCAGAAGGGTTCCAAGGACCGCTACTTCCAGGATATGGAGGCCGATATCAAGAAGCTCGTGCCGGAAGGCATCGTGGCCCAGGTGCCGTACAAGGGTACTCTGGCAGAGGTTGTATACCAGCTGGTGGGCGGTCTCAAGGCCGGTATGGGTTATGTCGGCGCCCGCAACATGGAGGCGCTGCGCGAGGCCAAGTTCGTCAAGATCACCGCTTCAGGTATGGCGGAGAGCCATCCCCACAACGTAACCATCACCCGCGAGGCTCCCAACTATTCAAGGTAGTGAAAAGAATCGCCGTCATAGTCCTGGCTGCGCTGGCCATTGCAGGTTGCCGTTACGTAGAGGGCGACCGGGTGGCCCGGGTGGGCGACAATGTGCTGTATATGAAGGACATCAGGGGGCTGCTGCCCGACGGCGTTTCGCCTGAAGACAGTGCCGCCATGGTGCAACAGTACATCAATACCTGGGCTCTGGCGCACCTGAAGGTGCTCAAGGCTCAGGAGGTGCTCAGCGCCGACGCCAAGGATGTCAAGGCCGAAGTTGAGGACTATCGCGACAATCTTCTCAAGTATCGCCTGGAACGCCAGGTCACTGAACAGGAACTTGACACCACCGTCACGGACGACGAGATGCGACTCTATTACGAAGAGCACACAGAAAACTTCAAGTTTCCGTACATAATTGCAAAAGCCAACATAATAACCCTTTCCCAGAACTCTCCCAATTATGATACGGTGAAGAAGGATTACGCTTTGACCGGCGACGAAGAAGCCGACCAGAAGCGTGAGATGTGCGCTTCTTATGCAGAACGGATGGAGGATTTCGGAGGGAACTGGGTGCCGATGCCGACAATCGCCAAGGCGGTGCCCGGTCTGGACGCAGAGAGTTGCGAGACCATCTTCCGCGGCGGCAACCAGTACATCAAGGTGGGCGACGGCAAAGATTATTTCATATACCTGACAGAGAAGATTCCCGTTGGCCGGCTGGCTCCGTTTGAATACTGCCGGCAGACCATCAAGGACGCAATTCTGATAAATCGCAAACAGGACATACTCACCAAATTGGAACAAGACTTGTTACAGGAGGGTATCGAGTCCAAAAAACTTACGATATACGATGTCGAACAATAACAGGGTTTTAAAGATATTCATTCTGTGCTCGGCGATCCTGGCCGCTTCTTTCGGCGCCGGGGCCCAGGTTTATAACGGAGGCTTGGTAGACAAGTCGGTGGCCACCATCGGCAACGATGTCATCCTGCTTTCCGACATAGAGCAGGAGGTTCAAATGATGCAGGCCGGCGGTATGGTGGTGGACAACAGCACCCGCTGCCAGATACTGGAGAATTTGGTGTCTTCCAGGCTGTTCCTTACCCAGGCCCGCCTGGACTCCCTGACGGTGACAGACGAGCAGGTCAAGGAACAGGTGACCGCCCGTCTGGACGACATAATGAACCGTTTGGGTGGCGAGAAGGAGACAGAGGAGTATTTCAAGAAACCCATCTACAAGATAAAGGCGGACTGGACAGAAATGATGCGCGACCAACTGCTCATCCAGCAGATGCAGCAGAAGGTCTATACCAGCATTCCCAAGATGACCCCCGCCGACGTAAAGCGGCTCTGCGCCGAGACCCCTGCGGAGGATCTTCCGGTGATACCGACACAGTACCGTCTGCGCCAGATAGTTGTCTATCCGGATAAAGAGTCGGCATCGCTGGTGGTCAAGGAAAGACTTCTGAATTTGCGAGAGAGGGTGCTTGCCGGAGAAAAGTTCTCCGCACTGGCACGTATGTATTCCCAGGATCCCGGTTCCGCAACCCGCGGCGGTGAACTTGGCATGAGGTCCAAGACGGTTTACTGGCCGCAGTTCTCCGACGCTGCAATGAGTCTCAAAGTCGGCCAGGTATCGCAGATAGTGGAGACGCCCGACGGCTTCCACATAATCCAGATGATAGAGAAAAAGGGCGATATGTTCAACGCCCGCCATATCCTTATTAAACCCGCCTACACCGCATCCGACCGCAACAAGGCTTTTGCCCGTCTTGACAGCATCCGCACAGAAATAGTCAATGGCAAGATTCCCTTCGATATGGCGGCATGGCTGAATTCGGAGGATACCAAGACCCGCACCAACGGCGGTATGATGGTAGATGAATACACCGGCAGTTCGCTTTTGGAAAAGGACCGTCTGAACCCCGCCGACTTTGCCGTTATCAAGGATATGAAGGTTGGTGATGTTTCCGAGCCGTTCGAGTCCAGAGACACCGAGGGCCGCGGCAACACCATCTACAAGATCGTCCGTCTGGACGAGGAACTGCCATCCCACACCGCCACTTTCGAGACCGACTACGACGCGCTGGTGTCGATGGCAAACGAGAAGAACGCCCGCCAGGCGATAGAAGACTTTGTGACAGAAAAGAAAAAGACCACTCACATCAAGATAGACCCGCTTTTCGAAGGGTGCAAGTTTGTAAGTGAAAACTGGATCGAGAAATAGATTAGGCTGGATTTTTCTGCTTCTGGTGATGCTGATGCTGGTGGCCAGCCCCGATGCTGACGCGCAGCGCAAAAGAGGCAGACGCAGAAGTCAGGACAGTCTGCTTACCCTGCTCAATGCAGAGTACGCCAGGGTCTTCGAGCGTCCCGGCCACCGCGAATACCGGGAGGTGAAAGGTCCCGCCACATTCCTGCACAACGGCGCCTATATGTTCTGCGACTCCGCTATCTGGAACGTCAGCTTCAATCAGGTGGAGGCATACAAGAACGTCAAGTTGGTGCAGAAGAAGACGGTGCTCAAGAGCGACAACGTAATCTATTATGCCGACGACAACCTGGCCCGCTTCCGCGGCGACCTGGTCGAGGTCTATGACAAGGACAAAAATACCCTGCGCACCAAATATCTTGACTACAATACAGAGGACAGTACCGCCAAATTCACCTTCGGCGGCGCTATGAGGACCTCGAAGGGCGAGATTATCGAAAGCGACCGCGGCACATACGACGGCAAGACCGGCATCTGCCGCTTCGAAGACAATGTGGAGATGTTCACCGACAGCCTCTTCATCAAAACCAACAGCCTGGATTACGACACCAACGAGAACAAGGCCTACTTTGGCAAGAAGACTCAGATGTGGAAGCGGGATGTCTATCTGCGCGGCGAATACGGCTGGTATGCCCAGGACAGCGGCGTGGTCTATTTCGACACCGACGTGTATATGAGCACCCCCGACTATGAGGGATGGTGCGACACCCTTTATTACTGGCAGCACATCCGTCACGGCAGGATGCGCCGCAACGTGGAATTGCTGGACTCGCTGCACAAGATGTACTTTGTGTCTGATGCCGGCAACATGAGTTTCGATTCTGTCAACAATCTCTATGCGACCTTATTCCTGGATCCGGCGGCTATTTATGTGGGCGAGAATACCGAACATCAGATCGATACCCTTTTCTGCAGGGCCGATACGATGCTGTTCTACACACAGCGCGCCTGCGATGTTACCCAGGAGCAGATCAAGGACAGCGAAGAGGCCCGCAAGCAGGTCAGTTTTGATGCGATAGGCGAGGCGGAAAAGAAGGCTCTGGAGAAGAAGGAACAGGAGCGGCAGGAGGCCATCAAGAAACTGCCCGAATATAAAGCTTACCAAAAGCGCAAGGAAATAGCAGAGAAGAAACGTCAGGACAGCATTGCCGCCAAGGCAAAGCAAGATTCCCTGGCGTCGTTGGCGGCACAAGCGGCGACAGATTCCCTGGCGGCATCGCTGGACTCGCTGAAAACGGAGATTATTCCTCCGGCCGACAGCATATCGGCAGAGATGCCTGCGGTAGAGCCTGAAGAAGTGCCGGTTGCCGAACTGCCGGAAGAGGAGGTGCAACTTCCCGAAGTGGATAGCATCGCACCGCCGCGCGACTCTCTGGAGACTGTGGATTCGCTGGCAACCGATAAAAATGCCGTTCGCGACACCACCAAACTCCGCTTCATAAAAGGCTGGCGCAATGCCAGAATATATCGTACCGACATTCAGGCGCGGTGCGATTCGCTGTACTTCTCGCAGATAGACACCCTGATGCGAATGTATCAGGATCCCGTGATCTGGAACGACAACCGGCATCAGCTCAGCGCAGAGTCGGTGATAATGAAGATGGAAGAGAATTCTTTCGACAGGGCCAACCTGCACGGCAACGCAATGATTGTCAGTCAGGAAGATTCCGTCCATTTCGACCAGATCAAGGCCACCGAGATGCTCGGCTACTTCAATACCGACAATACCCTGCGCAGATTCGATGCCCTGGGCGGCGTGAATGCAATGTTCTATATGCAGGAGGATTCAGTAATCACCATTCTCAACTCCAAGCAGGCGCAGTTCATGATGGTTACAATGAAAGACGGCGTGGCTCAGCGGCTCAAGTACTACGAGAGCGTCAATTCGGACGCCTATCCGATATACAATCTCCCTATGGAGAAGCAGCGCCTCAAGGGCTTCAAGTGGCGTTTTGACGAGCAGCCCAAGAGCCGTTTTGATATAACCAGCCATAGGGTGCGCACTTCCAAGAGGGCGTCGTACGCTGCCAACAAGCTCCCCACATTCCGCAAGGCCAACCAGTATTACGACAACTACATGCAGAAAATCTATCATCAGATAGAGGAGAGGGCGGAACAGGCGCGTAGGGAGCAGGCCCGCCGGGATTCTCTTGAGGCGGCCGAGCAGGAGATGAAGAGTCACTTTGCCGCCGATTCCACGTTGGGCATTACTACTGCGTTTGACAAGGAGGGAGATATCGTAATAGATTCATTGGCGACCTTGAAGCCGGCGCCGCCGAAGATCGATACCACGCTTAAATTGGACGGCCCCGATCTGGCTCCCGCCCTTGACAGTGCGGCATTGCTGCGTCAGATGGTTCGCGACAGCGTCCTCGCCGCCCGCAAAGCCGCCCGTGACAGCGCCCAGGCCGCGCTTGAGGCTGTGCGTGACAGTATCGCAGCAGCGCACCGGGCTGTTGAAAGCAAGGTCGATACAGTTGCTGGGGTTAAGCCTGCAATCGGCATAGAAGGTATCGAAAATCACTCAGACGAAGGCTTCGTTGAGGTTCAGCTGCCTAAGGACAAGGATAATATGACCAGAGCGGAGAAGCGTGCCCTGCGCAAGGCCGCCCGCGAACTCAAGCGTCAGCAGAAACGGCTCGAAAGAGAGGCCCGCAAGGCCGAGAAGGCAGCCAAACGCGAGGCGGAACGGGCCAAACGTGCCGCTGAGAAAGCCGCAAAAGCTGCCGAGAAGGCAGCGAAGAAGGCTGCCAAAAAGGCCGCCAAAGAAGCTGCTCCGGCTCCTGAATCGGCCACAGTCGCCGCCGAGTAATCGTTTTGCGTATTTTCAATTGCAGCCCACGCTTTGTCACAAGATGAAGAAATCCCCACTATTTTCCATTCTGTGTCAAGAAATACTATGAAAACGAGAAATACACCGCCGCAGAATGAAAGTATTGGCAGTATTTTTCACTCTGTGACTATCTGCTGAGAGGCTAATCTGCAGAGTGGCTGATGATAGCCAGAAACTCTGCTGGGGTTACGACTATGGGGCTATTGGGAAAGTGACGTTTATTGCCGGTAATCAGCCATGCATCATCTTTTGAAAGGGCTATTTCGTAGAAAACGATATCTTTCGGGTCGGTCATAGGCTCGTTTGCAGGAGTCCTGTCTAGAGAAATTCCAACCGCTTTTATTGTGTCCAGTATTGAATCCACGAGGTTGCCTGGCAGGCCTAATCTTGGGCGATGGAGTACCTCAACGTATTCTTGAAATATCTCATCATTGTATAACGGTATTACTCTACCGGACAGAATATAATCTCTAATCACGACAGTTCCGGAGTCAGGATGTCGTGACAATAATGATGATACTAAAACATTGGTGTCGATTACAGCACAGACCATCTATTTACCCTCCCTGGCAAGTCTGATTTCCTCATTGATCTCGTCCAGGGTAAGGTTGGGAACTTCGCCCTTCATAGCCATAGCACGAATCTCATCGAAAGCATTTTTCCCTTTTTCCATTGTTTCTTCTTTTAATGGGGCTTCAATCACAAACGGAATCTTGCGACTCCGAACAACAGCTCGGGCAAAGACATTGAATGCTGTGTTTGTACTCATACCAAATTCGCCGCAGAGTGCATCGAATTGCGTTTTGAGGTCGGTGTCCATTCGGACTGTCATTGCTGTCTGTCCCATTGTGTCACAATTGGTATGCAAATGTAGTCAATATGATTGTAATATGCAACCAGTTTGACTACATTATTTGAACTTGGATAATAGTGTCCAGTTGGCAGAAGGAATGAGGGGTGCGGGGGATGGTGCTTTTCTTAACGCTGCGCGTTTAACCGCTTCCAATCTCCTTTTCGCTGCGACGCCTATATGTTGCTGGGCGCTGCCCAGACCCGCCGCTACAGCCTTGCTGTCCCACAGGCCATCCCTGCTCGGCTTTCGCTATCGGCTGCAGCCGATTGGCGCCAGACCGGCACCTGTAACGTCGTTGACGAGCTCAATTAGAGTCGGTCGCTTCGCTCCCGCCTCTAACCGGAGCTCAGAAGCTTACGCGCAGCTAAAAAGCACAATATCCCCCGCACCCCTCATTCCTTCTACATAAATCAAAGTTATTCTATAGTATTTTTGGCAAGGTTATTGCCGGAAATGCTATCTTTGTATAGTGACAACAGATAAAGGCTGTATTATGAAAAAGTTTTTTGCCATAGCGGCGATGGTGGTGATGCTGGCGCTGACAAGTGCCTGCAGCGTGCCGTGCCGTCTCAACAATTTTGTGAATCGTACGGAGAGGAATTCGTACAGGTATTCCCTCAGGGACTGGCACTATTCCCTTGACAGATACGAGAGGCTGGTGTCGCAGTATGTCCAGAACTACACCAGGTATAATACGAACCAGAAACGCATGGCTATGAGGGCAATGGGCCGCTACCACGCAATGCTGGTAAAGGCCGGTGTCCGCGAGAGCGCAAACCTGGTTTATGAACTCCGTGAGTATGCTGGTGCGCTGAAAGATATCTTCACCCAGGATGAATGGGCGTTCATAGATTTCCTGCGCGACGTGATGGGCTATCGGGACGATAGGATTATCAGGCTCAGGGATATGATAAGAACAGATGAATGGACAAATGAATAACGATATGGAAAACAAAGGTAATTTTCTGGCCGGTCTGGCTATTATGGTTGGCCTGATTGCTGTGGCGCTCAGCATCCCCAGGGCTGTGAGCGTGTTGAATTCTTCTAAGCGCAGCGTAAGCGTGCGCGGCCTCTGCGAGCGCGAAGTGCCCGCCGACAAGGTTATCTGGCCGCTCTCTTACAACATTGCGGGCGACGACCTGTCTGAGCTGTATCGTCAGCTCGAGGCAAACAACGCCACCATCAAGGAGTTTGTAAAGAAGGGTGGTATCGAAGATTCTGAGATATCCACTTCCACTCCCAGCATCTCCGACGTATTTACCCAGGAATATGGCGGCAACAACCGTCGCTTCCGCTATGTGGTGAAATCGACCACGACGGTAAGTACCAACAAGGTGGACAACGTGCTGGCGCTTATGAACGACCAGAGCGAACTTATCCGCAGGGGCATCACTCTTTCCAGCGACTGGGACAGCCGCCCCACCTTCAGTTTCGAGGGCCTGAACGAGATCAAGCCCGAGATGATTGAGGAGGCTACCAAGAACGCCCGCGCCACCGCGCAGAAGTTTGCCGATGATTCCGGCAGCCGCCTGGGCAAGATTCACAACGCCACCCAGGGCTATTTCACAATCGACGACCGCGACAGCAACACCCCCCAGATCAAGAGGGTCCGCGTGGTTACCAATGTCGATTATTCGCTGAAGAATTAACCGTTCTTCCGCTAGATTAAAAAGCCGCTCCGAAAGGGCGGCTTTTTTGTTGAAATTGTAAGAAAAAATGCGTACTTTGCACCGTTTTTCTAATATATTTTTCAGATATGCAAAACAAATTGCAAGAACTCACCGACAAGCTTTATAATGAGGGGCTTGCGAAGGGAAAACAAGATGCCGAAGACTTGCTGGCAAAGGCCCGCGAAGAGGCTGCAAGGATAGTGGAGGATGCAAAGGTGCAGGCGGCGAAGATTATTTCCAACGCAGTCAAGCAGGCAGAGGATATCCAGACCCGTACGGAGGGCGATATCAAGATGGCCTCCACCCAGACACTGGCGGCGCTCCGTCAGCAGATAAGCCAGATGGTAGAGGCGCGGGCAATCGGTTCCAAGGTAGATGACGCCCTTGCCGACAAGGCATTCGTGGGCAAACTCATCGCCACCGTGGCCGGCGCATTCAAGGCCGACGGCGCTGCAGCTCCCCTGGAGGTGATTCTTCCCGAAGATATGAAGGCCAAGCTGCAGGAGTTCCTTGCAAGCAATATAGACAAGGAGCTGTCTAAGACGCTCAGCTTCGGCTTCAGCGACAGCTTCGCCGGCGGCTTCCGCATCGCACCCAAGGACGGCGGATACTATCTGGACTTTACAGACGAGAGCTTCCGCGACCTGCTTGGCGAATATCTCCGTCCCGCAACCAATAAGATACTCTTCGGTTAACGGCAAGGCCTGGTATGGATAACTATCCGTATATAATCGCGAGCCTTCCCGACCTGGTACTCGATTTCGAAAAGCACGATTTCGACTACCAGTTTATCCGCGAGAACATTTTCTTCTTGCTCAGTCAGGAAGACCGCAGGCTTGTGGAGTGGCTGGAACAGGGCTTTGTGGATGAGAATCTTAACGAAGATTTCTACCGCCAGTGCCGCCGCTGCGGCAACCGCTTCATCCGCGAGTATTTCGCCTTCGACTGGCAGTTACGCACAGAGAAGGTGGCCTATCTGGAGCGTCGCGAGAGCGGCGAGGATTTCGAAGAGAAGGAGGCGCTGCACAAGGCTTTCGTGACTCCCGACATCCTCAAGCGCGAGCAGGCGGTTTGCAACGTGGTCTGGAACAAGATAGAGGATATGGTGGTGATGGACGTTTTCAACATCAACGTCATCCTGGCCTTCCTGGCCAAATTCCACATAATTGCCCGCTGGAACCGTCTGGACCGCATCACCGGCCGCAAACTGTTCGACGATTTCGTGCAGGAGATAGACGATACATACAATAGAAACAAAATAGAATTCTGATATATATGAAGACAACCGGCGTTGTAACGGGCATTATTTCCAACCTCGTGACCATCCAGTTCGACGGCCACGTGGCGGAGAATGAGATCTGTTACATAGATTTGAACGGCGTCAAGCTGATGGCCGAGGTCATCAAGGTCAACGGCAAGAACGCCTTCGCACAGGTTTACGAGAGCACCCGCGGCCTTCGCCAGGGCGACAAGGTGGAGTTCGACGGCCATATGCTGGAGGCCACTCTGGGCCCTGGCCTGCTTTCCAGTAGTTATGACGGCCTGCAGAATAACCTGGCCACAATGGAAGATGTGTTCCTCAAGCGCGGCGAATACACCGCTCCCCTGGACCACGACAAGATCTGGGACTTTACCCCCATCGCGAAACCCGGTGACAAGGTCGAGGCTGCGTCTTGGCTGGGCGAGGTCAAGGAGGGGTGGCTGCCTCATAAAATTATGGTTCCGTTCTCTTTCAAGGGCATATACACCGTCAAGAGCGTTGTCCCTGCTGGTCAGTACAAGATAGACGACACAATCGCTGTCCTGACCGATGCCAAGGGCAACGATGTCAAGGTAACGATGGTTCAGAAATGGCCTGTGAAGATGGCTATCGGCGGATACAAAGAGAAGCCGCGTCCATACAAGATTATGGAGACCCACCTGCGCACCATCGATACCTACAATCCCATCGCAGAAGGCGGTACAGGCTTCATTCCGGGCCCGTTCGGCTGCGGCAAGACCGTGCTCCAGCACGCAATCGCCCGCCAGTGCGACGCCGAGGTCATCGTTATGGCTGCCTGCGGCGAGCGTGCCAACGAGGTGGTGGAAATCTTCAAGGAGTTCCCCGAACTGATAGACCCCAACACCGGCCGCAAGCTGATAGAACGCACCACCATCATTTGCAACACCTCCAACATGCCTGTGGCTGCCCGCGAGGCATCGGTTTATACTGCGATGACCATCTGCGAGTACTACCGCGCTATGGGTCTGAAAGTGCTGCTGCTGGCCGACTCAACTTCCCGCTGGGCACAGGCGCTGCGTGAGATGAGTAACCGTATGGAAGAGCTCCCCGGCGCCGATGCGTTTCCGGTGGACCTTTCGTCCATTATATCCAACTTCTACTCCCGCGCCGGCATAGTAAAACTCAACAATGGCGAAACGGGTTCGGTGACCTTCATCGGTACGGTATCTCCCGCCGGCGGTAACCTCAAGGAGCCGGTGACCGAGTCGACCAAGAAGGCGGCCCGCTGCTTCTACGCTCTGGAACAGGCCCGCGCCGACAGTAAGCGCTATCCGGCTGTGAACCCGCTGGATTCCTACTCCAAGTATTTGGAATACCCCGAGATCATAGAGTATCTCGACAAGAAAATCCGTCCCGGCTGGGTGGCTGACGTGCTCCGTGCCAAGGTCATCTTGCGCCGCGGCAAGGAGATGGCGGAGCAGATCAACATTTTGGGCGACGACGGCGTTCCTTTGAGCTATCACGAGACCTTCTGGAAGTCGGAGCTCATAGATTATGTGATTCTGCAGCAGGATGCGTTCGACCCTGTGGACAGCCAGTGCCTGCTGGAACGTCAGGATTATATGCTCACCGAGGTACTCAAAGTGTGCGACCGCAAGTTTGACTTCGAATCTTTCGAGGAGTGCGGCCACTTCTTTAAGGAACTCATCAATGTCTTCCGCCAGATGAACTTCTCTCCCTGGAAGAGCGAGCAGTTCTACAACTATTCAGAAAAACTAAACAATATCCTTTCCAATGGCAACAACTAACGCATTTGCAAGGACATATATACAACTGGATTCCATCACCAAGGCGACGGTTTCTCTGCACGCCGAGGGGATCAGCAACGACGAACTGGCCAGCGTGGCGGGGCGTCTTGCCCAGGTGGTGAAGATCAAGGGCGACCAGGTCACCCTGCAGGTCTTCGCCGGCACCGAGGGCATTCCCACCAATGCGGAGGTCAAGTTCTTCGGCGAAGCCCCTTCTCTCAAGGTCAGCGAAGAGCTCTCCGGCCGATTCTTTGATGCCTACGGCAATCCGATAGACGGCGGCCCAAGGGTAGAAGGGGAGAAACGCTTTATCGGCGGCCCTTCTGTGAATCCTTACAAAAGGCAGCAGCCTTCGCAGTTGATTCCGACCGGCATCGCCGGCATCGACCTTAACAACACGCTGGTCACCGGCCAGAAGATTCCGTTCTTCGCCGACCCCGACCAGCCCTACAACCAGGTGATGGCACAGGTGGCGCTGCGTGCCGACGTGGACAAAATCATCCTTGGCGGCATGGGCCTTAGCAACGACGACTACCTGTATTTCAAGCAGGCATTCGAGGCGGCCGGCGCGCTGAACAAAATCATCAGCTTTGTGAACACCACCGACCAGCCGCCGGTAGAGCGTCTGCTGATTCCCGACATGGTGCTCACCGCAGCCGAATATTTTGCAGTAGACAAGCACGAGAAGGTGCTGGTGCTGCTGACCGACATGACGCTGTATGCCGACGCCCTCTGCATCGTGTCCAACCGTATGGACCAGATTCCATCTAAGGATTCGATGCCCGGTTCGCTCTATTCCGACCTTGCGAAGATATACGAGAAGGCGGTACAGCTGCCCGACGGCGGCTCCATCACCATTATCGCCGTCACCACTTTGAACGACGGTGACATCACCCACGCCATCCCCGACAACACCGGTTATATCACTGAAGGTCAGCTGTTCCTGCGTATGGACACCGACACCGGAAAGGTCATCATAGACCCGTTCCGCAGCCTGTCACGTCTCAAACAGCTGGTTCAGGGCAAGAAAACCCGCGAGGACCACAGCGCCGTGATGAATACATCCGTGCGACTGTATGCCGATGCCGCCAACGCAAAGACCAAGTTGGAGAACGGTTTCGATTTGAGCGACTATGACAAGCGCTGCCTGGAATATGCCAAGGAGTATTCCGTACGGTTGCTGGCAATTGACGTAAACCTCACCATAGACGAGATGCTGGACACCGGATGGGAGCTGTTCCGCAAATATTTCTCCAAGACCGAGACCGGTATCAAGGAGGCTTTGATTCAGAAGTACTGGAAAGATTAACGGCAGATGGCCATCAAATATCAATATAACAAGACGTCGCTTACGGAACTCGGCCGCCAGCTGAAGATCCGTACCCGCGCGCTGCCTACCTTGAAGAACAAGGAAAGTGCCCTGCGCGCAGAGGTCAAGCACGCCAAGGAGCGGGCCGAGGAGCTTTCGGGAGAGTATCAGAAAGCCCTTGCCAGCTACGATTATATGGCCTCCCTCTGGAACGAGTTCGAGCCCGGCCTGATAAGCATAGACGGAGTCGAACTGGATGTGGTCAAGGTCGCAGGCGTCAAGACGCCGCACTTGAAGGAGATAAACTACAGCGTGAAGCCTTTCGACGCCTTTGCCAAGCCGATGTGGTATACAGATGGCGTGGAAATCCTCAAGAATCTGGCCCAGATAGGCATCGAGTCGATGATTCTGTTGGAGAAGGCCCGCATTCTGGACTACCAGCGAAAGAAGACCACCCAGAAGGTGAACCTGTACGAGAAGGTGCAGATCCCCGGCTATCAGGAGGCTATGCGCAAGATAAAGAGATTCATGGAGGATGAGGAGAACATCTCCAAGGCCTCCCAGAAGATAGTAAAGACCCGCCACGCGGCGGAAGAAGAACAGGAGCAGGCATGATAGAGAAAATGACAAAATATTCCTTTATCCTGCTCACAGCCGATAAAGAGAAGTTCATCTCCGAGCTTACCGATCTCGGAGTGATGGATATTACCCGCTCCACAAAGCCGGTGGATGCCGCTTCCAGCGCAATTCTGGCGGAGGCGGCCGGTATAAAAAAGCAGATGGCTGCCCTGGAGGCCGAAACCAGCGACGAGTTGGTCAAGATTCGCGAGAATCTAGCCGCAGAGCGCAAGAAATACGCTGCAGCACTGCCTTGGGGCGATTTCTCTTCCGAGGCTTTGGAGGAGTTGAGAGGCCGTGGCCTGGACATTCATTTCCACAAGGTTTCCACCAAGCGCTTCAATCCCGAATGGGAGAACGAGGTGCCGCTGCAGGTAATCTGCCAGGAGAAGAACACGACTTATTTCACCACAATTCTCGAGGGTGACGCCAAGATGCCGGCACAGATCGCAGCCTGCGAGATTCCCGCCCCCGAGGCACGTGCAGAAGAGTTGCTCTCTCGCGTGAAGGCTATGGAAGATGAAGAGGCCCAGTGCCTGGCGGAAATCCGGCAGGCAAAGGAGAACGATATGCCGTTGCTGCAGAAGGAGTACGACAAGGTGATGGGCCGTCTGGACAATTATCTGGCGACGGTCGCCGCCGACAATGCAGCGGAGGACACCCTGTCGGTATATGTCGGTTTCGCCCCCTCTACAGAAGACGAGCGGCTGGAGAAAGAGCTGGCCAAACTGGACGCCTTCTGCATCAAGGAAAAGACAAAACCGGAGGACAACCCTCCCATCAAACTCAAAAACAGCCGGTTTGCCCGCGAATTCGAGCGTATCACCGGAATGTACGGCCTGCCCGTCTACGACGAGGCCGATCCGACCCCGATGATTTCGATATTCTTCCTGTTGTTCTTTGCGATGTGTATGGGCGACGCCGGCTACGGCCTGGTGCTGATACTGGCGGGCATCGCCATCGGCAAGAACTGGCTCAAGATAGGGATGTTCAAGGGTATGGGCACTCTGATCACCATCCTGGGCGTGGCCACGACCATCGTGGGCCTGGTGCTGGGCACTGCCTTCGGCGTGGACCTTCGCACCGCCGCCTGGGTTCCCGACTGGCTCCATAAGATTATCCTGCCGGCCAAGTTCCCCGGCACTACATACGACTACGGTATGGTGCTCTCCATCATAATCGGTATCCTGCATCTCTGTCTGGCGATGATATTCAAAGCGGTGGTCTATACCAAGCGTTTCGGATTCAAGGAGGCCGTGAGCGCCTGGGGATGGCTGATACTGATACTGGGCGCCATAGTCATCGCCCTTTGCACCCTCGGCGGCGTATTCTCTCCCAACGTGACCCGCTGGGCGATAATTATCGTTGGTGCAATATCATTCCTGGGCATATTCCTGTTCAACAAGCCCGGCCGCAACCCCCTCATCAATATCGGCGCCGGCCTCTGGGATACTTACCAGACCGCGACCGGCCTGCTGGGCGACATCCTCAGTTACATCCGTCTCTACGCACTTGGCCTGGCCGGCGGTATGCTGGGCGGCGCCTTCAATACCCTTGGCGGTATGGTGCTGGGCGACGGCGGCGTAGGACGTTGGATAGCTTTCGTATTGATATTGTTGATAGGCCATACCTTGAACCTGCTGATGTGCTGCCTGGGAGCCTTCGTGCACCCTCTGCGACTCAACTTCCTGGAGTATTTCAAGAACAGCGGTTACGAGGGCATGGGCGCAAAATACAATCCTTTGAAAAATAATAACTAAAAAATACAATCATGATCAATTTAATTCTCGGTTATCTTGGATTCGGCCTGATGCTTGGCCTGGCCGGTATCGGAAGTGCCATCGGTACCACAATTGCCGGCAATGCGGCAGAAGGTGCTTTGAAAAAAGCCCCGGAGAAATCATCTACCTATATGATTCTCTCCGCCCTGCCCGCAACGCAGGGTATCTACGGTTTCGTGGGCTTTTTGATGTGGATGGGCAAGGATTTCGCATCCCAGGGTCCGCTGCTGTTCGGTGTCGGCCTCGCAGTGGGTGCTGTCTGCCTGCTTTCTGCAATCCGTCAGGGTCAGGTTTGCGCCAACGGTATTATCGGCGTCAGCCAGGGTCACAACGTAATGACCAACACCCTGATCTACGCAGCGCTCCCTGAGTTCTACGCCATCCTTGCACTTGTAGCAGCCCTGATGATCTAAGCTACCGCTCCGGGTGGTATTTCAGGATGGATTCCTGCCACTTGGCGGAGTCGATGTGGGTGTAGATTTCTGTAGTCAGGATTGATTCGTGACCCAGCATCTGCTGGACTATTCGCAGGTCTGCGCCGTTTTCTACCAGGTGGGTGGCGAAGGAGTGACGGAAGGTGTGCGGCGAGATGGCTTTGCCGATACCCGCTTTGGCGGCGTGGTCGGCGACTATCTTGAACACCATCTGGCGGGTTAGGGGATTGCCGCGGCGGTTCAGGAACAGGAAATCTTCTTTGCCCCGGGCTACCGGCAGCGTGCGGCGCTGGTCCAGATAGAGGTTCACGGCGTTTACGGCATATTCCCCTACGGGGACGAGCCGCTGCTTGCTTCCCTTGCCCAGCACCCTGATGAATCCTTCATCAAAGAACAGGTTGGATATCTTGAGATTGATGAGCTCGCTGACACGCAGACCGCAGCTGTAGAGCATCTCCAGCATCGCCTTGTTGCGGTGCCCGTCGGGCCTCGAGAGGTCCACAGAATCGATTATAGCGGTGACTTCGTCTACGCTGAGCACTACCGGCAAATAGCGCTGCATCTTGGGTGAATCCAGAGCGTCGCAGGGCGACTTTGAGATGCGCCCTTCCCGGTCCAGAAAGTCGAACAAAGATTTGATGGAACTGATGGCCCGCGCCTGGCTGCGTTTGGAGACTGCCCTGTCGGCCAGATTGCCTACATATCGGCACAAATCGTCGCCGGTGGCATCTTCCGGCTTGGCTATATCGTTCTCCTTCATCCAGCCGAACAGCGCCTTTACATCCCTCGAGTAACTCTCGACGGTGTTGGGCGACATACTCCGCTCGAACCGTAGCCACGAACGGTAGTCGGCAAGGGTGTCGGAAAAACTATCTTTAGCCATTCTTCTTCTTGTATTCTGCGCAGAAGGGTTTCAGCCCGCATTCGCCGCAGAGGGGCTTTATCGCCTTGCAAACGTAGCGGCCGTGCAGTATGAGCCAGTGGTGGGCAATGGGGCGCTTCTCTTCCGGAATGTTGTCGGTAAGGTCTTTTTCCACCGCCAGGGGCGTGGTCCCCTTGGAAAGGCCCAGGCGGCGGGATACCCGGAATACATGGGTGTCCACCGCAATCACCGGGTTGTTCCAGAGCACGCTGGTGATCACGTTTGCTGTCTTGCGCCCTACGCCGGGCAGTTTTTGCAGTTCGTCCCGGTCATCAGGAATCTCTCCGCCATAGTCATTGACTATCATACGGGCCGCATCCAGCAGGTGCTGCGCCTTGCTGTTGGGGTAGGAGACCGATTTTACGAAAGGCAGGATTTCTTCGAAAGACGAGGCAGCCATTGCCGCAGGCGTCGGGAAGGCCTCGAACAGGGCGGGGGTGACCATGTTGACCCGCTTGTCGGTGCACTGGGCCGAGAGCATAACCGCCACCAGCAGTTGCCAGGGGTTGTCAAAGTGCAGCTCCGGCAATGCTACGGGCATATTCTGCTCGAACCATCCGACTATATCGGCATAGTGTTTTTTCATAACGGAGTGCTAGAAATCCAGGTCGATGATTTCCTGTTCGCCGGCAATCTCGCGGCAGCTGCAGTCCTTGCAGACGAACACGCGGCCGGGATATTTGCTCAGCAGGGCGGTATTGTGGGTTACGGTCACTATCGCCGTCCCCTCTTCCCGGTTGATTTTGGTCAGGAGGTCCATGATGCCGGCGGCGGTTTCATTATCCAGGTTGCCGGTAGGCTCGTCGGCCAGGATTACCGCCGGATTGTTGAGCAGGCTGCGGGCAATAGCCACGCGCTGCTGCTCTCCGCCGGAGAGCTGGTGGGGCATCTTGTGCGCCTTGCTGGTGAGGCCGACCTGCTCCAGAACCTCGCTTATACGCTCTTCGATGGCGCGCTTGTCCTTCCAGTCGGTACTGCGCAAAACAAACGCCAGATTGTCGTGTACACTGCGGTCCATGAGCAGTTGGAAGTCTTGGAACACCACACCCAGAGAGCGCCTTAGGTATGGAATTTGCTTGCGTTTAATGCCTATGAGATTGAAATTGCCCACGCGGGCGGTGCCGTTGTGGACCCGGTTCTCCGCGGTGAACGACCTCAAGATGGAGGTCTTGCCGCTGCCGACCTTGCCGGTTAGATAGACAAAATCTCCTTTGTTAAGGATAAAGTCCAGGTCGGCGATGACCAGACTGTCGCCGTTGTTTATATCGACGTGGGAGAATTCAATCAGGGGTGTACTGGTTTCCATACCCCAAATTTAGAAAAAATAGCTTAAATTTGACCTTATAAATTCGAGCATAAAATAATGCGCAACAGAATACTCTATATAGCGGTCGCAGCGGCTCTGCTGCTGGCCGCGACCCCCTCCAAAGCACAGGAACTGGGCAGCGATTCTTATGCCGTCCGGCTGGAGCAAGCCAAGGAATTGTACAACAGCGGGATGTACGTCTCTGCAGAGAAGGCGCTGGACGCCCTGGCAAAGGATCTGCCTGACAAACATTCACTTATGTACTCCGAGGTGATGGCCAACAAGATAATGTGCGCCATCGCCCTCGGGCGCAATGATGTGGACGGCCTGGTCAAGAACCTGGAGGTCGATTTTCCCAATGACCCGCAGCTGGCGGTTCTCAAACTGAATCTGGCCGACGCCAAATTCGACAGTCAGGAATATACCGACGCGCTGCTGATGTACGAGGGTATCCAGCCCCGCAATCTCTATCGCAGTGCCCACATACCGTTCTTTTTCAAGAAATCTTACTGCAGCATATACGCCGGCAAGTACGACGATGCCCTGGAAGGCTTCCAGAAGGTAATAGCCCAGCCGCAGTCGCAGTATACATATCCGTCCATTTACTATTCGGGCTATGTAAAATACCTCCAGAAGAAGTTCGACGAGGCCTATTCATTCTTTGAGAAGGCAAAAGAGGACTCCCGTTTCTCGCTGCTGGCAGAGTACTATATGGTGGAGTGCAAGTTCATGATGAAGGACTACGACTACACCATCGCCAACGGGCCCAAGCTCTACTCCCGGGTCAACAAACAGCAGAAGGCTGACCTGAGCCGGATGGTGGCGGAGTCATATTTCGGCCGCGGCGATAATGAAGACGCGATGCGCCACCTGCGCAAATACCTCGACTCCGGAGTGACCCCGACCCGCAAGGACCAGTATTTCTACGGAGTGCTGGCCTATTCGCTGGGCGATGTCGACGGCGCCGTACAGTCGCTGAGCAAGGTGGCCGGCAGCGAAGACGCCATCGGTCAGAGCGCATATTACTATCTTGGCAACTGTTTCCTGCAGAAACGCAACAAGATGGCTGCGCTGCAGTCTTTCAAGGAGGCGGCTGCTCTCACCTTTGACCCGCTGGTGAGCGAGGACGCGATGTTCAACTACGCCAAGCTCAGCTACGACGTGAACAGCGACATGTCGGTGTTCCGCAAGTTCGTGCAGCAATATCCGGACAGCGGCAAAGACGACGTAATTGACTCTTACGTGGCTGCTTCTTCTCTGGCAAACAAAGACTATGTCGGCGCGATAGAGGCGCTGCACCGTATCGGCAAGCCCACCGACGGTGATGTGGCCAACCTGCAGAAGGCGCTGCTGCTCCGCTCGGTGGAATTGATTAACAACGGCGGTTACCGTTCTGCGGCACCTCTGTTGGAAGAAGCAGTGGGCTTGGACGCCAGCGATATGGTGACCAATGTTTCCAAGTTTTATCTGGCCGACTGCCGATTCAACGACGGCAACTACAAGGGGGCTCTCTCTCAGCAGAACCAGTTGCTGATGACCCCTTCGTTCATGAAGACCGATCTTGGCAAAGAATTGAACTACAACGTAGCCTACACCCACTTCAAGATGAACGATTTTGCATCGGCAGCCAACTATTTCGAAAAGTATCTCGCAAGTTCCGGCGGCCGTTCTTCCCAGGACAAGGATGCCGGCGTCCGTCTGGGTGATTCGTATTTCATGCAGAATAAGTATGCCGATGCCGCCGCGCAGTACGAGAAGGTGGCCGGCAAGTATAAGGACGGCGACCTGTATCCCTGGTATCAGGCGTCGCTGGCCTACGGCCTCTCCGGCAACGAGACCAAGAAACAGTCGGTTCTGGAGTCGGCGGTGGCAAGCAACAGCCTCTCCCCGCTGTATATGACTTCTCTCTACGAGTTGGGCCGTTCTTACGTGAATACCGGCAAAAAACCCAAGGCCCGCAAAGCATTTGGTGAGATAATAACCTCCCGCGACTCACTCTACTACGGCCGTGCGCTGCTGGAGATGGCCATGATGAGCGCCGGCGAGGGCGATTATAAACAGGCGATCGGTTATTACGACAAAGTTGTCCGCCAGCTGCCCGGCACCGACGATGCCCGCAATGCCCTGGCAGGAATGGAGAGTGTTTATCAGTTACAGAACAAGCCCTCCGAGTATCTGGCTTATCTGGACAAGGTCGGAATGTCTGGCATCAAGACCGAGAGCGAAAAGGAGAATATGATATTTGACGCGGCGGAGCAGATATACTTCTCCGGCAACTACGCCAACGCCCTTCGTGCGTTGCGTTCCTATGTCGATACTTATCCTGAGGGAGAAAAAATCGGCATGGCATACTACTATATGGGTGAGTCATATCGCAAGCAATCCCGCAAGGAGTTTGCCGTGGATGCATACGAAAAGGCCCTGGAGACCCTTACCGGCGAATCGGCCGAGGCGGCCACCATCAATTATGCCGACCTGTCTTACAGTCTGGGGCAGTACGACAAGGCTGCCGAGGCCTATGAAAAGCTTATCGGCATTACCTCCAGTGATTCGGTGCGCGACCAGGCCCGTCTGGGCATCCTCCTCTCCGAATACGGTGGCCGCCATTATATGAGAGCCATCGCGGAGGCAGAGAAGCTTCGCGCTTCGTCTACCGACGAGGCCACGCTGCGCCGTGCCGACTATATCGCCGCCAAATCGTACATCGTTTTGGGCAACCGCGAGGCGGCTAAACCCATCCTCAGACAGTTGGCCGACAACGTCTCCGACGCCATCGGTGCGGAGAGCGCCTATATCTTGATAGACGATACCTATAATTCGGGCGATTACGAAGCTTTGGAGGCGATGGTCTACGAGTTTGCCGACAAGGACACCGACCAGGTTTACTGGCTGGCCAAGAGCTTTATAGCGCTGGGCGACTCGTTTGCCGACCGTGCCGACTGGCAGCAGGCCAAGGCGACCTGGCAGAGCATCGCCGACAATTACAAACCTTCCGGCAAGCAGGATGACGTGCTGGAGCAGGTTCAGATGAGACTTTTGAAGATTAAATCGAAGACAAAATAGATGAAAAAGATATTGACGATAGCGGCCACACTTTTGGTTTGTGGCAGTTTGTACGCCCAGATCGACCCTACGGTCGAGGTCAGCCGGCAGTACAAGGTCAACATTACGGATATAGACCGTCCGATGGCCGACGACCACAGCGTGGCCGATTCGCTGCAGCGGTTCGACGTCGATTTTGACTATTCGATTTTTAACAGACCTTACACCGATCTCTACGAGTTTACACCATATCAGACCGACAGCATAAGCAAGGTTACCCGCCGCCGTCCGCCGTATGTTATGGCGCAGATAGGCAGCCAGATACCTTTTTCTGCCGACATGATGCTCCGCTCGCAGCTGGTGGCCAAACCAAAACTGAATATCGGCGTGGATGCCGACCTGAAGGGAACCGCCACGAATCTGGATTATTTGGGAGAGGACAAGGCTCTGGGCGTGGTTCGCGTAAACGGTGGCTTGAGCACCAATTTGAGGACAGCATGGAAAAAGGGTGAACTAACGGCCGTGGTGGGCTATAACACCAGTTTGTTCAACGACGAGTATAAGGACAATCCCCTCTCGCATTATGTCAATTCTCTGGGAGTGGGTGTAAACCTGGTATCGGCCGATCCGCAGGATAACAGCGTGTTCTACAACGTCGACTTCAACTTTGTCACTGCGGCTAAGAAGCTGTCCGGCCTCGCGCCGTTGGATTCGACCTACAACAACTCCAAAATGTCCATCAAGGGTACTTTGGGGTCATCTTTCGGACTTCACCGGGTATACGTGAACATGATATACCAAATGGCAAATTCGGGCAAGGGAGAGGATAAACTCAATGTCGGCCTGCTGGAGTTCATGCCGGTATATGAGTATGTCCAGGGTCCGTTCAAAATGAGGGTAGGGGCGCGCTTCGGCAACACCTACATAGGTGCCGACGCCAATACTACCATCCATCCCGAGGCCGACCTCAAGCTGGAGGTGCTGAAGAACACCATCTGGCTGCGCGGCGTGGTGTCGGGCGGCAACGAACTCAATTCCCTGGTGGACTATATGCACGACGCTCCCTGGCTGTGCAACGGCCTCAAAGGCCATGTGAGCACCGCAGAGGATGTTCTGGGGGTACGCAATATTGAGACAAAGATATCGATAGAAACCATTATCGCCGGTCGGTTTGCCCTGTCGCCGTACATTGCCTACAACAGCTACAGCAACCGTTTGCAGCTTCGCACCGACTTCGTTTCTACCGAACTGCCGATCCTGCTGCCGATGTATTCCGACTATGCAATGACACAGATCGGTCTGGAATCTTCCTGGAAGTCGAAGAACCTGACGATAACCGGCAATCTGAAGCACAACAACTCCTTTACCAAGACCGAGGAGCCGGTGTATATGGTGGCCGACTGGATGGCCGACGCTTCGCTGGAATACAACCTCAAAAGGAGGTTCTTCATCAATGCCGCATACACCTATCAGAGCGTGAGAAAGTCGTGGGGAGGTGACATCCCGCCGTATTCCGATCTGACGGTCGTGCTGACGGGTGTCATCAACCGCCATTTCTCCGTTTACGTAAAGGGTGGCAACCTTCTTAACAATGTGAATTTCAGGTACTTTGCAATACCGGAACTACCGCTCAACATAGGCGGTGGCCTGCGTATAAATTTTTAGCTCTTTTTTGAGTTTTTAGCACCCCGAAAAGCAAGGTTTTTCGGGGTTTTTTTCGTATCTTCGCAAGGATATTTTTGAAGATATGACAGCACAAGAAGAAGCTATTAAAAATCAGGAAGCGGAGAATTATTCGGCCGACAGTATCCAGGTCCTGGAGGGTCTGGAAGCGGTCCGCAAGAGACCTTCGATGTACATCGGCGATGTCTCTGCAAGAGGATTTCATCATTTGGTATATGAGGTGGTGGACAACTCCATCGACGAGGCTCTGGCGGGCTTCTGCACAGACATCGAGGTGTCCATCCTGGAAGGCAATTCGATAAGGGTAACAGATAACGGCCGCGGTATCCCCGTGGGCCTGCACGAGAAGGAGCAGCGTTCCGCATTGGAGGTCGTGCTCACAGTGCTGCACGCCGGCGGTAAGTTCAGCAAGAGCAGCTATAAGGTTTCCGGCGGTCTGCACGGTGTGGGCGTAAGCTGCGTCAATGCACTTTCCGACCACCTCACGGCAGAAGTTCACCGCGAAGGCAAGGCCTATCGCCAGGAGTATTCCAAGGGCAAGCCGCTGTACGATGTCAAGGAGGTCGGCCCTGCGTCCGATACCGGTACCATCATCACCTTCCACCCCGATCCCGAGATATTCACCGTTTCGGTATACGACTATAACACCATCGCAGACCGTCTGCGCGAGCTCGCATTCCTCAACAAGGGCGTGAAACTTATCCTTCGCGACGAGCGCAAGCGCACCGATGAAGAGGGCAACTCGATTGCAGAACCCCGCACCGACGTCTTCTATTCAGAGAAAGGCCTGGTGGAATTCATCGACTATCTGGACAGCACCCGCGAGAAACTCTGCGAGAGCGCCATCCATCTGGAGACCGACAAGGTAATCCCCATCGAGGTGGCAATGCAATATAACACCGGTTTCACGGAGAATGTCCATTCTTACGTAAACAACATCAACACCATAGAGGGCGGTACCCACCTGAGCGGTTTCCGCCGCGGTTTGACCACCACCCTCAAGAATTATGCTGACAAGAACGGTTTCCTCTCCAAACTCAAGTTCGACCTGGATCCGAGCGACTTCCGCGAGGGTCTGACTGCGGTCATCTCAGTCAAAGTTGCCGAGCCGCAGTTCGAGGGACAGACAAAGACCAAGCTTGGCAACAGCGAGGTTATGGGTCTGGTTTCCACAGCCGTTAGCCAGGCGCTGGACGCATATCTGGAAGAGCATCCCAAGGATGCCCGTATGATTGTGGAGAAGGTGATTCTGGCCGCCACCGCACGTTACGCCGCCCGTAAGGCGCGTGAGACCGTGCAGCGCAAGACCGTGATGTCGGGAGCAGGCCTTCCGGGCAAGCTGGCCGACTGCTCCAGCCGCGACCCCGAGCTCTGCGAGATCTTCCTGGTCGAGGGTGATTCCGCGGGCGGAACGGCCAAGGTCGGCCGCGACCGTAACTTCCAGGCCATCCTGCCGCTTCGCGGTAAGATCCTCAATGTAGAGAAGGCTATGGAGCACCGCGCATTCGAGAGCGAGGAAATCCGCAACATCTACACAGCCCTGGGCGTGAGCGTAGGTACTCCGGAAGACCCCAAGGCGCTTAACATCAGCAAGCTGCGCTACCACAAGATAGTGCTTATGACCGATGCTGATGTCGACGGCCGCCACATCAACACCCTTATTCTGACATTCTTCTTCCGCTATATGCCCGATCTGATCTACAACGGCTATGTCTATCTGGCAACTCCGCCGCTCTATCAGGTCAAGAAAGGCAAGGATATGGTCTATTGCTGGAGCGACGAAGAGCGCAGTGCAGCCGTAGAACGCATGTCGGGAGGCAAGGGAGAGAGCGGTGTAAAGGTGCAGCGCTATAAAGGTCTCGGTGAGATGAGCGCAGAGCAGCTCTGGGAAACCACAATGGATCCCGCCAACCGCAAGATGAAGAGGGTTCACGTAGAGAATGCCGCAGAAGCCGACCGAATCTTCTCCATGCTGATGGGCGATGACGTACCGCCTCGCCGCGAATTCATCGAGCAGAACGCAAAATACGCCAACATCGACGCCTAAGGGCGCCGGTGTCGGCCGGTTTTGCCGGTCAATTCCCTAAACAATATCGGAGGAACCGTCCAGGTTCTGGAATCCTTCGCCGAGAATCTCGGCGGAGTCGATTACGTTTACGAATGCCGCAGGGTCTACCTGTGACACCTTTTCGCGCAGGCGTATCATCTCCCGGCGGCCAACCACCACATAGATTATGTCGCGGCCCGAGCCCGAATAGAGGCCCTTGCCGGGAATCAGGGTGGCGCCGCGGCCCATATCGTTGATGATATAGTCGCGTATCTTCTCGCTTTCGCCGGTGATTATCATCATAGTCTTGGCCCGCTTGGGACCTTCCAGAATGAAGTCAATCACGCGGCTGCATACGAAGATGATGATCCACGAGTACATCGGCAGTTTCCAGTCGCCGAATGCGATAACGGTGCTCAGGGTGATGAGTCCGTCCACGATGATGTTGCAGACGCCCATCGACAGATGGGTGTACTTGCGCATTATCATCGATATGATGTCGCTGCCGCCGGTAGTGGCGCGCGAGCGGTAAACCAGGCCGAGGCCTACGCCGTAGACCACGCCGCCGAATATGGAGGCGATGATCTGGTGCTGGAACAGCCCGTCGGTCACGCCCGGTTCTATAAGCGAGGCATAGCCGTATACACGGTGCATGAACTGCATGAAAACAGGGAGCAGCAGTGTGCTGACTATGGTCTTGATGCCGAACCGGTTGCCCAGTACTATGAAGCCGATAATCAGCAGCGGAATATCCATACAGAGGGCGTAGTACTCGGTTTCCCAACCCCAGAGGTGGTGGAATACCATACCCAGGCCGTAGGTTCCGCCGGGGGCGAATTTATAAGGCTCCACCAGCATTACGGCGCCGGCGGCGTAGATAAACGAGCCCACGATGAGCAACAGATACTCTTTGATCCCTTTTTTTACAGTGTCCTTCATACAAAAAAGAGCTGACCAAAAACAATTCGTCAGCTCCGATAAGTTTGAGGTACCAAGCAGAATCGAACTGCTGTCCCAGGTTTTGCAGACCTGTGCCTAACCACTCGGCCATGGTACCTTTTGCGAAAGGGACTGCTAAGGTATGCTAATTTTCGCAAATTACCAAGAATTGTTTACCTTTGGTTGCTATGAAGAAGCTCCGCATACCCGTTTTGTTTCTGGCAGTCACCATCCTGATGCTGGTTCTTTTCACCGACCGCAACAACTTCAGATACCGTTATCAGATAGGCAGTCCTTGGAATTATGAGACCCTGAAGGCGACTTTTGACTTCCCCGTCCTGAAGAGCGACGAGCAACTGTTGCAGGAGAGGGAGCAAAAATCGTCCCAGCTGATGGATTGCTACCGCTACGACGGCAATGTCATCAATCAGGTCATCGCGGCATTCTCTTCTTTCGGAGCCGATTCCCTGCAGCCTGCGGTGGTCCGTTCGCTTCGGCACATATATGCCAGCGGAGTCGTATCTTCACTAAACGGTCCTGGCGAAATGATCAGCGTCCGCCGCGGCAAACGGATAGAGCAGATGCCCGCCAGCGACGTCTATACCACCGCCGATGCCTGCGCCAAGTTTGCCGAGGATATCAGGTCGGCGTCGGCGCATCTGAATGTGGACAGTCTGCTGACCAGCAACAAACTCTCGGAGGTCATCGTCCCCAATATGTACTACGACGCCCAGACTACCGCCAATCTGGCGCGCAAGGCTCTGGAGCACATCTCCCCGACATCGGGAATGGTGTATGCCGGCCAGACCATAGTTTCCCGTGGCGAGACCGTCACCAGCGACATCGCACGCAAGCTGGATTCCTACAAGGCGGAATTCATCCAGGCCTACGGCGGCCACACCCATTCCGATTTCAAGCAGGTGTTGAGCCACCTGTTTATGGTGCTGATTCTGCTGGCGATATACGCCCTGATGATATTCACCACCGACCACACGCTGTACAAGGACTTCAACCGCATCGCCTTCCTGATGCTGCTCTATGCCCTGATGTACGTCGGCGCGGCCGTGTTCCCCGCCTCCAACGAGACTATCCTCTATCTGATACCGTTCTCGCTGTTCATATTGTACGTGCGGGAGTTTTTCCGTAACCGGGTATGCCTGGCGCTCTATCTGGCGGCGCTGCTGCCGTTGCTGGTGCTCCGCGACAACGGTGTGGAACTCTATCTGATGAACGCCCTTGCGGGTGCCGTGCTGCTTATCAGCTACAAATACTTCAACCGCGGCTTCCGCCAGTTTGCCAATTCGTTATTCATCTTCCTGGCGCTGATGTTCGTCTATTGCACGTTCCGCCTGCTCACCGGCACCATGATAGAGCAGAAGGCGGTGGTGTATCTGGTTCTGAACGCGATATTGGCGGTAATCGGCTTCCCGTTCGTCTTCCTGTTCGAGAGGATGTTCTCCCTGGTGTCACAGATGCGCCTGTGGGACCTTTCTGACACCAACAATCCGCTGTTGCTGGAACTCTCGCGTAAGGCGCCCGGCAGCTTCCAGCATTCACTTAACGTGGCCAACCTGGCCGAGGCTGCCTGCCGTGCGGTGGGCGGAAACACCCGTCTGGCGCGCGTGGGTGCCCTGTATCACGATATCGGCAAGATAGAGAATCCGCTCTGCTTTACCGAAAACCAGACGGCGGGGGACAATTATCATAAAAACCTGACTGCAATACAGAGTGCGCACGATATTATCCGTCACGTGGACGACGGCGTGGCGCTGGCCCGTCGCAACAAGCTGCCCGGGGCGGTTACCGATATGATTGCCAGCCATCACGGTACCACCAAGACTATGTATTTCTACACCAAGTACTGCAATGAGGGAGGCGACGCCGCCAATGTGGAGCCGTTCACCTATAAGGGCAAACTTCCGGTGGCCAAGGAAGAGGTGGTGCTGATGTTTGCCGACAGTGTGGAGGCTACTTCACGTTCCTTGCAGGACTACTCTCCGGAGAGCATCGCCGCTATGGTGAACCGCATCGTAGATGGCAAAATCGCCGAGGGACAGGTGGCCAAGGGCGACATCACTATGGGAGAAATCGACACCGTGAAGCAGGTCTTCATAGAAAACCTGCAGCAGATGTATCACGGCCGGATTGCCTATCCCGACCCCGTTAAGAAGGATTAGATTTCTTTTTGAAAGACGCGGCCGCCAGTTCAATGGCGACTATTAGGGCGGCGCCTGTCA
>JAFZBQ010000068.1 GCA_017561665.1 Bacteroidales bacterium | reverse complement strand
GCTTTTGCAAATATAGTCAATTTGTTCTATATTGCGTAAAATATTATCAGCTATGACCAAAATCCGCGTTGCAACAATAGGTTCCAGCAAGATTGCCGAGTCGTTTTTGATGGGGGCCCGGCACGACGAGAGGTTCTGCCACGAGGCGGTGTATTCCCGCACTGCAGAGCGCGGCCGCGAGTTTGCCGCCGCGCACGGTGTGGCCAAAGTTTACACGTCGCTAGAAGATCTGGCCGCCGACCGCGATATCGATGCCGTTTATATCGCCTCCCCGAATATTTGTCACTCGCAGCAGGCAATCTTTCTGATGGACCGCGGCAAGAGCGTGCTGGTAGAGAAGCCCGCCGCCCCCACTCCGGAGGAGGTCGAAGCGATGATCGCTGCCTCTCGGCGCAACGGCGTGGCCTTTATGGAGGCGATGCGGCCCACCACCGTGCCCAACTTCCAGGCCGTACGTGAGGCATTACCAAAGATTGGCAAAATCCGCAGATATACAGCCACTTACTGCCAGTATTCGTCCCGTTACGAAGAGTTCAAGCGCGGCATCGTGGCCAGCAACCTGAGTTCCGAAATGCGCGGCGGGGCGCTGCTGGACCTTGGCGTATACTGCATCGCCCCTATGGTGCACCTGTTCGGCGCCCCGTGGGAGGGCGAATTCACCCGCGAGAAGCTGGAGGCGTGCGTCCAGAAACAGGAAACGATAATCTACCCCGGCGGCGACGAGGCGCACCTACGCGGCATCGACGGCCAGGGCTCAATGCTGATAAAATATCCCGACGGAATGGAGGCGATGCTCTCCTGGTCCAAGATCGGCGACTCGTCGCTGGCGGCGGAGATTCAGGGCGAAGACGGCTGCATCGTCATAGACCGAATCAACCTGATGGTAGGGCCGCGGCTGGTGATGCGCGTAGGCTGCGGCACCCGCGGCGATTCCGGATACTCCGGCGGAGGCGGCAAAGCCACCGACGAACCCGTCGACCTCTCCCGCGAAACCATCAAGGACAATATCTATTACGAAGTGCGCGAGTTCCTCGACATCGTGGAGCAAGGCCGCATAGAATCCGACCTCAACTCCCACTCCCGCAGCCTCATCCAGGCCCAGATCTGCTCTAGATAAACAGTAACGGCACTACCGGTCCAAGGCGTGGACCTATAGTGCCGAAAAAGGGGGTCCAGCGGCGCTACCGGTCCAGCGTGTGGACCGGTAGGACCGTTAAGCCATAACGGCGTCCAGGTCGGACATGATGTCGCGGCGCAGGGCGGCGGTGTCGGCGTAGAGCTTGTCCTTGCGGATCTTGAGCCAGAACTTGCGCCAGCGGTTCACCAGCTTGCCGGTGAGTGCCGCAACGTTGTGGTATACCAGCAGCGTCAGCGGCATCGTGAGCAGCACAATCAGGGCAATCCAGAACTTCCCCGTAAAGATCCATACCAGCGCGAACACCAGCGGAATCCATATTAGATATGTAAGCGCGCCCACGCCCAGCTGGAACGATGGTATCAGCATCTTGTCCTGAATCTTGCGCGACAGCCAGGTGCCCAGGTTGCAGGGCACAAAGTGGATGATAGTGGATGCCAGGAATATCGGCAGAAGCACTATCCACAGCAGCGTACGGCTGATGAATCCGAGCACGTTCGCACGGCCTACGATGCGGTCGTCCAGGCGCAGTTTCTTAAGATTATCTACATACGTGCGCGCCTTGGCGATGAGTTCCGCCACACGGGATGCCTTCGGCGACGGTTCGCCTTCCGGTTTCCCATAAGCGGCATCCTTCAGCTCCGCGTTCAGCGCCCGGCAGGCCTCCAGCTGGTTCTTGAGCCGGCCGCGGCGCAGGCCGTTCTTCTTGATATACACGGGAGTGTACATCTGGCACAGCTGCTCTACGGCCCAGGCATCGCTTTCGTCGGTGGTGTCGATGTTCAGAATCAGGTTGTCGACACGCTCGCGCGCCCGTTCGTTGAGCAGGTAGCGGCCCCTCTCCGGATGCTCTTTGTAAGTCTCGTAGAGATCAGCAAAGGAAATAGGTTCATCTATCGTGATCAGCAGGTCGTTCTGCATCCCGAAATAGCCGCTGTAGTGGTGTCCCAGCGGCAGTATCTTGAGATCCTTGGCAAAATCGCACTCCTTCTCGTACTCGAAGGCTATCCGGGCGAATCCCTTTTTGAAGGTTCCCAGATAGTGGCGGTCCTGGTGCCCCGCTTCGGGGAACAAGGCCACCACCCCGCCCTCTTTCATCACGTTTGCGGCGTGCTGGAAGATAATCTCGTTCTTGTCGAGATTCTCATTGCCGGTATCGCGCTTGCGGTATGCGGGCAGAATGTGGAGCATCCGCAGCAGCTTGCCCACGAACTCCTTCTTGAAGATGTCGCCGCGGGCAATGAATACAGGCTTGTGGGGCGCAATGGCATAAGTGATGCCCATCGCATCTACCAGACCGTTCTGATGGTTGCAGATAACAAGGAATCCCTCCTTGCCACGGCCTTTGCGGGGCACGTTCTTGCGCCCTTCTACCTGAAATTTCCTGCAATAGATAAACCTGTAGGCCAGAGCGAGATACCCGTACAGAAAATCGTATACGAAGTTTCGCCTGCCAACTTTACTGAAGTCTAGCATAAACTGTTAAATAACGCCCTGTTCGAGCATCGCGATGGCCACTTTCATAAAGCCGGCGATGTTGGCACCCTTGACGTAGTCAATCTTGCCGTCGGGCTGGGTTCCGTATTTGACACACTGCTCGTGGATGGAACTCATGATCTGATGGAGCTTCTTGTCCACCTCTTCTCCGGTCCAGGAGATGTGCGATGCGTTCTGGGTCATCTCCAGGCCGCTGGTAGCCACGCCGCCGGCGTTGACAGCCTTGCCCGGGGCAAAGATGATGCCCGCATCCTGGAATGCCTTGATTGCCTCGGGACGGCAGCCCATATTGGAGACTTCGCAGCAGCAGAAGGTGCCGTTGGCGATGAGTTCCTTTGCGTCGGCTTCGTCCAGTTCATTCTGGAATGCGCACGGCAGGGCAATGTCGCACTTGACACTCCACGCCTTCTTGCCGGGAGTGAACTTGGCCTTCTCGGGGAAGCGGTCGGCCATCATACTTACCTGGTCGCGGTTGGATGCGCGCATAACCAGCATATAATCGATCATTTCCTTGTCGATGCCGCCGGGAATTTCGCACACGCCGTCGGGACCGCTGATGGCAACCACCTTGGCACCCATCTCGACAGCCTTGGTGGCAGCGCCCCAGGCCACGTTGCCGAAGCCTGAAAGGGCGATTGTGTGACCCTTGATATCACGGCCGGCGGTGGCAAGTACCTGCTTTGTAAAGTACAGTGCGCCGAAGCCGGTAGCCTCGGGTCGAAGAATACTTCCGCCCCAGTTGAGGCCCTTTCCGGTGAGCACGCCGGTGTTGTATTCGTGAGCCAGCTTCTTGTACATACCTGTCAGATAGCCGATTTCGCGGGCGCCTACGCCTACGTCACCTGCAGGGACGTCAGTATCGGGACCGATAATCTTCCAGAGTTCCAGCATGAATGCCTGGCAGAAACGCATAATCTCGGCGTCCGACTTGCCTTTGGGGTCAAAGTCGCTACCGCCCTTGCCACCGCCCATCGGGAGCGTGGTGAGGGCGTT
This sequence comes from Bacteroidales bacterium, assembly GCA_017561665.1. Classification (GTDB taxonomy): domain Bacteria; phylum Bacteroidota; class Bacteroidia; order Bacteroidales; family UBA932; genus Equibacterium. Next base: position 22,585 of record JAFZBQ010000068.1, on the reverse strand, counting down.
CTTGAATGTCTGCTCAAAACCGAGGAACTTGAGCATACCGGGGGTCACAGCCCTGTGGAAACGGAGACCGCCCTTGTAGGGACCGATTGCGTTGTTGAACTGCACGCGGTAACCGGTATTGGTCTGAATCTGACCCTGATCATCTACCCAGGTAACCCTGAAAGAGAGGATGCGGTCGGGCTCTACCATACGCTCTACGATGCGGTTCTTTTCGAATTCGGGATGCTCGTTATAAACCTCTTCTACAGACTCCAGCACCTCGCGGACAGCCTGCAGATACTCCGGCTCGTAAGGGTACTTACGCTCCAGAGTAGACATCACATTAGCAACTTTCATAGTGTTCGTTTATAAAGTATTTAATATCATTTTTGCATTATTGACAAGCGGTTCCACGTTGCCGCCCCAGAGGCGGTCGTGGGTAAACTGGGAGATCGCCTCCTCCAGCTTCTGCAGCTTCTTGGGCTGCTTTGCATATTCCTCGCGCAGGATCAGTACCTTCTCGAAGTCCTGGATACCCTCTACAAAGCGCTCCCAGCGCACGGAGGACCAACCCTGCGGATAAACCATAAAGTTGTCTCCGGAAGTGAGGTTGTACCAGCGGCCGTCGTAGAGCGGCTCCTTGTTCCAGCTGTTGTAGGCCCAGCGCAGCATACCGTCGTAGTGGTTGCAGAGGGCGTACCAGCCCAGCGCGGCCGACTCCGCCAGAGGCGAAATGGTAAAGGTGTTGGGATGACCCTCGCCGCAGCAGATATAGAAGGTGGTGAACTTGCCCTCGGCGGCGCGGCGGTCGCTGATGGCCTTACCGGCGGCGTCTTTAAGATAAGTGCCGTCGCCGAACAGGTCGAGGCTGTAGTCGGAAAGGTCGCCCTCGATCTCGGGATGATAGTTGCCGGCAAGGGCAAACTTGAAGTCGGGGTCGGCCTCGCGGGCAATGGCGATGACGGTCTGCATCACCTCCAGGCCGCGCTCGTCCACCGCCAGATAGGTCCTGTCGAACCAGCCGCGGGCGCGCAGGTGGGCCGCAAAATTCTTCAGCAGCGGGATCCAGACGGCACGGTAGGCCTCATCTCCGTAGTCAAACGGTATCTCCTGCATGGAGTCGGTGGCGCGGTCATAGATCCTGAAGCGCTTTTGCCAGGGGGCTATGGTAAAGCAGTTGATCTGCTCCGTAATGCCGCAGGAGGCCATGAATTCCACCCAGCGGTCGAATATGTCGTAATTGTATTCAAAGGAGCCGTCTATATTCCTGGTGACCTGCACCATAGTCTGGAACAAATCCAGCGTCTGGGGACCCCAGCAGTCGTACATAAGGGTCGCGGTCACGACCTTCTCTCCGGCCTGTGCCAGCTGCGTCATAAGCGGACGCATCGCCTCCAGATGGGCGTCGCTCCAGGGCTGCAGGCCAAAATAGCGGGCAACCGCCCAGGGATTCTGCCAGAGGTCCAGATGGAACTTCCACTGCGACGGCTTGGGAAGCACGCGTTTTTTTACATCCACTGCAAAACGCAGCTCTATGGGCTTGGCCAACTCCTTGCAGGAGAACGAGAGAGTGCCCTTGTATGAGCCGGGCTCGGCACCCTGCGGCACCCATACGGTAACCCACACCGGGCGCGCCGTCTGCGCCTCGATGGCTGACATCTTGGGACCGATTATCGCCTCGGGTACCAGCACCGAGTCGCGCTTGGAGCTGTCAAAGCCGCCCATCGCCTCGGAGAAGTAACCTTTGTCGTTGCCATCGCCAAGGCAGTCGCCAATCACATATCTTTCAAATCCGATCTTGATATTGGAGGCATCGATTACCTTCTTGCCGCTCTTGAGGTCGGAAACGGCGAGCACGGCGTCGTGAATCTCGATCGGAGTCCAGGCCACCGCCTGGAAGCAGACGCGCTCTCCGCGCCAGGCCAGCTGGCGGATTTCGCCGCCGGTATTTGCCAGGGGCACACGGTTCTTGTCATAACGGAAATCGAGGCTGCCCCAGCCAAAGCCGACCGCCCTTACCGATTTCCAGGCGGCGTCGGCCGTAAACGGAAGCTTAGCCTCGGGCATATTATCTACGGGAGTATAGTTCTGGGCAGAAAGGCCAAGCGCAGAAATCATCAACACGCAGCCTAACATCAATTTTTTTATCATCCTTCTTCAATTTGTTAATTATCCTGCTAATATAACAAAAATAATGTAAGTTTGTATTCGGTAATCAACCATCAATATGAAAAGAATACTGCTTGTCGTAACGCTGCTGCTGTGCGTCACCGTATCGTTCGGTGCACAGAGAAAAGTCTCCAAAAAGATCAACAAATCGCCCTGGGAAAGGGAATATATCTGGCCCAAGAACAAGATGCCGGATGCCCAGATACATCAGGTGGCAACTATGACAGACGAACTGTATCTTGCCGATTTCAAGGCCGATAAACACCGCGAACCTTATCTGGAGTGGTATCCCGCGCCGGAGGCCGGCAAGCGCAACGGCGGCTGTATGATTCTAATCTCCGGCGGCGGCTACGAGACCTGTTGTGACATCCATAATATCAAACGGTGGCGCGAGGCCTACACCGCCCTCGGCTTCCAGTGCGTCAACTTTGTGTACCGCACCCCCCGGCCGGAAGGACTGCCGGTTTACCAGAGCGCCTGGGAAGACGGTCAGCGGGCCGTGCGGGTAGTGCGCAGCGAGGCGGCCAAACGCGGCTTCGATCCGGAGAAGATCGGAGCAATTGGTATGTCGGCCGGAAGCCATATGCTGCTGCTGATTGCCACCAGCAGCCAGACTCCGGCATACGAACGTATCGACGAAATTGACGACATCCCCTGCCACCTCAACTGGGCTGTAGCCAACTCCCCCGCCTACGTCACCACCGACGGCGAGACCGGCACCCCGGCCATATTTGAAGGATACGGCCCGAATGTATCGCTGTCCAAGGTCTTCAAGTTCGACGAGAAGACCTGCCCGATTACGATGCAGCACGGCGGCGCCGACCCCTACTCTCCCAACGGTTCCACGCTTATCTACCGCAAACTGCACGAGATGGGCATTCCGGCAGAATTGCATTTATATCCCGACAAGCCGCATATGGAACTGGGTGCCGAGCGCGCCCACGAATTCATCCGCCAGCTGGGCCTCCTTGGCCCTGTGGAGCCGGAGGTGGCGCTGATGGACCGCTTCAACAGCGACGAGGCCCGTGGAAATTACATCAAGGAGCCCGTCTGGCCCGAGGGCAAGGCACCCGATTTCCAGCCGCACCAGTGCGAGCCCTACATAGAGTGGCACTTCCCCAAGAGGCTGAAAACCACCGCCATACAGATTATTTATTCCGGAGGCAGCTATGAGGGCAACAATCCCGACGGCTACGAGGCGGCACCTGCAAGGCGCTACCTGAACGATATGGGTATGACAGTGGTGACCCTCAAATACCGCACTCCCCGGCCGAAAGGGATGGACAAGTACATCACCGCCTGGCAGGATTTGCAGCGCGCCATACGGATCGTGCGCAGCAAGGCGGCCGGCTATGGCCTGGATCCGAATCAAATCGGCATTATGGGCTGCTCCGCCGGCGGTCATCTGACGCTGATGGGGGCCACATCTTCCCTGCACCGGTCATATCTGCCGATAGACGACATCGACAACCTTTCCTGCAGCGTGCAGTGGGCCGTGGGCATCTATCCCGCCTACGCCCTGACCGACGACGACGGCGAGGGCTATAACCTCACCAAGGGCTGCGGAGAGGGCGTCACATTCAATCCGGAGTTCTCATTCGATCTGGCCACCTGCCCTATGTTCCTGATTCACGGCGACGCCGACGAGGTATCGCCTATGGCGTCGGTATATCTCTGGGAAAAGCTGCGCGCGATGGGCATCCAGAGCGAGCTGCACACCCTGGCGCTGCGCGACCACGGATTCCAGAAGACGGCTTCGCCAGGCACGGGAAGCTACAACTTCCTGGACCGTATCGGCGAGTGGCTGCGCACCCGGGTCAGTTTTCAGGAGTAGTCTCCGGCACCAGATTCAGCACCAGATATTCGCTGCGGGTTCCGATCCGGAACCTGCCGCCCCACAGGCCCATGCCTGAGGTGACATAGTATTGGGTATCGCCCTTTTTCAGAGGTCCGTACGCATTCTCAAAGGTCACGTGCTCCAACCAGTTCACAGGCCAGATCTGGCCGCTGTGGGTGTGTCCGCTGAACTGGAAATCGACCTTCTCCAACTCCGCCTCCAGCAGGTCTTTGGGCTGGTGGTCCAGCACCAGGGTAAACTGACCCTTAGGCGCTTTCCTGGTTAATTGGTACAGCGACCGGCGCTCTTCGTTGGTATCATCATCACGGCCTATTATGCTGATGCCGCAGACGTTAACCACAGAGTCCTGAATCAAAGTGATGCCGCACTTCCGGTAGAAGTCCTTTGCCTCATCCACACCTGCATAATACTCGTGATTGCCCAGGCAGGCATATACCGGAGCGGCGAAGTGCTTCAGGCAGCTGGCATCGTGGTCGGCAGTCACCGCCCGCAGGCTGCGGTCCACAAGGTCGCCCGCCAACAATATCAGGTCCGGTTTTTCTGTATTCACCATATCCACCCAGCGCCGCAGCTCGTTATATGAGTTGTGGTAGCCTGCGTGCAGGTCGCTCATCAGCACAATCTTTACCGGCTTGGTAATCTTGGCCGATTCCACAGTCATCTCCTGGCGGTTTTTATGACGGTAATTGATGCCGCCGTAAATCAGCAGCCCCGCCGTCAGGGCGCAGATTACCGACAAGACTATGATATTGTTTTTCAGGAATTTTGCCGGCAGGATGCGCATCAGCCGCAGGATATCCAGAATCAGGAAAGCGATAAAAAAATAGACCAGGGCTATCGCCCAGCTGCTGCCAAAAATGTATGCGGCGCGCGCCAGAGGCATCGGCAGATGGTCAATCACACCCGTTATAGACAGGGCGAATGCCACCGCCGCCAGGCCATAGATGGCCATCAGCGCCACCTTAAGCCACTTTTTAGCGGGCAGAGTCTCCCATATTTTGTAGGCGACATAAACTGCTGCCGCCGGTAAGATAGCCATTAACATTGGTGCAAATATACGCATAATTATTATCTTTGCGGCGAGATACGGCCGTGGTGGGCCGCATCAAGTGTAACAGGCACCACTATAAAAACTGCAAAATGAAACAGAAATTCTCTATCAACTTCTTGTTGATGACGGTGGCTCTGGTAGTCTGCCTCATCGCATCCAACCTTTTCGCAACCAAGGTATTTTCGCTCTGTCGAGGCATCAATCTGCCCGGTGCGGTGCTGATTTTTCCCATCTCCTACATCCTCAACGACTGCATCGCCGAGGTGTGGGGCTACCGACGCGCCCGGTTGGTGATATGGCTCGCCTTTGCCGCCAATTTCTTCGTGGTGCTGATGGGCCAGATCATAGTGTGGCTGCCGGCGGCATCGTTCTGGGACGGCGGCGAACACTTCGACTATATGTTCAATATGGCGCCTCGCGTGGTTGCGGCGTCAATGCTGGCATTCCTGGCCGGCTCAACACTCAACGCACTGGTGCTCAGCAAGATGAAAGTGGCCTCAGAAGGCCGACGGTTCGGTCTGCGCGCCATCGTCTCTTCTTTGGCCGGAGAGTGTCTGGACTCGCTCATCTTTATGCCGATAGCGTTCTGGGGTACTCCCTTTAAGACGCTGCTGGCGATGATGGCGGCGCAGGTCAGCTTCAAGGTGCTCTACGAGATAGTCATCCTCCCCGTCACCACCCGTGTGGTACGCCGCGTCAAGGCCGTGGAAGGGGTCGATGTCTACGATGTGGATGTCAATTACAATCCGTTTAAAATCAAAGACATACAATAGCCATGAAAGATCGTAAAACAGAGGGTCTGCAGTCGCTTGGCCGCAAGACCAAATATGCCGATTCATATGCACCCGAGGTGCTGGAGGCGTTTGAAAACCAGCATCCGGAGGGTGACTACTGGGTGCGCTTCAACTGCCCCGAATTCACTTCGCTGTGCCCCATCACCGGCCAGCCCGACTACGCCGAGATGCGCATCAGCTATATCCCTGACGTCAAGATGGTAGAGAGCAAGAGCCTCAAGCTCTATCTGTTCAGCTTCCGCAACGAGGGAGCCTTTCACGAGGACTGTGTCAACATCATTATGAAGGACCTCATCAAACTGATGAATCCCCGCTACATCGAGGTCACCGGCTTCTTCACCCCCCGCGGCGGCATCAGCATCTACCCCTACGCCAACTGGGGTCGTCCCGGCACCAAATACGAACAACTCGCCGCCCAGCGCCTGGCAAACAGAGAGTAGCATCATGAAACGTTATTTCCTTCTCACACTCGCTTTTCTCGCCACTCAGGCAGCGTTCGCGCAGAACCGCGCCGACCAGCAGCACCTTTCCGACCCCGCCGCCAGCACAATGATCCTATTTGGCGACCCGCAGGGGTATGTCAAGTACGATATCAACCAACCCATCTTCGAGCTCACAACCCTATGGGTGGCCGATAATGTGGAGAACCTCAACATCAAGGCGGTGCTCTGCACAGGAGATCTGGTGGAGCAGAACGAGAACAACGCCCTCAACCGCAATATGCTCAACCAGAGCAGCACCCAGATGTGGGAGAGCATCAGCCGCTCGCTAAAACGGATAGACGGCAAGGTGCCCTTTATCAGTTGCGGCGGCAACCACGACTACGGCTTCCGGCGCAGCGAGAGCTATATCACAAATTATCCCAAGTACATCACCTTCGAACGTAATTCCACCTACGCCGACTGCCTCAAGGCAGAGTTTCCAAATCGCAACGGGAATGCTTCGCTTGAGAATGCCGCTTTCGAATTTGAGATTCCCGGCTGGAGCCACAAGATTCTGGTTATCAGTTCCGAATTCGCCCCTTCCGAGCAGGCGGTTGAATGGGCCCGCAATTTGGTCACATCAGAAGAATACAAAGACCATTACGTGATTTACGTCACCCACTCTTATCTTCACGAGCAGACTGCAGAACGCATCGCCGGCCGCGAAGGGTACTGGATCACCCAGCAGGAGGGCAATTGCTACGGCCAGCAGCTCTGGGACAACCTCTTCTGCCAGGTACCCAACATCCGCCTGGTAATTTGCGGTCACACAGGCAGACCTTCATATACCGATGATGTAGACGCCGACTATGAGTTAAGCACCGCTTACCGCGCCGACAAAAACGCCTTCGGCAAGACCGTCCATCAGATGATGTTCAACGTCCAAACTCTGGGCGGCGGCTGGGAAGGCAACGGCGGCGACGGCTGGCTCCGTATCCTGGAATTCATGCCCGACGGCAAGACCATCAAGGTCCGCACCTACTCCCCCCTGTTCGGCATCTCTCCCTCCACCCGCCACCTCGCCCACCGCACCGCCCCCTACGACCAGTTCGATATGGTCATCGAATAATTTTTTTGAGCTTTTCCCACTCCTGGAGCAGGTTGTAGAGGCCGTCTTCAGAAAGGACGGCGCGGTTGACGTCAGCGGGTATAGAGCCCGCCTCGTCGGCCTCAAAGTCCTTGAGCCACAGGCCGGAGCGCTGGTAATCGTCCAACGCCGCAACATCAGCTCCCATCTTTTCCAGACGGTCCATATCGCGGTTCAAAGCGTCCACCGCCTTCTGCACACGAGTCATCGCCCGTGACATCGCCGCCACCCGCGCAGCGGCATCGGTATAATTCTTCTTCATACTTGTAAAGGTAATAATTTCCGATAAAACGCTATCTTCGCGCCATGCCTGTACAGAAGACAAATGCGGCGCGGCTGCTGGATGCCGCCGGAATCAAATACGAACTCGTTCCCTACGAGGTGGACGAGGAGCATCTGGACGCCGGGCACGTGGCGGAGCAGTTGGGCGAGGACCTGGACCGGGTTTTCAAGACGCTGGTGCTGCGCGGTGACAAGACGGGCTTTTTCGTATGTGTGATTCCCGGCTCGCTGGAAGTCGACCTGAAGGTGGCAGCGCGCATCTCCGGTAATAAAAACTGCGAGATGATCCACGTCAAGGAACTGCTGCCCACCACCGGCTATATACGCGGCGGCTGCTCGCCCATCGGAATGAAGAAACCCTTCCCAACTTTCATTCACGAAAGCGCCCTTCTGTACGAGTCCATTTACATCAGCGCCGGCATCCGCGGTCTGCAGATTTGCATCGAGCCTCAGACCTTGATCGACTTTGTCGGCGCCGGCATTTATCCGCTGTAATACTGCCAAAATAAAAACACAGCCCCCTGCCGATGAGGCAGAGGGCCGCGTCTATTTCAAAAATCCGATTACCAGATGCTTACGCGCTCTTCTTCAGGACGGAACATAGGGTCTCCCTCCTTGATGTCGAATGCATCGAAGAAGCTCTGGAAGTTGCGCAGAGATACGTTCACGCGGTTTTCTGCCAGAGAGTGAGGATCCAGGTTGGTAAGGCGTGCCTTCTCCTGGTCGGTGATGTTCTGAGCCCAAATCTTGCCGTATGACAGATAGAAGCGCTGCTCCGGAGTGAAGCCGTCGATAAGGCCCTGCGGATGCTCCTTGAGCACGTTCTGCATAGCAGTGAAGGCTATGGAGAGTCCGCCGTGGTCGCCAATGTTCTCGCCCAGGGTATACTTACCGTTGGCCATAACGCCGGGGAGGATCTCAACCTCGTCGAACTGCTTAACCAGAATCTCGCCCTTTGCGGTAAACTTAGCCTTGTCTTCCTCTGTCCACCAGTTGGCCATATTGCCCTTGGCATCGAACATACTGCCCTGGTCGTCAAAGCCGTGGGACATTTCGTGACCGATAACCACGCCGATGCCGCCATAGTTTACTGGAGCGTCAGCATCGGGGTCGAAGAAAGGCTTCTGCAGGATACCTGCGGGGAAGCATATCTCGTTGGTAGTGGGATTGTAGTATGCGTTCACGGTCTGCGGAGTCATTCCCCACTCGGTCTTGTCGGTGGGCTTGCCCAGCTTGGAGAGGTTGTCCTGCAGATACCAAGCGCTGGCATTCTTCAGATTCTGATAGTAGGTCAGTTCAGGGTCTACATTCAGAGTAGAATAGTCTTTCCATTTGTCGGGATAGCCGATCTTAACGGTGAAAGCAGAAAGTTTCTCGTGTGCGAATGCCTTGGTGCTGTCGCTCATCCAATCAAGAGCGTCGATGTGCTCGTGCCAGGCTGTACGCAGGTTCTCTACCAGCTCCAGCATCTGCTTCTTGGAAGATTCGGGGAAGTAGCGCTCTACGTACATCTCGCCCACAGCCTCGCCCAGCAAGCTGTTGGGAACCTCCATAGCGCGTTTCCAGCGGGGTTTCTGCTCCTGTGCGCCGGCCATCTGATGGCTGAAGAACTCCCAGCTTGCTGTGTAGAAATCATCGCTCAAAGCGCCGCAGGCACCGCTTACCAGGTGGGCAAGTGCATAATCCTTGAGTGTCTCCAAATCGGCATCGGCAACGTAAGCGTTGAACTTCTCAAAGAAAGAGGGCTGCTCTACGATAACCTTCTCCTGTGCGGGGATGCCCATCTCCTCCAGGTCGATATCGAAGCCGATGGCAGGATAAGCTGCAATCACCTCGTCGGAGGACATCGGATTGTAGATGGCAGCCACGTCTCGGTTCTGCTCGCGGGTCCAGGAATATTCTGCAAGATGATCTTCCACCTCCATTGTCTTGGCGGCGATATCCTCTGCATTCTCGAGGCCGCAAAGCTGCAGTATCTTGACCAGGAAGTTCTTGTAACCCTCTTTCAGTTCGGCATTTTCTGCCTTGAGATAATAATCGCGGTCGCCCATACCCAGGCCACCCTGGCCTACGTATAGCACCTGCATATCGCTGTTTGCCAGGTCAGCATCCACGCCGCTGCCGTAGAAACCGGTGCCGGTGCCTTCCTTGGCCATCTTGGAGAGAAGGTGCCAGAGTTCGTCCTTTGTAGTGACAGCCTGAATGCGTGCTATATCCTCCATAACGGGCTGAGCGCCAAGTTCATTGCGGGTAGTGGAATCGAGGGCCATCTTGTACAGGTCGGAAATCTTCTGATCTACGCTTCCCTTCTTGGCCTTCATATCGGCCATGGACTCGAACAGGGCGTTGAGCTGCTCCTGATTGGTCTCGCGGATGACGTCGAACGAACCGAAGCGGGAGAATTCGGGACGGAGCGGGTTCTTGACCTGCCAGCCGCCGGTTGCATACTGATAAAAATCAACCTTGGGGCTGACGGTGGTGTCAAGGTCAGAAAGATCCAGCGCCGGAGCCTTCTCTGCCTTGGGGCTGCATGCTGCAAAAGCTAAACAAGCTAACATAATTGCAAATGTCTTTTTCATTAGTGTATCTTTTATTTGTGTCTTTTTCGGGGCTGCAAATTTAAGTTTTTTATCTACCTTTATGAAAATAAATTACGCGATATGAGCAAGTACTTTCCCGAGATAAAGAAGAATTTTGGATTCGGCTGCATGAGGCTGCCGGAAAAGGACGGTGATATTGACATAGAACAGACGTCGGCCATGGTCGACTATTTCCTGGAGCACGGCTTCAACTATTTTGACACGGCCCACGGCTACCATAGCGGCAAGAGCGAACTGGCGCTGAAGACCTGCCTCACCAGCCGCCACCCGCGCGAGAGCTACCTGATTACCAACAAGCTCACCGAGGATATGTTCGAAAAGAGCCCCGAAGGCGTCCGCAAGTTCTTTGCAAAGCAGCTGGAAGATTGCGGCGTGGAGTACTTCGACTTTTATCTGCTGCACTCGCAGAACAACAAGTTTTTCGAAGATTTCAAGGCCTGCAAGGCCTACGAGACGGTGTTCGACCTCAAGGAGGAGGGCAAAATCCGCCACGTCGGCGTTTCCTTCCACGACACGCCCGAGGTGCTGGACCGCATCCTGACTGAATATCCTCAGTTAGAATTTGTTCAGATCCAGTTCAATTATCTGGACTACGACGACCCCGCCATCCAGAGCCGCGGCTGCTACGAGGTCTGCGAGCGGCACGGCAAGCCGGTGGTGGTGATGGAGCCGGTCAAGGGCGGCCAGCTGGCCCGTCTGCCGGAGGATGCCGCGCAGCCACTCAAAGAACTGGGCGGCGATGCCGGCTATGCCAGCTATGCCATCCGCTTTGCCGCCTCCTTCCCTCTGAACTATCTGGTCCTGTCAGGAATGAGCAATATGGACCAGATGAAAGACAATCTGTCGTTTATGACCGACTTCGTGCCGCTCTCAGAGGCCGAAATGGAGGCAGTGGCCAAGGTCCGGGAGATACTCCACGGCAAGAATATGATTGCCTGCACCGCCTGCCGCTACTGCACCGACGGCTGCCCGATGGACATCCCCATCCCCGACATCTTTGCCGATATGAACGCCAAGAGCGTCCACGACGACTGGAACAGCAACTGGTACTTCACCGTACACACCCTGGAGCACGGGAAGCCCTCGGACTGTATAGAATGTGGGCAGTGCGAGGGAGTTTGTCCCCAGCATCTGCCCATCATAGAAAACCTTAAGAAGGCCGCTGAGACCTTCGAAAATGCCGAATCTTAGAGCGCTACGTTAACACCCAGTTGCAGGAAGCCCTTGTAGCCGACACCGAGTTCTGCGGTGAAGGCCACCTTCTCGCTGCCCAGACGCATACCGATAGGGGTAAGCTGGACAACCGGGAAAATAGAAGGATCGTCGGAAGAAGAACTTGAATCTTCAGTAGCGCCAACGGTATCGCCGGCATCTCCGTCATCTGCCTTGGTAACGGGAGCGGGCCTGTTTACGGTAGTGGTAAACACAGTACCTACGCCCAGATTCAAACCTCCGTACAGTTTGCACTTGCCGGCAGGCTTGTAATAGAATTTACCGGCAGCGGTCAGCGTAGGGAAATGGATATGCTGATAGCTGTCGCTGGACTGAAGGCCATAGTGCCAATAGCCCACCTCTGGGCCGACCGTCCATCTGGTATCGGCAAAGTGATAGTCATACCCGACAGACATATACGGGGTCCATCCTTTAAATTCGGGAGATTCTATGGTTGCGTTGCCGCCGGTAAGAACCGCGGCAAAGCCGGCGCCGATTGCCAGGCCAAGGCCCACGCCGACACCGCATAGGGCTGTGGGCACCATCGCGTCGGAAACCTGAACGTTAAGGCTGTTTATGGGAAGACCGTAAACATCTACATCCTGTGCGAAAAGCGACGAACTGCATACGAGCAGCATCAAAGCGGTAATCAATTTCTTCATAATACTATCGTTTTAATTAGAAATCATTAGCAAAAGTAGTGCAAAAACCGTGCTATGTCAAATAAATGCCTACCTTTGAGAAAAATCACATCTATGATGCACTTTTTCCTGACATCCCTTCTGTCGATACTGATAGCCCAGGCCAACCCGACCGTGGTTTGGAAGGCCGCCGTAAACCATATCCAGGACAATAACTATCAGCTGGTGCTCACCGGTCAGGTGGCAGACGGCTGGTACGTCCACCCTATGGCCGACGAATATGTCGGCACTACGCTGGAAGTATCTCAGACAGAAGGCGTTGCCGCTACCGGCGACCCCGTGGAGGAATTTACGCCCTCCGACTACAAGGGCGAGAGTGTCGTGACAGGCACCTATCTGCTGCGGCAGGATCTGGAGATAACCGGCAGCGGCACCGCTAACGTAGGCGGCACCGTGACCTGGAGCGCCTGCAGCGGCGACGAATGCAATATGCCGGAGGAATATGAATTCTCGGTGCCGGTGGAGATTGCCGGTCAAGCCGGCAATGACGGAGCGGTAGCCGGCAATGACGGGGTTGCTGCCGGCAATGACGGGGTTGCTGCCGGCAATGACGGAGCAGCAAAATCGGGCACCAAAGGTCTCTGGGCGCTGATTCTGGAGGCGATTCTCTGGGGCTTTCTGATGCTGCTCACTCCCTGCGTGTTCCCGATGGTGCCGATGACGGTGTCGTTCTTCCTGAAACGCTCCGGCACCGCCGCAAAGGGACGCTTCAACGCCCTGATGTACGGTCTGTTCATAGTGCTGCTGTACACGGTGCCGATATGCATCATTATCGGCCTCACGTGGGCCCTGGGCGGCAAAACCGTCACCGCCGACATTTTCAACTGGCTCTCCACCCACTGGCTGCCCAACATCCTCTTCTTCATCATCTTTATGGTGTTTGCGGCATCCTTCTTCGGAGCCTTCGAGATTACGCTGCCATCCAAATGGACCAACAAGGCCGACAGCGGCAGTGATAAGAAAGGCCTTGCGGGGGTATTCTTCCTGGCCCTGGCGCTGGTACTGGTGAGTTTCAGCTGCACCGGCCCCATCGTCGGCACCGTATTGATTAAAAGCACCCAGGGCGAATTCTGGACGCCGATGGTCACTATGCTGGCCTTCAGCATCGCCTTTGCCCTGCCGTTTGCGCTGCTGGCATTCTTCCCGTCGGTCCTCAAGAAACTTCCAAAGAGCGGCGGCTGGCTCAACAGCGTCAAGGTGGTGCTCGGATTCATAGAAATAGCCCTCGGCCTCAAGTTCCTTTCCGTGGCCGACCAGACATATCACTGGCACCTGCTCGACCGCGAGGTCTACCTGGCCATCTGGATCGTATGCTTCACTTTGCTGGGCATCTATCTGATGGGCAAGATCCGCTTCAAAAACGACACTCCGCTGGAATATATATCGGTAGGACGTCTGGTGCTGATTATCATTGACTTCGCATTCGTGGTCTATATGATCCCCGGTATGTGGGGCGCGCCCCTCAAGGCCCTCAGCGGCTACCTGCCGCCCATCCAGACGCAGGATTTCGTGCTGGGATCCCCGGTCCAGCCGGGGATGACGTACGGTGTCCAACCGGGGATGACGTACGGCAATTCTGGATCCCCGGTCCAGCCGGGGATGACGTACGGTGTCCAACCGGGGATGACGTACGGTGATAATTCCGCCATCCCCGACCTGATCGGGGATCTGGTGCCCCTCCCCCACGGCCTTACCGGCTACAGCAACCTCGATGACGCGATTGCGGCAGCTGCAGCAGAAGGAAAGAAGGTCTTCGTGGACATCTCCGGCCACGGCTGCGTCAACTGCCGTGAGATGGAGACCCGCGTGTGGAGCAATCCCGAGGTGCTCAAGCGCCTGCGTGACGATTTTGTAATCGCCACCCTGTATGTAGACGACAAGACTCCTCTTCCTAAGGACAAGTGGGTCGTTAACAGCAGCGGCAAGACACTCAAGGATGTCGGCCGTGTCAATTCCGACCTGGTACTGAACCGCTTCGGCGTCAATTCCCAGCCCAACTACTTTATCCTGGACGGCGAGGGCAACACAATAGCCGGCCCCCGCGGATATAATCTGGATGCAGCAGAATTCGTAAAATTCCTGGAGCAATGACGCCGCGCCAGCAGCAGATCATAGACCTGATCCACCGCGAAGTGAAGCCCGCCCTGGGGTGCACCGAGCCCATCGCCGTAGCCCTTGCAACGGCCAAGGCGGTGGAAATCATTATGGAGAACTGCGTCTGTAATGACTGCTGGAGACAAACCGCTGACTTCAAGATAGATGTAGAGGTCAGCGCCAACATCCTCAAGAACGGTATGGGCGTGGGCATCCCCGGCACCGGGATGATAGGCCTGCACGTGGCGGCCGCCCTAGGCGCCGTCTGCGGCGATTCTTCGCTTGGCCTGGAGGTTCTCAAAAATCTTGACGATGCCGGCATCGCCAGGGCCAAAAGCCTGGTGGATAGCAAATCTGTGCACATCTCCGTCTCCGACACCGACCGACTGCTCTATGTCAAGGCCACTGTGGCCCTTGAAGGGGGCGCGCAGGCCAGCGCCGAGGTCGATCCGCACGCCTACGCGGTAATCGAAGACGACCACGACCGGATAGTGGAGACCAGTTTTGCCGACCGCATCCTGATGAGTTCCGAGTCGGGCGCCGCCAGCGTCGAGTCGGGCGGCAAGGATTCCGGCCTGACAGTCAAAGAGATATACGACTTTACCTGCAATACAGACTACAAGGACATCGAATTCATTCTGGAAGACCGGACTCTGAATCTGGCCCTCGCCCGCGAAGGCTTGGAAAAGGACTACGGCCTCCGTGTCGGCAAGGCCATCCGAGAAAACCAGAAGGAGGTCTTCGGCGACGACCTGCTGAGCTTTGCGATGGGAATGACCGCCGCAGCATCCGACGCCCGTATGGCGGGCAGCAGGTTGCCGGCTATGTCCAACAGCGGCAGCGGCAACCAGGGCATCACCGCCAGTATGCCGGTTATCGCCTACGCCATCAAATACAAAGTCGATGACGAGCGCCTTGCCAGGGCGCTGATCCTGAGCAATCTGGTAGCCATCCACATCAAGAGTTTCCTGGGCAAACTGTCGGCCCTGTGCGGCTGCGTGGTGGCCTCCACCGGCAGCGCCTGCGGCATCGTCTATCTTGAAGGCGGCGGCCTGAAAGAGGTCTGCGCAGCAATCCAGAATATGGCCGGCAACATCACCGGAATGGTATGCGACGGCGCCAAGGTCGGCTGTGCGATGAAAGTCGCCTCCGGCGTCTCCTGCGCCATCCAGAGCGCCGTGCTGGCCCTTCGCGGCACCTGCATCGGCTCTACCGACGGCATCATAGAAGACGATGTCGAACGAACAATCCGTAACCTTGGAGCCATCGGAAGTATCGGAATGAAAGCTACCGACCGGATGATCCTGGATATAATGCTCTGCAAATAAAACCATATATTTTAGAAAACAATAACGCGCCCCATAAAATAATTATTTATAAATTGCATAGAGTTTGATCATTAAGCATTAACCTAATCATCTTCAATATGTACAACACATTTACCAAAAAGACGTTCCTGTCCATTATGCTGGCCGTCCTTTCGTTCTCGTTGTCCGCTGCAGCGCCCGACATCGACACGAAGGTTACAGTGGACTTTCGTTCGGTCCCCGTGGAAACCGTACTGGCTTCTATCCGGCAGCAGGCAGGTCTTAGTTTCGTCTATTCTGCTGATTTGGCCAAAGAATGGCCGAAAGTAACTATTCAAGCCCAGAAGCGGCCTGCCGATGAGGTAATCCGCAATCTGGTCAATCTCATCGAGTGCCAGTACACGGTAAACGGCAATACCGTGAACATCACTCCGCAACAGTTAAGCGGCCGTACCCGCACCGTCAGCGGATATGTCCTTGACGCGAACAAAGAACCTTTACTCGGCGTCCCGGTGTGCATTGGTGCAACCCGCGTCTGCACCCTCACCGACGATAAAGGTTTCTTCTCGTTCAAGGTTCCTGTTGAAAGCACTACATTGAAATTCTCCTATCTTGGTATGGATGATACCTACCTGACTCTTGAGCCGGGAAATGCTGATTTAAAACAAGATGTCGTAATGCATTCCGATATGGTTCTCGACGAAGTGGTCGTAACGGGATATCAAACAATAGAGAAGGGGCGTTCCACCGGTTCGTATGCCGTAGTTACCGACGAGAAGATGAACAAGATCGTCACCAACGATGTGATTGACCGCCTGGAGGGCGTAGTGCCCGGTCTGGCTATCGACGGTGAAGGTAATATGATTGTCCGTGGCCAGGCTACTCTCTATGCCGAGACCTCTCCTCTGATAGTCGTCGACGGCTTCCCCATGGAATACGATACTTTTAACGTCAACCCCAATGACATCGAGCAGATTTCCGTGCTGAAGGATGCCGCGGCGGCTTCTATCTGGGGTGTCCGTGCAGCAAACGGTGTGATTGTCATCACCACAAAGAAGGGTGCGAAGAACGTCAAGACCCACGTTTCCTACTCAGGTGACGTGAAAATCGGCAGCAAGTTCGACGTTTCCTCACTGGGTTACCTGAACTCCGCCCAGCGCATAGGCTGGGAGCGTGAACACTTTGCAAACTCCAATGATATCCAACAGATGGAAGGCTCTCCTTTGGTTTTCTCCGAGGCGGCCCTCATCGAATACAACTATCAGGCAGGCAACATCTCGGAGTCTGAGCGCGAGGCACAGTTTGCGGATCTCGGTTCCTATACAAACTGGAATGACATACGCAAGAACTTCTACCAGAATTCTCTCTTCCAGACCCATAACATTGTGATCACGAGCGGGTCGGAAATCACTACTAACTATATCTCCCTCAATTTCGAAAATTCACGCGGCGATTTGATCGGCAACAGCTCGAACCGCGCCGGTGTGCTCTGGAATACCTCCACCGAACTCAACAAGTTCATAAAACTTACCACCGGACTCCGCGCACATTATTCAAAGGCCCTTGCTTACACCGGGAATCCGACAACAATGGCTCCCTACACAAAGCTCTTCAACGCAGACGGCACCTACGCCAACGAGTTCAACAGCGTGTCACAATTCTTTAAGGACGACCTTATGCAGAAGGGTTATGGTGACTGGAACTACAACCGCCTTCAGGACCGCGGCGAAACCACCAACGAGACCAATGCGTATAATGTCTCAGTCAACGCTGCACTCGACTTCGAGCTTCCCTGGGGATTCCAGTTCACCACCAGTGGAATGTACACAGTCGATCATTCGGCCAATGAAATCATAAACGGCCGCAACAGTTATACGGTCCGCAACCAGTTCAACAGGTTTACGGCCTACGACGAGGCAACTGGAACGATGACTTCTTATCTGCCCGAAGGCGCTATGAGAACCATCACCAATTCTGAAAGTGTGAGCTATACCTGGCGTAACGTGCTCAACTACAAGTATTCCAACGACAAGTGGTACGTTACCGCGCTGGGCGGAACCGAAATGTTTGCCATTCACACAAAGGGATTGAATGATACCTATTATGGCTATGACGTACAGGGGCTTACCCACGACACCAGAATGGATTTCTACAGTTTGGCAAGTGAAGGCGTATATGGTTTTTCGCCGATTGGAGGAAAACAGACTATCATGTACAATCCGTGGGAGTCGGATGTAGAGAACCGATACTTCTCAATGTTCTTTACTGCCAGTGGTACCTACGACAACCGCTACACTCTCTTTACCAGTATGCGTTACGACAAGACCAACCTCTTTGGAAGGTCTAAGAAGTACCGCAACCAGCCGACCTGGTCGATAGGCGGAAAGTGGACCATTTCCAACGAACAGTTCTTCCACGTGGATGCCATTGACGAACTCTCGTTCAAGGCTTCTTACGGTCTGAGCGGAAACGTCGATAAGACAACCTCGCCTTATGTTATCACCAGGAACATGCGCGATATGATGACGGGTGATAAAGTCCTGAATATCCAGAATCCAGAGAACCCGGAACTTGGCTGGGAAAAGGTCTATATCCGGAATGCCGGCTTCGAATTGAGTATGTTTGACCACAGGCTCTTCCTGGAGGCTGAGTACTACTATAAGCACACCAAAGACGCCCTGGGCAATGCAGCTATGGACCCGACCACTGGATGGGCAACTGCCAAGATCAACTATGCAGAACTCAAGAACCACGGTCTCGACATAGCTCTGTCCGGCTATCCTATAAAGGGCAGAAACTTCAACTGGCTCTCCTCCTTTACGTTGTCATATAATCACAACGTGGTGACCAAGGTCTTCTCAGGTACGGGTACCTATACGTCCCTGATGAATCATAATCCCCAGGAGGGGTGGCCGGTGGACTATGTATACGGCTACAAGATGGCAAAGCTCTCTCCTGAAGGCCAGATGCAGATCTACAATGCCGAAGGAGAAGTACTCGGCTACGAGCAGATGTCTTCTATGTCTATCGAGGATATCCTCCTCCTGGGACGTAGGAGTCCGAAATTCTACGGTGCCTTTACCAATGCTTTCACTTGGAAAAACCTCACCCTAGACTTCGCCTTCACCTATAAGTTGGGGCATATGCTTCAGATGCCCAGTGTGAGCGGCTATTCCGGCAACAATGTCTTCAAATCGTTCGACAACAGATGGCGTCAGCCCGGTGACGAGGAGAAGACATGGATTCCTCGTGCACCATATAACAATATCTCAGGCACCTATTTAGCCGTGATTAACAACAACGACAAGATCAATGAGCGGGGAGACCTTATCCGCCTCAAGTACATCGGACTCGGTTATGACTTGACCTCTCTTGTCAGGACCTCCTGGCTCAACGGCCTTGCCCTGAAATTCAGCGTCGAGAACCCCTGGTTCTGGGCTTCCAACAGCTATGGCCTGGATACCGACCGTCTGATCGGCGGTACCTATTTCGGCAACCAGCCTACCTATTACACCGTCTCCCTTAACGTAAAGTTCTAAGACTATGAAAAAGATTATCATATTATTTATTGCGGCTTTAGTGCTCGCATCCTGTGAATCCTTCGTGGATATAGTTCCAAAGGGCCAGACGATACCGACGACCGTCGATGATTATGGCGAAATGATGAACAATGGCTCATTTTCGACAGACGCTGAAAACTTAGTTACGACCGATATATGCTACTGCGTCAACTTCATCGAGTTTCTAAGTGACGATTTTACTGCGCCTGAGGATCCCTCTTCAATGATGTATACCACATTCCGCAACAATTCCTTTGTATACAATACCCTCGTATGGAACGACGAACTCTGGTCTGCTGCCGAAGAGGATTTGAACTGGAATGGCCTCTATAAGTCGAACTATATCGCAAACTTTGTCCTCGACAACATCGACAATGCCGAGGCCGGCGTGGTGTATACCAGAGAGATTGTAAAGGCACGTGCACTCGTACACAGGGCATTCAACTATTTTGAACTGGCAAACCTCTACGGCAAACAGTACAAAGCGGCTACGGCCTCTACCGACCTGGCAGTTCCACTTGTGCTGGAGTCCAACATAAACAAACAGTATCCCAGAGCAACGGTCGCTGAGGTTTATGAACAAATCCTCAAAGACCTTGAACTTGCAATCAGCCTCTTCGACGACACAAATCCTGCATTCAACAACATTCCCGGCAAGGCTACTGCCTATGCCCTTCGCGCCCGCACCTATCTGTGGATGCAGGATTACGACAAGGCCTATGAGGATGCAACCGCATCACTGAAGCTCCGCAATACCTTGATTGACTACAACACACTTTCGATGCTTATGCCGGGTATTCCCGCATATGGCCTCGCCGGATATGAAACCAACAAACTCATAAATCCCGAGCTTCTCTATTCCAGATATAAGACAGAATCCCTGCTTGGCCCTTATTCCGAAAAACTGATGGCTATCACCGATACAGAGAACGACCTGCGCTGGAAGAATTTTATGGCTTCGCTCGCAATGATGGGTATTATGGAGAATGTCAACTGGGTTCGCGCACTTAACGGTGGAATCAACATCTCCGAAGTTTGGCTTATGAAGGCTGAGGCTGCCTTGCGAAAAAGCAGCCCGGATGTGAATGCTTCGCTCGAGGCATTGAATCACCTTCGTGAGAACCGTTATGCGGCTGCGACGTATAAGCCGATAACCACCACCAATAAAGACGAGTTGTTGACTGAAATACTAAACGAACGCCGTCGTGAACTGGTTTACACCGATCTCTCCTTCCTCGACAAGAAGCGCCAGAACGCCGACCCCAAGACGGCGAAACCGATGACCCGCACTATATACGGACAGAGTTATACAATGCCTGTCGATGACCCCCGCTGGCAGCTCCTGATTCCCTACAACGTGATGGATTTCAACAGCGATCAACTCGTACAAAACGAAAGATAAGATGAGAAAGATTCTTTTAACGATAGCAGTCCTTCTTGCCGCAGTCTCCTGCGGCAAGAAGCCGGCTGAATTCACCGGCAAGATCACAGGCCTTAAGCC
The DNA here is from genome assembly GCA_017561665.1 of Bacteroidales bacterium. Taxonomy (GTDB): domain Bacteria; phylum Bacteroidota; class Bacteroidia; order Bacteroidales; family UBA932; genus Equibacterium. The sequence goes on along the minus strand of JAFZBQ010000068.1, from coordinate 1,908 downwards.
CGACAGTCATGTTTCCATTATGAATATTGACGACCCTAATAACTTGATTCCTGTGACTGTAGATGAGGAGGGTAATTATTCCTTCGAGATTAAAGACGGTCCCTGTACTCGCTATCTGATTGTCGACGACCCTAAGGGCGGCCTGAAATTCTATTCAGAGCCCGGCATGAAGGCCAATATGGATGTGGAGATGAAGCGAAAAGAGGGCACTCAAGAGGAGACTTATGAGACCATTGTCACATATACCGGCGATAACAAGGATGCATACGAATTCCTTACTGAAGGTGATTTCTTCAGCAAAATCCAGAATCCCATCCTTATGGAGCATTACGAAGCCAAAGATTTGAAGTTCAATCAGTATCGCAGCATGATTCAGGATGGCGTGGATAGCCTTCGTAAGAACCTTCAGAACGTGAAAAGCGAGCAGTTCCGCGACTTTATGGGGGCTTACTATGATAAATATTCGAAATCGTCCCTTGGCTGGTTCTCAGATCTGACGAGAGAGGCTGACCCGGATTACAAGGAATACATAGAGAGCCTTGACCGCAACGGCAATTTCGAAGATGCTTATAGCTATATGTCTGCTTACAGCCGCTTCTGGATGCCTATTGAGGAGGGTAAGGACAAAACTGTCGCTTGGTTTGAAGCGCTTAACGAGCAGTTAACCAACAAGGATATCATCCGCAAGATGGCAGATGACCGCATCCACGGTGCTCTTGGCCACGCTCCTGCCAATATCGAGGAGGTTTTCAATGCTTACAAGGCCATTGAACCTGAGCGTGATGTTCCTGAGGATATCCAGGCTCTCTACGACCATTATAAGGGTATGGTTCCAGGAGCACCAGCTGTGGATTTCGACGTCTATGACGCTGACGGCAACAAGGTGATGCTCTCCGACATGCGCGGCAAGGCGCTTTATATCGACTGCTGGGCGACCTGGTGCGGACCCTGCCGCGCGCAGACGCCATATATGATCAAGCTTTACGACCATTACAAAAACGATTCCCGCATCCAACTCGTGAGCATTTCTCTCGATAAGAATGAGAAGAACTGGAAGGCTGTGGTGGCTGAGGAGAACCTTGAGTGGCCGCAGTACATCGCACAGAACGAGTTCGACAACCTGCTTTGCAAGAGTTATGACATAAAGGGCATCCCCCGCTTCCTCTTCTTCGACAAAGACGGTTGCATCCTCTCTGTCGAGGCAAAGCGTCCCAGCGAGCCCGACATCATCGAATGGATTGAAGAAAGGCTGAAATAAGAGTCTGACGCACCGCAGATAGGCTACTTCTGGAATATTTCGGGGTATTTGTAGATAAAGTACGTCGGAGTGCAGCTCCAGGCGTGGCAGTAGCTGTTGAGCGGATGGAAGCTGTACGGGGCGCGGTAGTCGTCTGTGGGGTCATAAACTTCCCAGAAGGTGTCGGCGCCCTTGCGTACCATCCCTCCCCAGTAATCCACCATAGTTTCGCGGGCTTTGTCGTACATTCCGCAGCGGAGCATCGCCTCCAGCAGGTAATGCATAGAATAGGGCGATCCGGGACTGACGGCGTCATGTCTTGCGAGCACGGTTTCCAGTGCCCTGGCGCCCTCCTTTGGTGAGAGTATGCCGCCGATTATGGCCCAGATTTGCGCGTGGACTGATACCTGGCCGCCTTGAGGGCTAACCATCAGACCTTGCTTGGTGTTGTAGTATTTTTTACGCGCCCCTTTGCGGATCTTGGCCGGGAGCTGGCGCCACTGCTTAACCTGATCGCCGTATCCGATCTTTTCTGCCAGTTCTATGGTCTGACCCAATGCGAACAGCATTGCGCCTTGGAATGGCACCTCCGTGTCCATCACGGCGTGGTCAAAGAACAGCCAGGCGCGACTGGCATTCAGAGTGTTGTCATCGCGAAGTCTGCGCAGCGC
>JAFZBQ010000067.1 GCA_017561665.1 Bacteroidales bacterium | reverse complement strand
CTTATCCTTGATGTTCCAGCCCAGGGCGTCACAGGCCTTGCCTGCCACGAAATTGTGGCTGGTACCGTGGAAGCCGTAGCGACGGATGCCGTACTTCTGATAATACTCATACGGCAGCGCGTACATATATGCGTAGTCGGGGATAGTCTGGTGGAACGATGTGTCGAACACGGCCACCTGCGGAATCTTCGGCATCAGTTCGGCCGCAGCGTTTATGCCCAGCAGCGATGCCGGGTTGTGCAGCGGAGCCAGTGCGCAGCACTTCTCTATCTTGGCGACAGTATCATCGTTAATCAGTGCGGCCGAGGAGAAATACTCGCCGCCGTGCGCCACGCGATGACCTACGGCGTCTATGTCGGAAAGGCTCTCCAGCACGCCTTTCTGCTTGTCCAGCAGCATCTCCAGCACCACCGATATGCCCTTGGAGTGATCCTGGATCGGGAGCTCCTGGAACACATCCTCGCGGGTGGGAACCTTATGTGTGATGGTGGCGTTGTCGCTTCCGACACGCTCTACAAGACCTTTTGCCAACAGAGAGAATTCGGTCTCGCTCTTCATATCCAGAACCTGATACTTGATGGAAGAGCTGCCGCAGTTAAGAACCAGAATATTCATAAATCGTGTTTTGTTTTTCGCACCGCGAATTTACGAATAATTCCATTATCTTCGTGACAAAATAAAGACGGATATGAAGGGAAGGCCTGACATAGTTCTATACGCGGCGGGGTTTGTGGCGGGAGATCTGGCGGCGGGGTGCTGCGCGGCCTTCTGCCAAGGCGCAGGCACGGCCCCGGCGCGGGCGGCAATCTTAATCATACTGACAATACTGACACCCCTGGCGGCGGCCCTTGTAATGGGCAAAAAGAGCCGATTTGCGGCCGTTGCGGCCTTTCTGATACTGGGTGCCATCAATACCGCAATCGGCCGATATCCGGGCCAGGGAGGGCCTCTAACTCAAAGATCCACAATCATCAAGGAGAACATATCGACTCAGCTGAACAACATCGCCGGCGGCGGCAGCGAAGGGGCCATCCTGAGCGCCATTGCAATCGGCGACCGCAGCCGGATAGACCGCGCGTTGAAAACCGATTTCAAGCGGAGCGGTGCAATGCACCTGATTGCCCTCTCCGGCCTTCATATCGGCGTATTGTATTTCTTTCTGACGCTGACCTTCGCCCTGCTTGGAAACAGCCGTCCGGCAAGGCTTATCCGCAAACTGCTGATACTGGCATTGCTCTGGAGCTACGCAATTATAACCGGAATGTCAAATTCGATACTGCGGGCGGTGATAATGATCACGGTGTATGAAGCCGGAGAACTGATGGACAGCCGGTGCGACCTGCTGCGGGCGCTGGCAATCAGCGCTTTTATCATCACCCTCGCGAACCCCGACGCACCCTTCCAGATCGGCTTCCAGCTCTCCTTCGGCGCCATGGCAGCAATCTGTTTCATATACCCGCGCGTCAAAGCACTGTTGGAATGTCGCACAGCGATTATGGAGAAAGTCTGGAACGTGACGGCACTCTCCATCAGTTGCCAGGCCGCCACCGCGCCGCTGGTGCTGCTCTACTTCGGAACCTTTCCAAAATACTTTATGGTGACCAATTTTGTAGCCATTCCGCTCACCAGCGCATCCATCTATCTGACACCGATTGCCCTTATAACAAGAAATCTCCCGGTAGTGGGAGATTTCTCGCAGGCCGCTCTGCACCTGAGCCTGAATCTGCTCAGAACGGCGGTCGGTATCATCGCCGGCCTCTAATCGTTGCCGGTTCCGTCGAAGCAGTGGGTGCAGAGGCTGCACTTTGGAAGGCCCACCGACTTGACCACATTCTCTACCGTATTGAACTTGAGCGAATCCATCGTCAGATTCTTGCGGATTGCCTCCACCATATTGCAATAACGGGGAGAGCCGAATGTAGAATACTCTTCCAGATGGCTGTCATGCGCACCTTCCAACTCCAGGATGGTGCGGCGGGTGACAAATTCCAGCGGTCCCTTCGACGCCGAGAAATTCAGGTACGGGCAGGGATATACCAGCGGCGGGCAGCTGATGCGGATGTGAATCTCCCCTGCTCCGTGACCGCGGAAAAGTTGCACGTTGTCCCGCAGCTGGGTACCGCGCACTATGGAGTCATCGCAGAACACAATCTTGCGCCCCTTCATCTGGCCGTAGTTGGGGATGAGTTTCATCTTGGCCACGGTGTCCCGGGTGGCCTGGTCCACCGGCATGAAGCTGCGCGGCCAGGTCGGGGTATATTTGAGAACCGCGTTGCGGTACGGGATGCCGGCACCCTCGCTATAGCCCAGGGCCATGCTGGTGCCGGAGTCGGGAATCGGTGACACCAGGTCGGCCACGACATCGTCCTGCTGCCCCATCAGGCGGCCCAGGTTGCGACGGGCGTGATCGACGTTCATCCCTTCGTATGAAGTGGCGGGAAAACCGTAATAAATCCAGAGGAAGGAGCAGATGTGCAACTTGCCCTCGGGAGGGAGAATCTGCTCGATGCCGTCGGCGGTGATTTTTACAGCCTCGCCGGGTCCCAACTCACGCACGAAATCGTAGTCAAGATTGATCATG
>JAFZBQ010000066.1 GCA_017561665.1 Bacteroidales bacterium | reverse complement strand
GGAATTCTTTGCCATTATTTCTTTGCCGCCTTGGAAGCGGGACGGGTAACGATTTCGTCTATCATGCCATATTCAAGGGCGTCCTTGGAGGTCATCCAATAGTCGCGGTCGGCGTCCTTCACAATCTGCTTGAAGGTCTTGCCTGTGTGCTCCGCCAGAATCTGGTAGAGTTCGTCCTTGAGTTTGAGAATCTCGCGGGCGGTGATCTCGATGTCCGATGCCTGGCCGGAGGCGCCGCCCATAGGCTGATGGATCATCACGCGGGAGTGGGGCAGGGCGCTGCGCTTGCCCTTGGTGCCGGCGGCCAGCAGTATGGAAGCCATCGAAGCGGCCAGGCCGGTGTTGATGGTGTGCACGTCGCTGGCAATGGTCTGCATCGTGTCGTAGATGCCAAGGCCGGCATAAACCTCTCCGCCGGGAGAGTTTATGTACAGTGAAATGTCGGAATCATAGCCGTTGCTGTCCAGGAACAGGAGCTGCGCCTGGATTATATTGGCCACCTCGTCGTTGATGGGACATCCCAAAAAGATGATACGGTCCATCATAAGGCGGGAGAAAACGTCCATCTGAGCCACATTCAGCTGGCGCTCCTCGATAATCATCGGGTTCATATAGCTCGACACGAGTTTGCCGTAGCCATCCAGCGTCAGGGAGCTGATGCCGCGGTCCCCCACCGCAAATTTTTCAAATTCAGATTTCATTTCGGATTATTTTGCAAGTTCGCGCATCTTGTCCAGGGAGATGCTCTTCTTAGCCAAAGTAGCGGTCTTCTTAACGAAGTCGATGGCCAGGTCGTTCTCTACCTTCTCGTAGATGCGGCGGGCCTGCTGCTGGTCGGCAAGAAGACGGTCGGCAGCCTCTTTTGTCTGCTCCTCGGGCAGGGCGGAGAGACCGTACATAGCGTATTGGTAGTTCACGAAGTTGCGGGCTTCGCGTTCCATATCTTCTTTAGTGACCTTTAAATCGTGTGCCTTCATCAGGCGGGTGCGGACGATGTCCCAGCGGAAGTCCTTCATAAAGGCGTCAAAGTCCTTCTCGATGTCCTCTGCGGTGAACTTGCCCTCGTTTGCAGCGAGCAGCCAGCGCTTGATGAACTCCTCGGGAAGCTTGATGTCGGCCTTGCCCACCAGATACTCGCGGGCGTCGATGCCGAAACGGTAGTCGCTCTCGCCCTGATATTCCTCTGCGAGGCGGTCGGCAACCTTCTTGTCAAAGTCTTCGGGGCTCTTTACCACGTCCTTGCCAAATATCCGGTCGTAGGTCTCCTGGTTCTCCTCGGCGTCCTTGTAGGTCTTGATGCTCTTCACGGTCATCTTCCAGACGGGATCCAAAGCCGCCAGTTCCTCTTTCCCCAGATGAAGCATAGAGGCGCGGTCGGTCTCGTTGGCAAATGTCTCGACAACGTTTACGTCGCGTACCTCGCCCGGCTTGATGCCGATGAAGCTCTTCTTGATATCTTCGCTGGCCATGGAGCGGAGCGCTACGTAGGTGTCCTCCACCTTGTGCTCGCCCTGCTCAAAGTCGGCCGTCATAAAGTCGTCGGCGCCAAGTTTCTTGCCGTCTACCATGGTTCCGAACTGCTTCAGCAGGTTCTTCTTGAAATCGGCCTTGGCGGCTTCGGTGACGCGCACCTTGTAGTAGGGGATGCTGTCCTTGTCGGTGACGTCGATATTGACCTCCGGGTAAAGTCCCAGGTCGTATTCGAAACTCAGGGTTTCGCCGTTCTCCCAGTCGTTCTTCATATCCTTGTCGCTGGGCAGGGGCTCGCCGATAATCTCCAGCTTCTTGTCCTCTATATGCTTGTTGATGGCGTCGCTGACAAGGCCGTTGACAACTTCTGCCATAGCCTGACCGCCGTAGAGGCGCTCTATGAGCGACATGGGAGCCATACCCTTGCGGAAGCCCTTGATGTCTGCCTGATGGCGGAAAGTGTTGAGTTTTTTCTTCCTGGGCTCTTCCCAGTCAGCCTTGTCCAGCTTGACGGTCAACTTAAGGTTGAGGTCGTCGATTTTTTTCTCTTTGACTTGCATTTCTATATTTTTTGATTTTGTATTCCGTATAAAGGGATGCAAAGTTAGTAAAAAATAGCTATTTTTGTAAAAATCTGACAGATGTATAAATATATACCGGCAAACGAGTCCCGTTTTTACGAAGAATTGTTCTCTCTGCTGCGAATTCCCTCTGTAAGCAGCGAACCCGAGCATAAAAATGACATGAAACGCTGTGCAGAGCGGCTCTGCGAGCTGCTGCTGGCGGCGGGTGCAGACAAGGCGAAGGTCTATAAGACCAAGGGCCATCCGGTGGTTTTTGCCCAGAAGACGATAGACCCGGCACGGCCCACAGTGCTGGTATACGGTCACTACGACGTGCAGCCGGTGGATCCGATCCAGGAGTGGAAGAGCGATCCCTTCGAGCCCGAAATCCGCGACGGCGCAATATATGCCCGCGGGGCCAACGACGACAAGGGGCAGATTTTCATGCATCTGAAGTCGTTCGAATACCTGGTGGCAACCGGACAGCTGCGCCACAACGTCAAGTTCATTTTCGAAGGCGAGGAAGAGATAAGTTCACCGTCGCTGCCGGAGTGGATTGCGGCTCACACCGACCTGCTGGCCTGCGACGTGATACTGGTTTCCGACACGACAATGATATCGGCCAAAGTCCCCTCCATCAACTGCGGAATGCGCGGCCTGGCCTATATGGAAATAGTGGTCAAAGGCCCCTCCGCCGACCTTCACTCCGGTCATTACGGCGGCGCTGTGGCCAATCCAGCCAACGTACTGTGCGAAATTGTCAGCAAGTTGATAGACAAGGACGGCCGCATCACCATAAAGGGCTTCTACGACGATGTCGTGGAACTCTCTGCCGAAGAACGGGAGATGCTCTCCCGTGCCCCGTTCGACGAGAAGGAATTTGCCGATGAAATCGGAGTCCCTGGCGTACGCGGCGAGAAGGGCTACACCAGCCAGGAGCGGCGCAGTATCCGCCCGTGCCTGGATGTGAACGGAATCGTGGGCGGCTTTACCGCCGAGGGCTCCAAGACCATCATCCCCCGTGAAGCCCGCGCAAAAGTCTCCATGCGGCTGGTTCCCAATCAGCGCTGCGACAAGATTGCCGAGCTGTTCAAGAAACATATAAAGAAGATTGCCCCCAAGGATGTCACGGTGGAGGTTATCGAGCATCACGGCTGCGACGGCTTCCTGATACCCGTCTCTTCCACAGCCTATCAGGCGGCGGCCAAGGCGATGGGCGAGGTGTACGGCGTCGAACCCGTACCCAGCCGCGGCGGCGGCAGCATCGGCATCCTGGCCGAGATGCAGCAACTGCTGGGTGCAGACCCGCTGCTGATGGGATTTGGCCTGGAACGCGACTTCATACACTCTCCCAACGAAAGTTACCTGCTGGACCAGCTCTTCAAGGGAATGCAATCCATAGCGCTTTTCTATAAGTATTATGACCGCTAACCAACTGTTCGGACAGATAAAGGCCAAGCGCAGCTGCCTTTGCGTGGGGCTGGACACGGTCCTGGAGAATCTCCCTTCTGCGCTGGACGGCGAACAGTACCCGCTGTTCATCTTCAACCGGGAAATAATCGACGCCACGGCGGATGTGGCGGTGTGTTACAAGCCCAACACCGCTTTCTACGAGTGCTACGGCGCCTGGGGATGGCAGCAGCTGGAGATGACCGTGGCCTACATAAAAGAACAGTATCCTGAGATTATGGTCATTGCAGATGCCAAGCGCGGCGACATCGGCAATACCGCCGCCCGCTACGCCAAGGCCTTCTTCGACAATATGCCCTGCGATGCCGTGACAATCGCCCCATATATGGGCCGGGACAGCGTGGCTCCCTTCCTCGAATACAAGGACAAATGGGCGGTGGTGCTTGGACTGACATCCAACGCCTCCGCGGCCGATTTCGAGATGGAAGATGACCTTTACAAGAAGGTTATTGGCAAGGCGATGGAGTGGGGTACGGTAGACAATATGATGTTCGTGGCGGGCGCAACGCGGCCCGAAATGCTCGCTGAAATACGCGCGATATGCCCCGACCATTTTTTGCTGGTACCGGGCGTCGGCGCACAAGGCGGCAGCGTAGGGCAGGTGGCCAGGTTCGGCCTCAACTCCCGCTGCGGCCTTCTGATAAACTCGTCCCGCGGCATCATCTATGCCTCCCGAGGGAACGATTTCGCAAAAGCTGCGGCTGATGCGGCGGGTGTCCTGCGGAATCAGATGGCAAACATTTTTGAGTAGAATCGTTGCAAATACGGCATTTCGTGCTATATTTGCGTATCCTTTTCGGGCAGCGGTCATCTTCTGCCGCCCGTATCATCTTAAAAAACATATATGTACGACATTATTCAACTCAATGGCAAGAGTAGGGAAGAATTGATAGAGATTGCCAAAAAACTGAATGTTAAAAAGCCTGAGTCCATCGCAGAGAAAGATCTGGTGTATGTAATCCTGGACGAGCAGGCCATCCAAAGCACAGAACCTGTCACAAGGACAAAGACAGCCGCCAAAGGCCGCGCCAAGAAGGCTGCGGAGACTCCTGCGGCAGAGGAACCGGCTCCCAAGAAGAAGCCTGGCCGCAAGCCCAAGGCTGCAGCTGCGGCAGAGCCCGCCCCGGTAGCAGAAGAAGCAACCGAGGCAGATCCCAAGCCTGCACGCAAGCGCGTCTCCAGGAAGGCTGTCAAGGTTGATATTGATGCTCCGGCAGTTGAAACCCCGGCTGCGGAAGCTCCTGCAGAAGCCCCTGCTGCAGATCAGCAGAAGAAAAAGCTCCGTCCCCGCATGCGTCAGGCGGCCCAGCCTCAGCAGCCTCTGCCTGCACAGCCGGCAGAAAGACCTGCCGAGAGGCCTCAGCAAAACCAGCAGCCCCAGGTTCAGAATCAACCTCAGCAACCCCAGGGACAGCCTCAGCAGAATCAGAACGGCAACCGTCCTCAGCAACAGAACCAGCAGAACCAACAGAACCAGCAGATGCAGCGTCCCCGCATTGAATACGACGGCGTGGTGCAGGCCAGCGGTGTGCTGGAGGTGATGCCGGACGGCTACGGTTTCCTGCGTTCTTCAGACTACAACTATTTGAACTCACCCGACGACATCTACGTATCGCAGTCACAGATAAAGAATTACGCCCTCAAGCCGGGCGACACAATCAAGGGCGACATCCGACCTCCGCGCGAAGGCGACAAGTACTTCCCGCTGGTGCGCATCCATACCATCAACGGCCGCACCCCGGAGTTCATCCGCGACCGTGTTCCTTTCGATTTCCTGACTCCGCTGTTCCCCGACGAGAAGTTCAACCTGACCGGCAACGGTCACAACAGCAACCTGTCGGTGCGCATCGTAGATATGTTCACCCCTATCGGCAAGGGTCAGCGCGGCCTTATCGTGGCGCAGCCCAAGACCGGTAAGACAGTCCTGCTGAAGGATATCGCCAATGCGATTGCCGACAACCATCCCGAGGTGTTCATGATGGTGCTCCTTATTGACGAACGTCCGGAGGAGGTTACCGACATGCAGCGCAGCGTCAAGGCAGAGGTAATCGCCTCTACATTCGACGAACCCGCAGAGCACCACGTAAAGGTGGCCAACATAGTACTCGAGAAGGCGAAACGCCTGGTAGAGTGCGGTCACGACGTGGTCATCCTGCTCGACTCCATCACCCGTCTGGCACGTGCATACAACACCGTGCAGCCGGCATCCGGCAAGGTGCTCTCCGGCGGTGTGGACGCCAACGCCCTGCATAAGCCCAAACGTTTCTTCGGTGCCGCCCGCAACATAGAGAACGGCGGCTCGCTCACCATCCTTGCCACCGCCCTCACCGAGACCGGCTCCAAGATGGACGACGTGATTTTCGAGGAATTCAAGGGCACCGGCAACCTGGAGCTTCAGCTGGACCGCAAGCTCAGCAACAAGCGTATATTCCCCGCTGTGGACGTTACCCTTTCCAGTACCCGTCGCGACGACCTGCTCTACAATCCGGAGCACATCAACCGCATCTGGATACTGCGCAAGTATCTCTCCGATATGAATTCGGTGGAGGCTATGGAGTTCATGCTCTCCCGTCTGGAGCGCACCCGCGACAACGAGGAGTTCCTCTACACAATGCAGCAGGATTCTATGGCTTAGGCTTATTCTGCGGCCGGAGCGGCTGCGGCAGAAGGAGATGTTCCGTTTACGGGCGGGACATCTCTTTTTTTGCGGCTCTTCTTCTTGAAGAGATCCTTGAACGAGTTGAACTCCTCCTTGTAGGAGATACCGGCGCCGTTGCGCTGGGTCTGGTCCAGGTAGTTGCTGTATTCGTCGGCAGAATGGGAGAAAAGTTTGAGGCGGGTCTTGCCGCGGCGGTCAAGCTTGATCTCGACATCCACGTCACCCACGATATCGTCGCGGTTGCTGGTCATATAGCGGCGGTTGCCGACGTTGCCGTTCACGCTCACGCGGTTGTTGAGCAGTTGGGTGGATACCGCCACGTCAAAGAGGTCCTGGCCCGTTTCGGTGGGCTGGTAGTTGAAGCCGAAGTCGATGGGGATGTCCAGCTGTTGCAGGATGCTGTTAAGCTGTGAACTCATGATCTCCGTGGCGTTGAAGTAGGACATCGAAGTGTTGTTCACGATGCCGCTCTGCTCGTCGGGTATGAACGATCCGGAAAGGATCAGTGCCAGGAACTGGCGCATGCGCTTCTCCTCCGTGTTCAGGGTGTTCTCTATCAGCGCCTGTACCGTAGGATCCAGATCGTCTATCTTTATGTCGAAGCCCAGGCTGGGGTTGGCCAGACGGTCGGTGATCTTGATGTTGCAGTTGACCGGACGGCGGATGGAATTCTCTGCGCCGGTGGCCATCAGAGGCGATATGGAGGCCTTGGTGCGGTATGTGGCCGTCATGTTGAGCTCCGATTTCATGATATCGCCGTTGAAGTGGATGGTGCTGCCCGGGTCGAGGGTGAAGTCGCGGTTCACAAGCCCCAGCAAAGCCAGGCCGTACTCGCCTTCACTCACGGTGTAGTCACCGATGATGTTGAATTCACCGTCCTTGACGGTTATATCCACCGTGCCGCTGCCCTTCACGTGTATGGCGTCGCCCGCCTCGGAATCCAGCTCGATGTTCAGACGGGCGTCGTCGGTGGCCCTGATGCGGGCGAATACGTCGATGCCGCCGCCGGAAGCGCGCTCCTCTGCCTTATCCTTTACACGATAGAGGCTTATAAGCGAGTCTATGGCCGATACCTTGGGGGCGGGGCGATTGTCCACGAACGTGATGATGGAAGATTGTGAAGTGGATGCCGACCCCAGAGGTATGCTGATTTCGGAGACGGGGCGGGTCACTATGTTCAGGTTCAGTGCCAGGCCGCTTACAGGACCGGTGATGCTGACGTCGCCGGATGCGTAGGCCTTGCCGTAGAAGGTGTCGTTGTCGTTGTAGTCGGTGTCCAGGCCCAGCAGGTTATGAGCCTTTATCTTGATGCCGATATTGAAGTCTTTGAAGTGGTCGTGGGTGATTGTGCCCGTCAGCGTGCCGGTGCCCTTTTCGGCATCCTTAATGTTGAAGTCACGAAGGGTAATCTTGCCTCCGGCCATATCTATGTAGCCGTCCATCGTGTATGGCACCTGGGTGTAGTCCAGCTTGGCGCTGAACTTCTCCAGCCGGCCGCCGTTCATGGTGACTTCAGGCGAACTGAGTTTGCCTTTGATAAGGGCGTCGGCGGTCAGGGTGCCGCTCACGTCGGTCGCAAGATCGCTAATGAAAGGCTCTACAATCGCCATATTGAATCGCTTGGCGCTCAGGGTGGCGTTTATGGTCTCCTTGTCGGGATGGTAGAAACCGGCAATGGTGAGCACCTGGTTGCCGTCCAGAATGTTCTTTGCCAGCAGGTTCACGCGGTGCAGAGTGTCATCCCAGTTGCTGTGGGCCTCGATGCGGCCGATTGTCTGGCCCGCCAGTGCAAGCGAATCCACCGCTATGTCGCCAAAGACGTCAGGACGGGAATAGATGCCTATGATCTTGCCGTTGCCGGTGAGCGTACCGCTGATATTGAGCGGATTCTTCATCATCAGGTTGGCCAGCGACAGATCCAGGTCGCGGATGTTGAAAGAGCAGGTGTCGGCGCTGCTGCCGGAGAGGATGCCGTCTATGTCGATGCCCTGGTTGCGGTTGTAAAGGCTGAAATCGTTGATGGTGATATGCTTGTCTGCCAGATAGACGCTGGAGGGATCCATGTTCCACTGCTCGCCGCCAAGTCGGAGGAAAGAATGCCCAAGATGTACCAGCATCTTCTGGTTGCTCTCCTTGAGATTGGGGAACGAGAGCAGAGCCTGCAGATGGCCTGCATCCAGCGAATCGGGGTCGTTGCAGAAAGTGAAGTCGGCCAGCGCGCTGTTGCGGGAGCAGTCGGCTTTGAGAACTCCGTCGGCCAGGCTGATGCCGCCCACGCGGACCATCTGGGTGGCGATGTCGGCCTTGGAAGAGCGCTGCTTGAAGTCGAACTTGGCATTCAGGTCCTGCACGTAGATGTTGTCGTAGGCCAGCAGGGGAGAGCGGAGAGTCGCACTGCCGGTGCTGTCGCCCTGCGACTTGAGTGTAATGGACGTTCCGTTTTCTACATGCACGCCGGGGGCAAGATAGCCCAGCAGCCCCTTCATGTCAAGCGCCCTGAAAGAGAGGTCGAACTTGTCGGTGCAGGGCGTCGGCATCTTCTTCATCCGTTTCGCAAGATTGTCAAGTTTGCCCAGCAGGGCCATACCCTCTATCTGCGGTATGATGTCGGTGATGAAGGCGCTGCCGCGGTAGCGTGCCCGCAGCATGTCGCTGTTCACGCCCAGCATATAGCGGTCCTTGCCGTTGAGCGAGATGACCTCGACGTTGCCCAGGTTGAAGGTGCCGTCGGGGCTCTTGCACTGGATGTCGGTAATGTCGGCCTTGCCCATTACACGGCCGTCGGCCGTCTTGGTGATGTCGGCTTCGGCATTGAGCCGGACGGTGGATATGTCGCGCTTGTCAAAGTTAAGCGCCGCCAGGTCGGCGTGGCCCAGCGAAAGTTTCGCATGGTAGAGGCTGTTGCCGCTGGTGCTGGGAGCCATGATGCCCTGAAGGATGAATTTCAGGTTGGGGTCGGCGCATACCAGGCGTCCCTCAAACTCGTTCTTCTTCCAGTTGCCGGTGGCCGATATGTTGCTGTACGAATAACCGTTGTATTCGAACTTGGGTATGGAAATCTCGTCGATATAATACTCGGAGTCCTTCTGGTTGTAGGCAAAGATGCCCGATGCCGATGCGTGGCAGGTAGTCTTGCCCAGCCCGTCGACCTGCAGGAAGCGGCCCATGTCAAAGTCGTTGAGGTCGGCGTAGCCAAGCACCTCGTAGGCCTTCTTGCCGTCGGCGCGGCACATTAAGTCGACATTGCAGCCTCCCAGGTTGCTCTTGACGGCGCCGTAGGCCACGAAGTCCTCGAAGAAGCCGTTGAGCGAACCCTCGAACGAAAACTGTGTGCCCGGGGCCAGCCTGGATATGGATGTCTTGTCAAACTTGTTCTTGTCAATGGCGCACTGATAAGCTATCTCGGCGATGTCCTTTGTATTGGTATAGCTCTTCTTGACGGTTATGGTGGCCATCGTGTTGCGGTCGTCCGGCAGTCCGTTCAGATGGGCGGCGATGTCCAGGAAGGATTCGCGGGTTCCGGACCAGATCTTGAGTGATTCGGTGCGGAGGTCGGATAGGGTGCCGGACACCTTGCCGTCGATAAACAGCTTCAGGTCCAGAAAAGAGATACCGGGTGCCAGATGCTGAATCGACCGCAAATCCAATGCGGCGTCATTCAGCGTCGCTTCGAACGGAACGTTCTGGGCAAAATTGTCAAAGTCCTTGAAGTCCTTGAAGTTGAGGTCAGCCTTGGGCACAGAAAGGTTGGAGAAGGCGTCCTTGTAGTTGAAGTCGGCCACGTGCACTCCGGTAGAGTCGTAGTCGGCATCGAAAGAGAGGTTCTGCAGGTCGTAGCCGCTGTTACGCTCTTTGAACGACACGTTGCGGACCTTGGCGGTGGCGCTCTCGCCGTTGTACTTCACGTCCTTGACATCCAGGTGGAGATCCTCTATGTACATGTCGTTGAAGTCTACCTGGCGGGGGTCTTTGGCCCGGTTGACGTGCTTTCCGTCCGCTTTGTAGTTTACCACCTTGAAATCGTTGAGGACGAGGTGCCCCACGGTGGCGTTCATCTTGGGCAGGGAGAAAGGCTTGTCCTCATCCTTGTCGTCCTTGAGCGCCTTTGGCAGGTTCTGGGGAAACAGCTGCCCGCCGTCCAGGCTCAGGCGGTTGACCTTCATGTTGCCGGTGAGCATCTTGAGTGGTGATATGGAGGCCGATGCGCTGTTGCATACCAGCACGGTGTCCTTGCCGTTGGCCACCACCACATCATTCATCATCACCCTGTCGAACAAGGCAAAGTGTATGTCGCCGACGCTGATGTCGAGCCCCGTCTTTTCGCTGAGGCTCTTGGTGACCTTGTCGCAGATGGCCTTCTGGACCGGTGGCAGCTGCAATGCGATCACCGCCGCCGTGGCCACAGCCACGACAGTCGCGAGCACTGCCAGCACTATTTTTATCCACCGTTTCATCGGGCCAAAATCACTTTTAACTTACAAAAATAATCAATACGATTAATTATTCAAAGACGTTATTTTCATTTTGCCAGCTCCGGAAAAATGACTATCTTTACACGCTTATAAGACATAAAATATTTAGCAGTAAATGGAAGAAGAATTGGATGAAATTCAGGAACGGATAATTCCTGTAAACATAGAGAGTGAGATGAAGAGCTCCTACATAGATTATTCTATGTCGGTGATTGTTTCACGTGCGCTGCCCGATGTCAGGGACGGTATGAAGCCGGTCCACCGCCGTGTGCTTTACGGCATGGACGGGCTGGGCGTGGGATACGGCGGCGCCACCAAAAAATCTGCCCGTATCGTGGGTGATGTGCTGGGTAAGTACCACCCGCACGGCGACAGCAGCGTATACGACGCAATGGTTCGTCTTGCACAGCCGTGGAGCATGCGTTACCCTCTGGTATTCGGCCAAGGCAACTTTGGCAGCATCGACGGCGATTCCCCTGCCGCAATGCGTTACACGGAGGCCAAACTGGAGCGTCTGGCAGAGGATATCCTCGCCGACCTCGACAAAAATACCGTAGATTTCAGGCCCAACTTTGACGAGTCTCTCCAGGAGCCGGTAGTGCTCCCCGCAAAGGCTCCCGTGCTGCTGCTCAACGGCAGCAACGGTATCGCCGTGGGTATGGCTACCAATATGCCGCCCCACAACCTCACCGAGGTCTGCAATGCAGTTTGTGCATATATAGATAATCCCGAGATCACGGTAGAGGAGTTGATGGAGCACATCAAGGGCCCCGACTTCCCCACCGGCGGCATCATCCAGGGCCTTCAGGGCATCAAGGATGCCTTTGAAACGGGCCGCGGCCGCATCGTAATCCGGTCCAAGACAGAAATCGAGGTTTCCGACAGCGGACGCGAGACCATCGTCATCAGCGAGATTCCCTACCAGGTGAACAAGCGCGAGATGATAGAGAAAATCGCGGAGTTGGTAGAGAACAAGAAGATAGAGGGCATCGCTTATATAAACGATGAGAGCGACCGCAAGGGTATGCGCGTGGTCATCAAACTCAAGATCGGCGCCTCCAGCAACGTGGTGCTCAGCAATCTGTACAAGTACACTCCGGTACAGTCCAGCTTCTCGGTGAACAACATCGCCCTGGTAGACGGCAAGCCCCGCCTGCTCCCGCTCAAGGACCTCATCCACTATTTCGTGCGCCATCGCCACGAGGTGGTTGTGCGCCGCGCCAAATTCGACCTTGACAAGGCCGAAAAGCGCGCCCACATACTGGAAGGTCTGCTCAAGGCGCTGGACATTATCGACCTTATCATAGAGCACATCCGTTCTTCCAAGACAGTTCAGGATGCGCGCGACGGCCTGATGGAGAAATTTGGCTTCACACAGCCGCAGGCCGATGCCATCGTGGAGATGCGTCTGCGCCAGCTCACCGGTCTGGAGCGGGAGAAGCTTCAGGCAGAATATGACGACCTGGAGAAGCTGATCCACCACCTGCGCGAAGTTCTCGCCGACGAAAGCCTTCAGATGGGTATTATCAAAGAGGAGATGCAGGAACTGATAGCCAAGTACGGCGACGAGCGCCGCACCGAGATCGCTCCTACCGCCGACGACATCAACCCCGAGGACTTCTACGCCAACGAGGATGTGGTCATCACCATATCTCATCTGGGCTACATCAAGCGTACCCCGCTCACCGAATACCGCACCCAGGCCCGAGGCGGCGTGGGCAGCAAGGGCAGCACCACCCGCGAAGAAGATTTCATTGAGCACATTTACGTGGCCAACAACCACAGCACTATGATGTTCTTCACCGCTATGGGCCGCTGCTACTGGCTCAAGACATACGAGATTCCGGAGGGCGTCAAGGCCTCCAAGGGCCGCGCCATCCAGAACCTG
>JAFZBQ010000065.1 GCA_017561665.1 Bacteroidales bacterium | reverse complement strand
GAGAGTACCATCAACGGCAACAATGTACGCAGCACGTCGTTCTGGTTCTCTGTGGTCTCCATGCTGACATCCGTAACACTCTTGGCTCTCAGATTTATACCTGGTATTTAACCGATTATGGAAAACACTACAAATAAACCTACATGGAAGCAGACGGACAAGATTTTGTCACTGCGCGATGTTTTTGCCATTTGCCTTGGTAACTGGAAATGGATGCTGGTGTCATTCGTTTTATGTATGCTGCTCGCCACGTACTATTGCATAAAGACTGTGCCCGTATACGAGCGCAGCGCCGCTGTCCTTATCAAGGAGGACAGGAGGAGCAATACTGTGCAGGGTGATGTGTCCCAGGCATTCAGCAATATGGGTATGGGTATTACCAAGGTCAATGTCTTCAACGAGATTGTGAACTTCAAATCGCCCGACCTTTTGCTTCAGGTGGCAAAGAACCTCAATCTGGATGTAGACTATAAAGTCAAGGGCATCAGATATTATCATACCCTTTATGGAACCAGCCTGCCGGTTCAGGTCTCTTTCCTGGATTTCCAGAAAAGCCGTTTCAGCGGAATGAAGCTTACGGTGAGTGACGATTCCACTACGGTGACATTGCACGATTTTACCCAGTATGGAAATGAACTGGAGGCGGACGCCATCCAGGTGGCGTATGGCGACACGGTGCAAACGCCTCTGGGACGCCTTGTCGTAAGGCGCAGCGAATATGCCGGAGATGCCATTGTGGATCGTCCGATTCATATTACACGTACCAGCCCGCAGTCGGCCGCGGGAGCTTGCCGGGGGCGTTTATCCGTAGATCTGAGCGATAAGAACACGACCATCATCGATATGCACTACCGTGATGTGAACACCCAGCGAGCAGAGGATGTGTTGCAGATGATAATCAATTGTTACAACGAGAACTGGATCAAGGATAAGAACCAGATAACAATTTCTACCAACGAGTTCATTGCAGAACGTCTCAAAGTGATTGAGCAGGAACTCGGCAGCGTGGACAAGACCATCACATCGTATCGAAGCACACACCGCCTGCCTGATGCCGGAGCTGTGGCGCAGATGGATATGCAGATTTCCGCAGAGGCCAGCAAGCACCTGATGGAACTCAACAACCAGCTTTCCATAGCCCGTTTCCTGCAGAGCGACATCCGTAGCGCTTCTTCCGGAACCCTGCTTCCCGCAAACGTCGGATTGGACGATATCAACAGCCAGAATGAGATATCCAAGTACAACGAGACCATGCTGCAGCGCAACCGGCTGGTAGAGAGTTCCAGTGAAGAAAACCTCCTCGTTGTTGACCTGGACCAGCAGCTGGCCGCCCTCAAGAGTTCCATACTTAACTCCCTGGACAATTATATCCGTTCTATCAATATCCAGATACAGAGTTCCCAGCGTGTCCGCAGCAGCAGTGAGGCCCGCGTGAGCGACGTTCCCCTCCAGGCAGGACAGCTGCTCAGCGACGAACGTCAGCAAAAGGTCAAGGAGGCGCTGTATCTCTTCCTGCTCCAGAAGCGAGAGGAGAACGAACTCTCCCAGGCCTTTACCGCCTACAATACCCGCGTTGTGGCTTCTCCCAGCGGCAGCAATGCCCCCGTCGCCCCCAACAAGAGCAAGATATACCTCATTGCATTCTTCTTGAGTATTGCCATTCCGTTTGTCTGGTTCTTCTTCAAGGAAACTCTCAATACAACTGTTCGAGGTCGCAAGGACCTCGAAAACCTTTCAGCGCCGTTTTTGGGTGAGATTCCCGCAACAGTCCGTCGAAAGGGCATACAGCGTCTCTTCAAGCAGAAGATATCCGATAAAACGCAGGACCGTAAGATCGTGGTCAAGCCTCACTCCCGCAATATGATAAACGAGGCTTTCCGCGTAGTCCGCACAAACCTGGAATTTCTCAAGGGCAAGGAGGGCGACAAGAAGGTCTTCATGGTGACATCGTTCAATGTGGGCGCCGGCAAGACCTTCGTCTCCAGCAACCTCGCCACGGCCCTGGCCGTCAGCGGCCGAAAGACCATAATTGTGGACCTTGACCTTCGCAAACGTTCACTCTCCGCATTGGCCGATCAGCCAAAACAGGGTGTAGTGAACTATCTCTCCGGAGATACCGATAAATGGGAAGATCTCGTCGTCCATGAGTTCGGAGGCAACGCCCTGGATATGCTGCCCACCGGCAAGATGCCGCCGAACCCGGCTGAATTGCTTGCAGAAGACCGCCTGAGCCAGCTGATAGAGTCGCTCAAGAAAAAATACGATTACATATTCCTCGACTGCCCGCCCATCGAGATAGTCACCGACTCCGATATCATCGCTCCGTTGGCAGATATTACCTTGTTTGTGGTTCGTGTCGGACTGTTCGACCGTAGTATGCTTCCGCAGGTGGAGCGCTATTACCAGGACAAGAAATACAATGGTATGGCCATCCTGATCAACGGCTCTGAAACCTCCGGTCGCTACGGCTACAAGTACGGCTACAAGTACGGCTACCGCTACGGTGGCTACGGTTATGGCAAGTACGGCAGTTCTTACGGTTCAAGCTACGGCGTGTACGAGAAGAGTTAGCCGGTAGATCCCGATATCCCTTTATGCAACCGGCATCCAGCAACAGACGGCTGGCGAAGAACACGCTTGCGATGTACATCAGAATGCTCTTTCTGATGTTCATCGGTTTTTATACAAGCCGTGTTGTATTGAAAGCGCTGGGAGCCGACGATTTTGGCGTTTACAACCTTGTCGGCGGGGTTGTGGTGCTGTTCACGTTCGTCAATTCAGCAATGACCACCGCCACCCAGCGGCACCTTTCGTATGAATCGGGGGCCGTAGAAGGCGACGTAAGCAAAGTATTCAGCGCCTGTCTGAACATCCATCTGATACTGGCTGCCATTACACTGGTCTTGTCGGAAACAATAGGATTGTGGTTTGTAAATACCCAGCTGCACTTCCCTGAGGGCAGGATGTGGGCTGTGAACTGGGTCTATCAGTTTACCATCGTAGCCTGCATTTTCAGCATAGTAAGAGTTCCTTACAATGCATTGATAATTGCCAACGAAAGGATGACTTTCTATGCCTACGCTGGCATTATCGAGGGAATTCTCAAGTTGGCCATAGTCTTTTTGCTGGCGGTATCGCCGCTAGATAAACTGGTTTTCTATGCGCTGCTGGTGACTGTTGTGGTTGGTGTTGTAACCGCAATCTTTTATCTGTATTGCAAACTCAAACTTGAGGGTGGTACTTATGTGAATGTAAGGGACAAGGCCCTGTACAACAAGTTGCTAGGTTTTTCTGGATGGACCCTGTTCGGAAGCTTTGCTTCACTGGCAAGAAGCCAGGGACTCTCTTTCCTGATCAACATTTTTTACGGCGTGGTCTTAAATGCTGCCCTGGGCCTTGCCAACCAGGTCAACTCGGCACTGTCACAATTCGTATACGGTTTCCAGCAGGCATTCAGCCCCCAACTTACAAAGCTGGAAGCTTCCGGAGACAAGGCGCAGCAGCAGACGCTGATAGACCGGACATCCAAGTTTTCTTTCTTCATACTGCTGGTGCTGTCGATCCCCGTCCTCTATAACCTTCACTATTTACTGGGTGTATGGCTGGGCGATTATCCGGAGTATACCTACGAGTTTTGCTACTGGATTGTGATAGCGACACTTATCGATTCCCTTTCCGGGCCGCTTTGGGTATCTATTTTTGCGACCGGCCAGATAAGGTCGTACCAGATAGCCATCAGTATTCTGTTGCTGCTGAATCTGCCGCTCGCATATCTTTGCGGCAAGATGGGCTGGAAACCGCAGTATATGTTCGTCTGCCAGGCTTTGATAAATCTGCTGGCAGTTGCGGTACGGTTGTTCTATTTGAAAAGGTCCACCAGTTTCAGCATACAACAATTTGCCAAGGACGTGATCCTGCCTATATTCTTAGTGGCGCTTTTGCTCGCGCCGCTGGTTTATACATTCTACAAGTATGTTTCAACCGCTACCGGCCTTTTGCAGTTTCTCTGCCAGAGTGCGATAATTGTCGTGTGTGAACTTGGAATAGTCTGGTTGCTGGGTCTCAGCAGGGAAGAACGCCGGGGAGTAGTATCTGTATGTCATTCAAGGGGAACTTATACAGGCCGATAGGAGCTGTCAGGACGCTCATGCGGACAATCAGGCGTCGGCGTTCAGCTGGCAACGAGTCCCGACTGTTCATTCTGAATATTCCCTCTCACGGGAATCTTGGAGACCATCTGATTAGCCTGGCGGAGCAGGTCTTCCTGGGTACATATTTCCCCGCAAAGCGGGTGGAACTGATTACCTCGGCCGATTTGTTTTTCTCAATCAGGTTCGCTTTGGCGGACGTCAGGAAAGATGATATCCTCTGTGTAACAGGAGGCGGTTTCATGGGTTCCCTGTATGCAGAAGAAGATCGCTTCTTGAAGATTATTGACAGGTTCCCCGACAACAAGATTGTCTTTTTCCCGCAGTCGTTTTATTATGCGCCGTCAAAATCCAGACAGCGAATGATAAACCGTGCCGCCAAAGTCTACGGCGCCCATAAATCTTTATATGTCGCCGCAAGGGACACCAGCTCCTATTCCTTGCTGCGGAATGAATTGATGCCCGATGCGGCCGATAGGATATCGCTAGTCCCGGATATCGCACTGTTCCTGCACTCCGCTTTCCGGCATACCCGCGAAGGCGTGCTGTATTGCATCAGGAATGATGCTGAAAGCCTACAGTCAAATGTCAGCATATTGGATAAGATCAAAGCATCCTTGTCGGAAAAAGGACTCCCTGAACGATTTACCGACACTTATGTGGACAGGAGCATCCCTTTGGACAAGGAGGCTGACGAAGTCTCCAAGATGTTCGAAGAATTTGCGAAAGCCCGCCTGGTGGTTACCGACCGTCTGCACGGGATGATATTTGCCGTGATAACCGACACGCCGGTAATCGTGCTTGACAATGTGACCGGCAAGGTGCGGCAGATGTATGACATGTTCCTGAAAGAGATTCCGTTTGTCAGGTTTGTGCAGGGCTGTACCTGTGTGGAGTCGTGCATTGCCGATGTTTTGGCCGCCGGCAATTGTATATTTGATCACGAGTCGATAAAACATCTTTATCTTCCGTTAATCAATGCCATCGAAGCATAACTGCAAGCTCAGCATAGTTATCGCCATGTACAATATCGAAGCATATATTCGGTATTGTCTGGATAGCTGTTTAAACCAGGATGGCATACAGGATGGTGATTATGAAGTCATTATTGTAAATGACGGTTCTACAGACAACAGTCTTGCCATCGCACGGGAGTATGCCGGGTCAAGGGATAACGTCAGGATAGTGTCGCAGGAGAATGCCGGCCTCTCTGCAGCGCGCAATACGGGAATGGATAACGCGCAGGGAGAGTATATCTGGTTCGTGGACGGAGACGATGCAATTTCAAAAGATGCCGTCTCTATAATCCTGGCAAACATCAGTAAAGATGGTGCCGATGCATATATGTGCAATTTCAGCACGTTTGAATCGGAGGGTCTTATTGACACATCTGATTTCAAGGCATATAATAATCTGTCCGGAGCAGAAATACACGAAAAGCATTTGCATATCCTCCCCATGATGGCCTGGTTGACCATATACAGGACCGATTGCTTGCGCAGCCACGGGCTGCAGTTCCTGCCGGGCATTTATCACGAAGATTTTGAGTTCAGCGTAAAAGCCCATCATTGTATGAGCTCGATTTCCTTCATCGGCCAGTCACTTTATCACTACCGGCTTGCAAGGAAAGATTCAATCATGGCCATCGCAAGCCGCGACAATACAAAATCCATAGCTTCTGTAATTGCGATAATCGACTCCTTTTCGTCGTTTTTCGAGAACGATGAATCCAGCTTTGTGAAGATGCTGTTTGGCGTATGTGCCGTGCTGTTTTTTTCAAAGTGGTACGACAACAGTTGCCCTGTAAAAGAAACGACGTCCTTATTGTTCAAAGCGAACCGAAGGCGGCTGTACGGCATGATGTGGCATTCCGGACAATTGAAGAAACGTGTCTTGATGGTATTGACGGTGCTTCTTCCCCGGCCGGTTTTGTGCAGGGTTTATGCGTATGTTCGCGGGCAATCCAAACTAATGTAATTGGGCAATAGTATGAGCGGCGGCAAGAAGCGGATCCTGATATCGATGCATTACCTGGAAATCGGTGGTGCCGAGATGGCCTTGACAGGCCTTCTCAATGCCATCGATTACTCAAAGTGCGATGTGGACCTGTTTCTCCACAGCCATAGGGGAGAGATGATGGCCTTTGTTCCGGATGAGGTGAACCTGCTCCCCGAAATTCCGGCCTATGCGCAGATAGAACGACCGATTCTAGGTGTCCTCCGGGATGGCTACTTTAAAATGGCAGCGGCCAGATGCAAGGCAAAATTTCAGACCAGGCGCTATCTCAGACGGAAAGGGGTAAAGGATTCCGTGGCGGGACTGCAATTTACCGCTGCTGCAATCATTAAACTGCTGCCGGCAATCAATCCGGACGTTGAATATGACCTGGCGATTAGTTTCCTTCAGCCCCATAACATAGTCCGGGACAAGGTGCGCGCCAAAAAGAAGGCATGCTGGATTCATACCGATTATTCTGGGGTGGATGTCAATGCAGATCAGGAGATGCCGGTCTGGAGAGCCTTCGATTACATTGTGTCGATATCCGACGATGTGACCAGGACATTCTTGCGGGCATTTCCGACCCTGTCGGACAAGATAATCCAGATTGAGAATATCCTCTCACCGGCGTTTGTCCGCAAGAGGGCAGAAGAGTTCCGGGCAGAATTGCCTTCCGGGCAGAATGGCGTTACACTTTTGTCAATCGGCCGTTTCTCAAACGCCAAGAATTACGATAATGTCCCGGACATTTGCCGTCGTATAGTGGATGCGGGCATTCCTGACATTAAATGGTTCATTATAGGATACGGCCCTGACGAGCGGTTGATCCGCGACAGGATAGCGGCGGCCGGCATGGAGGAGCGAGTCATTCTTCTGGGAAAGATGATAAATCCGTATCCGTACATCAAGGCATGCGACATTTATGTACAGCCGTCCAGGTATGAAGGCAAGAGCGTTACTGTCCGCGAGGCGCAAATCCTTTGTAAACCGGTGGCGGTGACCGATTATAATACCTCATCCTCCCAGATCAAGGACGGTATCGACGGGGTGATTGTCCCGATGGACAATCAGGGATGCGCAGAAGGCATTGTGAGGTTAATAAATGACAAGGCGAAACAAGAATCTCTTGTGCAATATCTCCAGACCCACGATTATGGGTATGAGAGTGAGATAGATAAATTATACGGGTTGATATGATACCCAAAGTCATTCACTACTGTTGGTTCGGGCGAAATCCCTTGCCAAAATCGGCGCAGAAATGCATTGCGTCATGGCGGCAGTTTCTTCCGGATTACGAGATCAAGGAGTGGAACGAAGATAACTTTGATGTGAATATCATTCCGTATACCCAACAAGCTTACGCGTCAAAAAAATACGCATTTGTGAGTGATTATGCCCGTTTCTGGGTTTTGTATCACTACGGCGGACTCTATTTTGATACGGATGTGGAGATTATCAAGCCAATGGATGATATAATTGCCAAAGGACCGTTCATGGGCAGGGAGGCGGGAGCATACCTTTCAAAAATGCTGTCCGTTGATATTGATGGATTGGCGGTGGCGCCCGGGCTCGGGATCGGTGCAGAAGCCGGAATGCCGCTGTTTAAAAAGTTCTTGGATTTGTATGACCGTCAATCATTCATAACCGAAGACGGCACTTTGAACACAAAGTCAATTGTCTATTATACTTCGGAGGCTTTGCTCGAAGCCGGTATGGGCGGCAATGACCCCGAACCGGAATTTGTTGCCGGAGTCTGGATTTATCCGCAGGATTATTTCTGCCCGATGGACCACACCAGGGGGAACTATCTGCGCATAACAAGCAATACGAGATCCATACACCATTATGATGCCTCCTGGGTGGATTATTCTGTAATGCACAGGCTTTTGAGCAATATTAAGAAGTGGGCCATCAGGCGGTTTATTTCCCTGAAAGAATGTTAGGAATAGGAGCACAATACTACCTGCTTATCTACTACGGAATTGTCACATTCCTGTCTATCATGTTGTTTTCGCAGTACGAGAATTACTCCGAAAACCGATTGGACAGCGAAACTGAGCATTCCCAGGTGGGTATAATGGTGTTTACATTCCTTATGGTGTTCTTCATCGGATTGCGTCCGGTCAGTGCCGATTATTTCGTGGACATGGATACGTACGATGTTACGTATAATGTCATGATGGGTAATGATTTCATCTACTTGGGAGGAGAGGGTAGCAATCTGTTGTTCGACAGCCTTTTCGGTTTTATGGCGTCGATGGAAATTCCTTCTGTGTACTTCTTCCTGGTGATTGCCGCCATCTACTTTATATGTATATCGTGGGCATGTTCACTTCTCTTTCCGAATGACAGGCTGACATCGATACTCGTATATCTCAGCGCGTTTTCTACATACGCTTATGCCACCAACGGCATCAAGGCCGGAGCGGCGGCGGCGCTGTTTTTAGTGGCGCTGGCATTCTATCAAAAGAGAGAATGGTTTATGGTGGTGCTCTTTGCACTGTTGTCCTTGGGATTCCATTATTCAATGATGGTTCCCATAGCCGCCTTCCTGGTCTGCCTTTTTGTAAAGAACCCCAGGGTCTTTCTTGGAATATGGGTCGCAAGTTTCTTCTTGTCGCTTTTCCACGTCACCTTCTTCCAGGAACTGTTTGCAACCATAATGAACGAGCATGGTGCCGAATATCTGTTGGGAGGTGGAGGTTATGTGAAGGAGATCTTCGGCGGCTTCAGGATTGACTTTGTATTGTATTCCATCGTCCCCATGGTGGTGGGGGTGATTGCGATAGAGAAAAAGAAGATTGAATCGGAAAGTTATGTTTTCCTGTTGAATCTGTATACGCTTATCAATGCGGTATGGCTGCTCTGCATGTATTCCGATTATACAAACCGAATAGCGTATCTCTCCTGGATGTTGTACCCGATAGTTCTCATCTATCCGTTCTTGAACGAAGAATGGGAGGGGCCCAAGTACAAGATATTCCAGTGGGTGGCTTTTGGACACCTGGTGTTTAACCTTGTAATGGTATTCATTTACTGGTAGCATGGCAAGGATATCGGTGCTTATGGGTGTATACAATTGTGAGAAGTACCTCCAGCAGGCGCTGGGGTCGCTTTACGCCCAGACATACCGGGACTTCAAGATTATCATCTGCGACGACGGCTCGTCCGATGCCACCTACGATGTCGCCGCCCGCGAAGCCGCTGCCCACAGCAATATAGTGCTGATAAGGAATCAGAAGAATATGGGGCTCAATTATACCTTGAACCGCTGCCTGGAATATGCCGATACGGAGTATTGCGCCAGGATGGACGGCGATGACATTTCTATGCCGTCGCGGTTCAAGACGGAGGTGGCGTTTCTTGACGAGCATCCCCAGTACGCCATCGTTAGTGCTCCTATGAAGTATTTTGACGACGGCGGTGTATTCCGCACAGGAAAGGGAGGTGGCGAGCCGCAGCCCAAGGACTTCCCAAAAGGAACGCCGTTCTGCCACGCTCCGTGTATGGTACGCACAGATGCTTACAAGGCGGTCGGCGGCTACGGCGTCTCCGACAAACTGCTCAGGGTGGAGGACTACCACCTCTGGATCAAGATGTACGCCAAAGGGTATAAGGGATATATGCTGGAAGAGCCGCTGTATATGATGAGGGATGACAGGAATGCGGCCCATCGCCGCAGCTTCAAGGCCCGCGTCAACGAGGCCAGGGTCAAGGCGATTGCCATAAAGACTTTCCGCCTTCCGGTCTGGAATTATATATATTGTCTCAAGCCAATAATCCTGGGACTTATGCCTTCCGGCATCTATTCCCGGCTGCGACAACGCAAGAATGGATAAGAAAAAAATCTGTTTCATAACGGCCATCCCCGGTACTGCGACAGCGTTTCTAAGTGCGCACATGTCGGCCCTCTCGCAGCATTATGCTGTGCATTATGTCTGTAATTCTCCCGAAGGTGCAGTCGCTGGATTGCAATACGATGAGTTCAAGCATGTCGGGATAGAGAGAGGTGTATCCATTGGTAAAGACCTCAAGGCGGTATTCCAACTATACAAGTATTGCAAGGCCCAGAAGTTTGATGTGGTACATTCGGTGACTCCCAAGGCGGGTTTGCTGACGGCCCTGGCCGGCTGGATGGCCCATGTGCCCAACAGGATTCACATTTTTACCGGGCAGGTGTGGGCCACCAGGAAGGGATTTATGCGGTGGCTGCTGAAAATGTTGGACAAGTTAACCGTGCTGCTTGACACGCACATCCTGGTGGATGGCCGTTCGCAAAGGGCATTCCTGGAGAAAGAAGGAGTATTGAAAAAAGGGCAGGCGACAGTGTTTGGAGAGGGTTCAATCTGCGGTGTCGATATCCATAGATTCGAGCCCAAAGCAGAGGTCCGCAAGCAGATACGGCAGCAGATTGGGGCAGAAGACGATATGCTAGTCTTTCTTTTTATGGGGCGGCTGAATCACGACAAAGGCATCGGAGAATTGTATGCTGCCTTTGACAAACTGGCATCGGAAACAGACAATGTCTTTTTGCTGCTGATTGGTGATGACGAGCAGGACTATATTTCAAAGTTGGGCCAGTTCCCAAACATCAAAAAGACAAACTTTTACTATTTCGAAGAGACGCACGTCCCGGAAAAGATCCTGAATGCCGGGGATGTCTTTGTTCTTCCCTCGTACAGGGAAGGGTTCGGTACAAGTGTCCTGGAGGCGGCATCCATGGGCATGCCGGCCATCACCTCAGATGCCTACGGCGTGCTTGACGCTATAGTGGAAGGCGAAACCGGTCTGAGGTGCAAATGCGGTGACGTATCTGCACTATACGGCTGTATGAAGTTTTTCTATGAGCACCCCGATGCAGTTGCGACTATGGGTGCAAAGAGCCGGGAGCGCGTGTCCAGGGACTTCTCAGGAGAACGGCTCACCGGATACTGGGAGGAGTTCTATCACTCCTTGCTGGATGATTAACCAATGTATAAGAATTTCTTCAAGCGCAAATTAGATATAATATTGTCCATCGTTGCCCTTATCCTTTCCGGGTGGCTCATCGTGATAGTTGCCATCTGGCTTCATTTTGCAAACAAGGGCGCCGGAGCATTCTTCTTGCAGGAACGTCCCGGAAAAGACGAACGGATTTTCAAGATGATAAAATTCAAAACAATGACCGACGAACGTGGCGTTGACGGTAATCTGCTGCCCGATGAAAAGCGCCTGACAAAAGTCGGAAGATTTGTGAGGAGCACGTCGATAGACGAACTGCCGCAGTTGATAAATGTGCTCAAGGGCGATATGTCCCTGATAGGCCCCAGACCGCTGCTGGTGGAGTATCTGCCATTGTACAATAAAGAACAGCGCCGCAGGCATGAGGTCAGGCCGGGCCTTTCCGGCTGGGCGCAGTGCCATGGCCGCAACTCTATAAGTTGGACAGAAAAGTTTAAGATGGATGTCTGGTATGTGGACCATTGTTCACTTTGGACAGATATCAGGGTGGTATGGCGCACCGTCATGAAAGTATTCTCTCGTGCCGATATCAATTCCGCCACTTCGGCAACTATGGAGGCGTTTAACGGAAATAACTGATATAATATATGGATATTGCTTTTTTTGGGTCCGGCGGATTTGGTCGGGAAGTGTATTGGATGCTGGATGCCATGAACAAGACTCTCCCGGAAGAGAATCAATACCGGTTCATCGGTTTCTTTGATGACGGCGTCCCAAAGGGGACTCAGATATCACGCTATGGCAAGGTGCTGGGCGGGATGGAAGAACTCAATGCGTGGTCTTCTCCATTGGCGGTCGCGGTTACGATAGGTAACCCGAAATCCGTTCAGGGAGTTGTCAGCCGCATCAATAATCCCAATTTATGTTTCCCCAATATCATTCATCCTTCTTTTCAGGTCCTGGATCCGGAAACACTCACGATTGGGAAAGGGAATATCATTACAAAGGACTGCTATGTCACGCTGGATGTGACGATTGGTGATTTCAACATCCTCAATGGGTCCGTAGTTTTCGGCCATGATGTACATGTAGGAAATTTTAATGCATTTATGCCTTATGTCAGGATTTCTGGAGCAGTGACTGTTGGCGACTGCAACCTGTTTGGCCTCAGCAGCATTGTCATCCAGCAAATAAAGATAGGCAATAACACCACTATCGGCGCCGGGGCGGTGCTTATGACCAAACCCAAAGAGGGCGGCGTGTACCTGGGCAACCCGGCAAAATTATTCAAAGCATAAACTGGCTTATCTATATGGAACTCAACGACTTTATTGCAAACTTCGCAGACCAGTTCGACGATACTGATCCCGATGAAATAAGGGCTGATACCGTCTTCCATGACCTTGATGAGTTCTCTTCCCTGATAGCTCTCTCAATAATCGCCATGGTAGACGAAGAGTATGATGTCCAGCTCCGGGGGGACGATATGCGCGCTGCCGTCACCGTAGAGGATCTGTTCAATACCGTAAAATCAAAAAAGGCATAGACGATGGCAAATTCGTATAATCCTTTTTCCCTTTCTGGAAAAACCATATTGGTGACGGGTGCCAGCAGCGGCATCGGGCGTGCCACTGCGATAGAGTGCTCCAGGCTTGGGGCAACCGTTGTGATAACTGCCCGCAACGGGCAGCGTCTTGCTGAAACTCTTTCAATGATGGACGACTGCGACGTCGCCGGGCATATTGTTGTCGCCGCCGACATCGCGACAGAAGAGGGGAGGCAATGCCTGTTAGAAAAACTGCCGCAGCTCGACGGCGTATTCAGCAATGCCGGCATACATAAGAGTCCGGCGCCGGTCAAGTTTCTTAAAGATGATGTCCTGGAAGAGATGTTTAATACAAATATTGCCTCGCATGT
The DNA here is from genome assembly GCA_017561665.1 of Bacteroidales bacterium. Lineage (GTDB taxonomy): Bacteria > Bacteroidota > Bacteroidia > Bacteroidales > UBA932 > Equibacterium. The sequence continues at coordinate 17,327 of JAFZBQ010000065.1, read as the reverse complement.
GAAACTGGCCCGGGATCTTCACAAGAAAAAGATCCTGAACAAGGGCGCATCCTATGTCTTTACCGCTTCCATTGGCGGTGTGGAGACGCATTTCCTTGCCAATTCTGTTTATGATATCACAAAGGCGGGCATAAACGCCTTTGCCAAGTCCTGTGCGGTAGATTTCGCCGGCCGTGGCATACGTGTCAATACGGTCTGCCCCGGTATGATCAGGACTCCACTCACAGAGGCCACAGGTGCCGTGAGTGAAGAAGATTATAAGAAGGATATTGAGGCCCACTACCTTGCTGGCCGGTATGGCACTCCGGAAGAGGTGGCGCATACGGTGGCATTCCTTCTGAGCGATGCGGCTTCCTTCATCACCGGCGCCAGCATCGTAGTCGACGGCGGATGTTCGTTAGTGCATTAATATGGCAATACTCAGATACAATAATGTCGGTATAAGGGCGATGTCGGCCTGCGTGCCCGCAGGCGTGGTCCGTAACAAGGACCTCGGCTATCTGATACCGGAAGAGGAAATACAAAAGACCATAGAGAGCATCGGCATCCGGGAGCGCAGAATCGCAGATCCCGGAGTCTGTGCCAGCGACTTGGCTTGCAAGGCCGCCGAAAGGCTGATGGCCGATAATAACATAGATCCGGCATCAATCGACGTGCTGCTTTTTATGAGCCAGACAGCCGACTACCGTATCCCCGCTACGGCGCCGCTGCTCCAGCACAGGCTGGGTCTGAGTGTTGATACGATGGCGATGGACCTTTCCCTGGGATGCTCCGGCTACGTATTTGCACTGTCGGCTGCCTATGCCTATGCATCCATGCCGGATGTCCGCCGCGTGCTTCTGCTGGACGGCGAAACCTTCTCCAAAATCGTAAACAGAAAAGATAAAGTCGACTGGCCCCTGTACGGTGATGCCGCCGCCGCCACGCTGGTAGAAAAAGGGGACTACGGCCCCTCGGCCTTCATTCTCCGCAGCGACGGGTCGGGTAGGGACGCGGTCATCATAAGGGACGGTATGCGCAACCCAGTCACTGCAGATTCCCTGATAGAAAAGAGGAACGAAAACGGCGATGTGCACAACGGATTGGAGGTTTACATGGACGGGATGGACGTGTTCAACTTTGCCATGAGACGTGTCCCTTCTACCATCAAGGAGATACTTTCAGAGACACAGACCGCAATGGATGATGTGGACTGGCTGGTATTCCATCAGGCCAATAGGTTTATGACCGATTTCTTTGTCAAGAAACTCAGGTTTAACCCCGCGAGAGTGCCCTACTGTCTGGACCGCTATGGCAACACTTCCTCTGCCAGCGTGCCGCTGACAATGGTAAGCGAGCTGCGCGGCAATGTTAAGGATGGTGACAAAGTGATTATGGCCGGCTTTGGTGCAGGCCTCTCCTGGGGCGTTGCAAGTGTGGTTATGAATAACTGCAACATATCCCCCGTAATTGACTATTGAAATGCTCCCTGAGTTCAAGTTTCATCATATCGGAGTTGCGGTCAAGGATATTGACTCTACGGCCGCGATATATGTAGAGGGCGGATATAGCCGCTCCTCCGCCGTCTTCGATCCAGAGCAGAATGTGACTGTCTGCTGGCTTACCCGCGACGGTTATCCCACGGTGGAATTGATTGCCCCCGGCGACGACAGATCTCCGGTATCCAAAACGCTGGAAAAGGTAGGCGTATCGCCCTACCACTGCTGCTATACGGTAGATGACATCGATGCCGCCGTGGCCAAACTCAGAAAGCAGAAGTATGTGGCCCTTGGCAAACCTGTCAAGGCCGTAGCTTTGCACGGCAGCCGGGTGTGCTTTCTATTTAACAAAAACGTCGGTCTGATAGAGTTGGTCGAGGCCCCCGCAGTAATAATAGAATGAACTATTTCGTCTTCAGAAACAATACAGTAGAGCGGTTCTTCCCCAAGGATTATGCGTTTAGCGGCTACGGGGATATATCCTCCGTGCCGGCAGAAGCAGACGGATATATCTGGTTCTATCAGCTGCCTGTAAAATACAACGAGGGGCAGCTGTGTGGGCAGGTCCGGGGCTATGCGCGGCAGTTGGAGTTTGTTCTCTCGCTGGTCGATCCTGCCAAACCCTTTATCCTGTTCACTATGGATAGCGGCTTGGCCGTTCCGTTTGCCTCCGGGGTAGACCTGATGGCTGCGGTTGCCGAATACAATGCCGCACTATTGGCTCTGGAACGCGGGTATTCCAATGTCAAATTACTGGACATCAGTGAGTTTACCCGACGTTATCCGGCATCGGAACTCTTTGACTGGAAGTTCTGGTTCATCTCGCAGATGGGCTTCAGTCCGCACCTTTCCAAGCCGTTTGCAGAGTGGTTCGCCCGCAAGCTGGACCAGATTGCGTCAAGGCGCAAAAAGTGCCTTGTCCTGGATTTGGACAACACCCTGTGGGGCGGTGTCCTGGGAGAAGACGGGGTAGAGGAAATAAAACTTGGCGGAGACTATCCCGGCAAGGCGTTCCACCTGTTCCAGGAAGGCCTGCTGGAATTGAAACGCAGTGGCATTATGCTGGCGGTGTGCAGCAAGAACAACGAGGCGGATGTCCTCGATGTCTGGGAGAGGCATCCCGACATGGTGCTTCGTGCCGATTCCTTTGTGGCCTGGCGCATCAACTGGACCGACAAGGCCACCGGCATTAGAGAGCTTGCAAACGAGTTGAATATCGGGCTTGACAGCATCGTCTTTGTGGATGACAGCCCCTCGGAGCAGGAACTCGTGCGGCAGGCATTGCCGGAGGTTGAGGTTCCGGATTTCCCGTCCCAGCCTTATGAGCTGCCGGCGTTCCTCAAATCCCTGGTAGAGAAATACTTCCGCATATACACCGTTACCGCAGAAGATGCCGCCAAGACTGAACAATACAAGGCAAATGCCCTCCGGGCGCAGTCGCAACGGGAATTTGTCGATTTTGACGCTTTCCTCAGAAGCCTGGAAATCAAGATCACGATAGAAGCGGCAGACGAGTTCAACATACCGCGCATAGCCCAGCTGACACAGAAAACCAATCAGTTCAACCTGACCACCCGTCGCTATACCGAGTCCGACATCAGGCAGTTTTTGCAGCGCGGGTGGAAGATCTGGTGCCTCAGTGTCTCGGACAAGTTTGGTGATGACGGCATAACCGGTTGCGCCATGGTAGACGGCAGTGCCATTGACACCTTCCTGCTCAGTTGCCGCATCCTTGGCAAGGGCATCGAATTTGTTTTCGCCAAGCAGGTTCTGTCGTTGCTTAAAGAGCAGGGGATCAAAACTGTCTCTGCGGAGTATGTTCCAACGGCAAAGAACGGGCTGGCAAGCGGCTTTTGGAAAGCTGTCGGTTTTAAGGACAATATAATTGACCTGGATGCTGCAGATCTAAGTATCAAGGATTACTATCAGGTCATAATCAAGTAGTTATGGAAGATAAAGTACTGTCAATACTCAAAGAATTATTTGAACTTGACACCGTGGATGAAACCTGCTCCCAGAAGACTTGCGGGAAATGGGACTCCATGGGTCAGTTGAATCTGGCGGTTGAATTGGAAGAGGCCTTTGATGTTGAATTGGAGCCCGAAGAGATAGGAGAGATGAGGTCATTCGGTGACATAATCGAGTTGCTGACAAAAAAATGCAGAAATAGTGCTAAATATTGTTAAAGACGCTAAAAATGATTATATTTGCAGGTAATTTTGTATAGAATTGTACAAGTAACTCATGGTGAGTGATTTAGGGTTTCAATATCAGCGTCCGGTAACGAGAATTATTTCGTTGTCCGTTTATACTCCGATTCTCCAGGCGAGTTTCGGCAGTAACAATGAATCCCCTGTTCCCGGAAGCGCTATAGGTGATGATGAATAAAATGGATATGAAATTCGTCAAGTATCTCTTTATTTTTGCGGCAAGTGCTGCGCTGTTCTGCGCCTGCTCCAAGGAGGTACGTCCGGATCCCGCTCAGGAATCCGCTGTCACCAAACTTCAGGCTTACCAGGAAGGCAACGAAACCAAGGCCACATTTGACGGCAGTACCATCCAGTGGGATGCCAACGACGCCTTGTCGGTTTTCACATCCGGGGCTTCTACCAGCATCAGGTTTGACAAAGAAGCCGGCAACAACAACTATTTTGCTGCGGAAGGGAACGTCAATCTGAACAACATTTACGCCCTTTATCCGTACAGTTCTTCTGCATCACTTTCCGACGGAAAGATATCCACAACGCTTAAAACCACCCAGACGGCAACTCCGGGATCGTTCGCGCCCGATGCCAATCTGGCAGTGGCTTATTCGACAGACGGCGTTACCGTTAATTTCAAGAATGCCGTTTCGTACATCAAGGTAAGTTACAGAACCGTAGCGGGCAGTCCCGGTATCCAGAAAATCACATTGACGGCCCTTAACGGAATATCGCTTTCCGGCAGAACGACTCTGACTCCTGTCGTCAACAACGGGGTGGTCACCGATGTCTCCGTGTCCATGGCCTCCACGAGCCGTGGCGGTGTCGGCTATGTAGAGCTTGCAGGTAATATCCTGCCAAATACCGATTACTACCTCGTCGTGCCTCCGGTCAATCTCTCACAGGGATACAGGCTTACTTTTACCGATATTTACGGCAACAAGTTCTATAAAGACTACAATGCCGACAAAAACAAGGCACAGCTGCTCAGGAACAAGATATCTGCAACCGGTGTAAAGAATATCGACAACTATGATATAAGCGTGACGGCATATTGGCGCGTGACTTCTGCAAGCGACTTCACCGGCAATGGTGCCAAGTACCTCCTGGTCAAGAACACATCCGCATCGTCCACCGGATACAGGGTTTTTGATGAGAACAAGACAGGCGTTTTCATCAGTACCGGACAGCCGCTCATCGACAAGTTTGCGGGTGGTTCCATATCGGGTCTTTCATCTAAGCTGAGTGCCTGGAAGTCAGGAGGGTCCGCACCGTTGTTTATGAGCCATTATGTGCTCTATTGTTTCCGTAACGCCTATTCAGACGATGGACTCCAGTTCACCTCAGGCGCTTCTGAGTTTATCCAGAATCCCTCAGATCTTTATGCTTTTACGGTCACCGGGTCAGACTCCAAGGAGATTACGTTCAAGTTGTGTTACAAACATTCAGGTGTTTCCAAGTCAACGGATGTAACAATGACCAACTGCTATTTGGAAGCCGCAGGAGGCAATGCTTTTAAACTCTATGGCAAGATAACACTGGACTCTATCAACGGTCTTGTAGATGTGTTTTATATCAGCAAGGGCAGCCAATTTATTGCCGCTGTATCCCCTGACGATATCCTTTCCGGGGCAAAGCAAGCGGTGAATTCTTATACACAAATTGGTTTCTGTGGTACAGAAGTGACAACAGTTGCCGCAACATCTGAGGACCAAACAACGATGAGTAATTGTTTTATGATTAAAAATTATTATCTTTGCAACTATCCAGAGCCAGAAGCTGTTTGGTTATACAAGAAAGCCACAAGAAAGCTGACTTTTGTTAATTTTTATGAATTATTTTATTAATCTCTAAATATTTAATTATCATGAAAAACGAGTATCAAAATCCCAGAGTTAAAGTCGTCGTTGTAGACGCTGACTCCTCTATCATGAATCCTATTTCAGCAGGGACGGACACCCCCGGTGAAAATTAATTTGTTGCTTATTAAAATTCAAGTTATGCGAATTACGTTTAAATGGGCTTTGTTAGCCTTCGTTTTTGTATTGTTCTCCTGTACTCAGGTTGAGACGCCTGCAGGTGTTGATGGTACCAAACCGGGTGTGTATGGTTATATAACGCCTATGCTTTCGGATGATCCCGATACAAAGGCAACCACTAGTCCGGATAATATGAAACTCTCTTTCACCTTGGGTGACCGTATTAATATCTGGTCTAGTACCGGAACCCTCCTTATTTACTCTGTTCAAGAGTTGCTCGAAGGTGGTGGAGCTATTTTTGATGGTGGTGGTTTTGACCTTACTGACGGTGAGACTTACTATTCTACTTTCCCTCTTATTGCCAGTGTCAGGGACGACTATAAGGCAATATCCCTTTCATTCGAAGGTCAGGTACAGAAAGCCGATAACGATCCAAGCCATGTATCAGAATACACATATATGCATACATCTGCTACATGCCAGAATGGACACACCTCATTCCAGTATCACTATCTGCACCGTTGGATCAGGTTTGTTCTGACCCTTCCTCAGACAAATATGACAGTTACCGAACTCACACTTACTGCAGATAGCGATGTGTTTGCCTTGAATGGGACAGTGGATGTAACAACCGGCACGGTTACATGGGGTGACAGGACAGATACGATTACACTTGGTTGTGACAATTTTACGGTCACTGATGGTGTTCTGAATGCATTTATGTCTGTCAGCACATATGCTGCCTGCAATGTTGTCGTTAGGGTTAAAACCGCAGATGGCAAGGTATACGTAAGTCCCAGTATCCCTCAGGCCGATGCCACAGCTATTGGTTATAGGACTATTACTAATACTCTTACTGAAGAGAACCCTTCCAGCAAATGGGAGAAGGTTACAGAGACTGCCCAGCTGACAAGCGGCGATTACGTTATAGTTTATCCCACAGCTGACGCTTACAAGGTATTCAGCTTTGAAAAGGCTATGGCCAACGCACAGACAGCTGCCGCTCTTGTTGCCAACAAGCACACATTTGCAGAGGTTGCGCCTATGCGCACCCAGCTCTTCCAGACCTGTGTAAACGGTGACTATGAGACTGTTGATGTTCCCGATGATCCCGATTTCCTGGATATCCCCGAGGAGATTGAAGCCAATGTTGCTATCGAGGCTACTACTGTGCAAGGCGAGACCGCAACCGGTAGTGCTGTTCTTAAGTCAACTGTCAAGAATCTCGGATTCAAGAATGTCGTAGTATCCCTGGGCCAGGGTGGTGTCGCAACCATCAAAGGTATGGTGAATGCTGCTGACTTCAATAGTCTTTGCACCACTCTCCGCGGTCACGAACTTCAGTTCACCTTCACTGACGTTATGGATTTCGTTGCATCCGAGGTGAATATGTCTGATGCTTCCAAAGAAGATGCACTCAAGGCATTCGATGCTCTTTGCCAGGTTGCACAGGACGTTATGGCAGAACACAACTACCTCGCCCTGATGGATATCGACCGCAATACCAAACTTGTGAACGTATTCACAACCCACTACGAGTTCTTTGCAGACGCTTCTATGGGTTACGATTCTGACAGGGCAATGGGATGGCTCAATCCCGTAGGTTTCTATGTAGAGAACGACGGTTTCTCCGCTCATATCCCCGTGCCTTCATCCTGGTGGTTCGACCTCTTTGCCGAGTCACTCGCTACCGGCAGCCGTGAGAGCTTCGTGGCTTACTGGAAGCAGTTCGATATCGACCATCCTGAGTATTCGCAGTACTTCAACCGTTCATCTTTCTTTGGTCGTATAGCTGAGAAAATGATCGAAGACAACACTGTTACTGTGAGCCAGTTCAACAAGATTGCCGCTATCGATTGGGCAAAGATTGGCCAGAAATATCAGCTCTATGCTGACGATCTCAACAAGGATCCTCTGGCAGAAGTCTACATCTACAAGAAAGTTACTGAGTAATCTTACTTGATACAAAAAGGAATGCCCGGGTGATTGACCCGGGCATTCTTTTTATATATCTATTACGTTGTCGGCAAATCTGATGGCCGCCTCCCTGTGGGAGATGAAGATGATTGTCTTGTTCCCGTGGTTGCGCCGGTAGATATTCTCCAGCAGCCGGCTCTCGGTTGCGGGATCCAGGGCCGATGTAGATTCGTCAAGGATAAGTATTCCGCCCGGACGCAGAAGGGCACGGGCAATGGTGATGCGCTGTGCCTGACCCTCGCTCAAGCCGCTTCCAGACTCGCCGCAGGGAGTGTCGAGACCATCGGGCAGATCGTATACAAAGCTTGCTTCTGCAGTAGTGAGGGCCTCTTTGATTTCACTGAGGCTGGCATCTTCCTTTGCCAGCAGCAGATTGCTGCGAATTGTGCCGCTCAGCAGCGAGTTGCCCTGGGGAACATACATAAAGTTGCCCCTGAGCGCGCTCCCTGCGGGATGTCCGTCTACTGTTACCTGACCGGACACGGGCTGCAAAAGGCCAAGAATCAAATTGATAAGGGTACTCTTGCCGACGCCAGTAGGGCCGGTGATGACGTTGAAACTACCCGCCGCAAAACGGCATGAAAAGTCATTCAGAACCGGTCGGTTCAGGTCAGGGTAGGAATATGTAAGGTGTGACACGTTGACCTCCGGGGCACCGGGCAGTTCAATCGCTTCTTTGTCAGGTTCTTCTTCAAGATCCTGAAGGTCCATCAGGCGCTCTATGGAGGTAATGGCCCGGATAAAGGTAGTGACCTGCAAGCCGAGGTCGGCGATGGGGCGCTGCACCTGTCCAACAAGCTGCAGGAAGGCGGTCATCATACCGTATGTCACAGTTCCGGCGGCAATGCCGAATACGCCCCACAAAAAGGCGGCGGCGTGTCCCGCCTGAAATCCGAAATACATGAAGCCACGGGCCATCGCATTGTAATTGAGTCTCTTGCGGGTATGGTCCTCGATGTCGGTCTGTAGCCAGCCAAAACGGTCAAGCACCCGCTCTACACCGGTCAGGGTGATCATCAGAACGCGGTGCTGGAAACTCTCCTGCATCAGCTGCTGGACGTCGCTCTCGCGGGCGCGGATAGTGGCCATCAGGCGGCGTAACTGGCGGAAAAAGAGCCTGGAGCCTACAACGGCGGCAAACATCAGGATGATGAGCACCCAAAGCAGGTTGGGGGCGAGCGTCATCAGGTAAATGGATGCGGCCAGAAGCTGTATCAGCGTGATAATGACGCTGGGAAACGAATCTGTTAACAACTCGGCGGAGACGCGGATGTCATCTTCAAGACGGTTTATCACATCTCCTGAGAGGAACCGCTCACGTCCTGTCCACCGGCTGCGCAGCACATGGGAAAACAACTCGTTCCGCATGTGGTTCTGCGCCTTGACCCTGGTATAATTAGTCCACCAGCCGGCGAAAAGGATAGTCAATATCTGCACGACGAGGATGCCGATGAAAAGGGCGATACCGACGCCGAGAGAGTCATCGCTGACCTTGGTGGCGATGTCCACCAGGTGCTTGCTGGCCCACACGAATCCGAGCGATGCGGCGATGCGCACCAACCCGACTAGTACGGTTATGACCAGCCGCCACCTGATGGTGGCTGACATCCTCCACAGGGCTTTTATACATTCCGATAGTTTTCTCATGTCAATAACTTATTCTTTTGTTATTCGACCGATGCCGCCAAGAAGAAATTCCATGTGCTTTCTGAAAATCAGGGATTTCATTTCCGGATAAAGGTGGTAAAGTTTGAGGTATCGTTTGTTCAATATCCTCATAGTGTATAATTTACCAGAAACCATACTTGACGGGCGACCTTCAAGGAGGTTAAAATTGTACCCAAAATTACCTTCTTCCAAAATCAGTGACAACAATTCGGAAGATCTTTTGTTAAGACCTGATTCGTAGAATGGCATTTCGCCTGCCGGAAGCCCGAGATAATCTACTGCAATGGAGGCATATAGCCGCCAAACGTCGCGTAACTTAAAGAATGTCAATGCGTTATCGGTAACGGATAAATCCAGCTTCCCGGCACGGCTGTGCAAGAACAGAACCCAGTCACATATCTGCCTCAGGCCAACGCCGCCGAATATGGAGTGGATCACGAAGTGATGGAAGAGATAGAAGGCATTGAAACTGTCGGCAGGGGTGTCAATTGATTGTCCCGAAATAGTAATAGGTATCAGGTCGCGGCTTAGTCCCGTCCTTGACAGATTCTGGTAGTACTCGTTCTGTTTCTTGTCCTTTATGATTTCTGCCGCACGGTGAATCTCAACATACACCCCGTTCATCCTGACCTGATAGTGCTTGTCTGTGAAAGATTCCTCTTCCAATTTTGACACCGACTCCTGGGCATCAATCAATGCGCAGGCCTTGTCGTACATTTCTTCACCGACATACATGTCGATGTCTCCGCACTCCCGAAGCATCGGTTCGGGATAGTTCAGTGCGATGCCCTGGCCTTTGAGCAGAACGGGATTGATCCCATTCCCACGGAACAAGGATACCAGTTGTCCAATGGTACGATCGATTGAAATATGTGCCGATGTGGTCCGGTAGATGACGTCCCAGTCGTGGGGGTCGGTAACTTCGTACCCCGCTTTCTGCAATGCATCCAGGACCAGCGGTCTGGTTTTTTGCAGATTGGCAATTTCCAGCACACCCTCGACATCTTCCGGGATATGCGAAGGCTTCTCGCCCCAGATGGCGGAGCGGAGAATGTCCAGATACTCTTTCTGTACGGGGCTTATTCCAGTATCCCGTGTTCTTGCCATATGGCAATCATTTGTTTAACATCGTCCATCGCCTGGTCGGCCGAGACTTCGTAGCGGTCTGCAAGCAGTGTCACCAGGTCATCCAGAGTGAATTCCTTGCCCTGGACGTTCTCCCACAGATATGCCGCTGAATCATTCATGGACAGCATCTTGTTAAAGTTCACTTGGGAGAGGCCTTCTCCAACTACGATGTGTTCTCCGCAGAGAGGGCGGAGGGTAAAACCTTCTTTTATCTTCATATTAATCGTCTATATATTCCTAATAAATAACGTCTTATTGGTTTGAGCCAGCGCCAGAGGCAGCCTTTGGACGGCTTGCGGCTGTTGATAAGTACGGCGGTACCCATCACATCTTTCTCAGTGCAGGATTCAGTGCCGACGATGTTGCCGTCGCCCATAATCACCAAATCGCCACTGTTATTCACTATCACTCGGTGGAGCACATAACGCTGGTCGGGCAACCGAACCAATACGATATCGCCTACTTCCACCTTGTCAAGTTTTTTGAGAGTCACGCTGTCCCTGCCGCCTCTGATAAAGGGGAGCATGCTGGTCCCTTTCGGGGTAAAGGAGACCTCGCGGCCCTCGTTGAGCAGCGCTCCAACCTCTTCGAGAAGGATTTCGTTAGGCAGGGTTCTGTTTTCCATTCACTGTCTTGTTGCAAAGCAGGGCGGCATCGTCGTCCGGGAGGCATTCCAATCTATAAAAAGGAACTGCGGCACAGATGCCCTCCATTGTCCGGTGCCATCCGTCTGCAAGATGTTTAAAGGGACGGAAAGAGGATGCCGACTCCATAAGGCAGGCGTACCCATTGATTACGGCCAGTTTTGTTATTTTGTTGTATGGAGCCTGCTTCAGGCTGACTATGGCGCCCACCGGGGCGTTCTTTTGCTTGTAGCAGGGCGTCTTACCGCTCCAGGGACTGCCGTATACACGGACGGTTCCGTCAGGAAGAAGCCGCACGATGGGGTTGTCGTCGTTAAGAAGTTCGGTGCCGGGAAAGTTGCGCATCCACAGTTGGCTGTGGGTGCTTTTGCCGGTCCCGCTCTTGCCCAGGAACATAAATCCGCGCCCGTCGTAGGTGACCACCGACGAATGCATCTCCAGAGCCCCTTTTGAGGCTGAGGAGAATGTAAAGAGCAGCATCAGGCAGGAGTTCAGGGCATAGCGGTCGCTGGTTCCGCACAGTACCATCTTTGCAGTCTTGAAATCCTTGTCCACAGCCATTCTGCCGGCTACAGGTTTGCCGGGTAGCGGCTGGACCTCAAAAAAGTAGTCACCGCTTGTGAGTTGGAATAAGGAGATGACGGGGAATCCAGGCTCTTCTGATGTCCTGTAAATCAAATCGCAATCGCATTGCGGCAGTTCCTTTACGATGCGCAGGGAAAAAATCTTTTCTCCGTCACAATCAGGCACAAGAAACGGTTGCAAATTGTCAGGGGCGAAGGGCAAATCCTCTACAGTAAAGAAGAAATCTGCCACCCGATATGTTCTAAGACTGCTTTCCATAGCGCAAATGTAATAATTTTTAGGTATATTTCAGAAATAATAGTATATTTGCGTTCATAAGGAAATTGTTAAATACTATATTATGAAGAGATTACTTTCAATTCTTGTTGTTGCGCTGCTGGCATCCTTTGCCGTTAGCGCTCAGGAAACCAAGGACAAACAGTGCTGCAAGGACGTTCAGTGTTACAGTGACGTCCAGTGCTTTGAAGAGCAGTGCTGCGATGAGTGCTTCAAGAAAGCTTTCTATCCCGGATGGTATTTCGGTATCCAGGGAGGCGTTCTCTACACCACATCCAACGAGTGGGCTTATGCCGCTTGGGACAAACTGAAACACCTCAATGTTCCCAATGTTTCGCTTAACGTAGGTTATGACTTTACGCCTGTGTTCGGCCTGCGCGGTTCGCTCAGCGGACCTTTCGGCAACTACCCCAGTGCAGATCACTGGACCATCAACCGTTATGGTTATGGGCAGCTTGTGTTGGACGCAACATTTGACATTTGCAATATTTTCCGTCAAAATGCGAAGCGCCTCCTGAATCCTTACATCTTTGTTGGTGCAGGTGCCTTTTATCGCCTTGCAGTAAATGACAAACCCGCTTTCTTTGGCCCTGTAGTACGCCTGGGTGGCGGTCTGGACATTCGTCTCAGCGAGCTTGTTGACCTTACCCTGGAACTCCAGGACAACGGTATGCACAACAAGTTCAACACCCTTACAGAGCTTGACAAGGGCAATGACTGGGGTACTGAATATCACGGTGACGACGGTGAGTTCTATGGTGGCGAGGTTCTCCATATCAAGAAGCCTTTCCGTTGGGACGACAATGTAGCCGCCCTCATCGGCCTCAAGTTCAACTTCGGTGCTGTCAAGAAACGCAATGCCGCCCGTCACGCTTGCGCAGAGGCTCTTGCTGCCGCAGAGGCTGCACGCCTGGCTGCAGAAGAGGCTGCACGTCGTGAGGCAGAGCGTCTGGCTGCAGAGCAGGCAGAGGCTGAGCGTCTTGCCGCAGAGCAGGCAGAGGCAGAGCGTCTCGCTGCAGAGAAGGCTGCCGCAGAGGCACGTGCCGCTGAACGCGCATTCGAAGTGAATATCTACTTCGATCTGGACAAGACCTTCATCAGGAAGTCCGAACAGCCTAAGGTAGACCAGCTGATCGAGGTGATGAAGAAGTATCCGGAGGCTGTTGTATCCATCAGCGGTTATGCAGACAAGGAGACCGGTAATCCCAAGCACAATATGGGCTTGAGCGAGAGACGTGCAGAGCGCGTTGCCAAGGCCCTCATTGATGCCGGTATCGATGAGTCCCGCATCACCACCGCCTTCTACGGTGACACCGTCCGCGTATCACCTGTTCAGGTAGAAAACCGCGTGAGCGTTTGCGTGACCAAGTAAAACAGCGTCTTACATATTCACTTAAAAGGGTGATTCACATGTGTGAGTCACCCTTTTTATTATTGATTTTTATCCGAATTATTCGTAAATTTGACGGCTTAATATTTTTAATTTTAAACGACGGGAGATACATGAGTAAGGATATCCACTGGTATGCCCTTAAGGTCTTCTCTAGAAAGGTTTTAGAGTTGAAGGCCGACTTGGCCCGTGCCGGTATTGAATACTATTATCCCGTCCAACCGGATGGCAAGCCTTACGTCCAGTCCCTCATTTTTGTCCATTGCTGTGAGCATCAGCTCGATGCATGGCACGCCGATGCATCGTTCAGCAGCAGTTTCACTGTATACAAGCATACGGAAAAGCGACGTCGCCTTTACAGCGAAGAGACCTACGAGCGCCTTGTGCCGGCTCCTATAGACGAGCAGGAGATGGCGGTGTTTATGCTGGTCACCAGTGCCTCGCCCGACAAATACGAGATTCTGGGCCCCGACGACCCCAAGTACCACACTGGGCAGCTGGTGCGTGTCACCGCCGGTCCATTCGAAGGGCTGGTGGGGCGCGTCCGCCGCATCAAGAAGGACCGCCGCCTGGTGATAACCGTAACCGGCGTCGTGGCAGTGGCCACCGTCCATATAGACCCCCGGCTGTTGGAGCCGGTAGATGAGAAATACGGCGCACAGATGTGCGCAGGAGATATAATATACAGCTACGGCATGGCCCTTGGATAGGGGCGCGCGTTGCAGCTGACTTTGGCTTCCTTTCTGCCGAAAAAGTAGCGGCAAGAGAGGAGTCAGAGTATTGTATCAAATTGACAGAAACAAAATACAATAACAAAATAACAATGAAACTAAAACAAATCCTGGCCATTGCGGCCATCCTTGTCATTGCGGGCTGCAGCCCCAAGACCTACCAACAGATCGACTATCTGCAGGACATCGGTTCAGAAACCACCCTGGATATGAAAGAGAACCAGGGTATCCTTATCCAGCCTCAGGACCAGCTGAGCATCGTGGTCAGCAGCCGTAACCCGGAATTGGCAGCACCGCTCAACAAACCCGTAGCCTCCTATCAGGCTGGTAGTGAATTAACCCAGACCAGCACTGGATATCAGCGCTTGCTCGGCTACTCGGTTGACAACTCTGGTAACCTCGATTTCCCTGTACTTGGCACAATCCACGCAGCCGGCCTCACCCGCTGGCAGCTTCAGGAAACAATCCGTAAAAAGATTATCGACGCAGGAATCGTACTGGATCCCATCGTTACAGTGGAATTCATGAACTTCAAGATCTCCGTGATGGGCGAGGTCAACAGTCCCGGCACATACAACGTTACCGGCGACAAGATCACCCTCTTCGGCGCCCTTTCGCTCGCCCGTGACCTCACCATCTACGGCCGTCGCGACAATGTCACCGTGATCCGTGAGAAAAACGGCAAGCGCGACATCTATAAGGTGGACCTTCGCGACAGCGAAATCTTCGATTCTCCCGCATACTATCTGCAGCAGAACGATGTCGTGTATGTCTATCCCAACAGCGTCCGTGCCGGCCAGAGTACCATCAACGAGAACTATTTCAAGTCGGGTTCTTTCTGGATCAGCCTTTCCAGCGTGGCAATTACGGTCGCCAACCTTATCCTTACTTTGACACTCAGAAAGTAAAAATTTGAATATTATGGCAGAATACATCGAAAACACAAAGAATCAAGAAGAAGAGCAGAGCCTCAAACTTGCCGATATCTGGGAAATGATATGGAGCAACAAGTGGTGGTATCTGCTATCCGTCATTCTGTGCCTCCTGTTGGCGTTGTTCTATCTCTACAGGACTCCGAACACATTCAGCAGGACGGAGAAGATAATCCTGGACGAAACCAGCCAGGAGATGGCGATGCGTGACCTCACCAAGTTCACCAGGACCACCGGCTTCCGTACCAACGGCGATGCCGTTTACAACGAGATGGAGGCCTTTACCAGCCCCGACCTTATGCGCCAGGTAGTGGAACGCCTCGGCCTCGAGGCAAGTTATGTAGAGATTCAACCCCTCCGCAAGCGTGAACTCTACACATCGACCCCCTTTGAACTGGTGCTGGCCGGCGACAATACCGCATCGGGCTTTGATTTCAAGGCGCACAAGGCGGGCGACGGCTTCCAACTGACCGACTTCGTAGTCAACGGACTGCCCGTAGATGGTGCCACTGTCAAGGGAGCCTTTGCCGACACCATCGATTCTCCGGTGGGCCGCATCGTGCTTGTTCCCACCGAGCGCCTGGGCAACTTCAACAGGGATATCGTAGTGAGCTGGCGCAACTCGGGCGCCCGTGCCAAGGCTTATTGCAGGAGTCTTACGGCGGCGCTCTCCAACAAGATGTCCTCCGTTATAGTGCTGACCCAGAAAGACAGGTTCGCTTCCCGCGCCAGCAATATCCTTAGCACCCTGCTCGATATCTACAACGAGAACTGGATCACCAACAAGAATAAATCGGCGACCAACACCAGCAAGTTCATAGACGAACGTCTGGCTGTCATAGAAGAGGAGCTGGGCGGCATCGAGAGCAACATCAAGGAATTCCGCCAGACCAACCGCCTGCCCGATGCACCGGCCGTTACCAACACATACCTGGGCGAGTCCACTCAGTATGCAACAAGGAGCTTCGAGATCAACAACCAGCTGTCGGTTGCCAAATACATCCGCGAGTATCTCTCCGATCCGGCCCACAGCCGTTCCCTGATACCCGCCAACGTCGGCATCCAGAACCCCAACGTCGAGGGGCAGATCAATGAATACAACGACCTGCTGCTCAAGCGCGACCGACTTCTGACCAACACCACCGACAGCAACCCCATAATCGTTGACTTGAACTCATCCCTGGATCAGCTCAAGAGCACGATCATCCGCTCTGTGGACAACCTTATCAGCACCCTGCAGCTGCAGGCCAACAAAGCCGCCAGCCAGGAGCAGCAAGTTCTTAACCGCATCTCCGCAACATCCGGACAGGCTCTTGACCTGCAGAGTAAGCAGCGTCAGCAGAAGGTTAAGGAAGAGCTTTACATCTTCCTGCTCCAGAAACGCGAAGAGAATCAGCTTCAGACTCTGGTCAATGTAGAGAACACCCGTCTGATCATGGCTCCTACGGGCAGCAACAGCCCCATCGCTCCGGGTCGCGCAAAGGTGCTTCTGGCAGCGCTGCTGCTGGGCCTTGCAATACCGTTCGCAATCTTCTACATCAAGCGTCTGCTCGACACTACCGTCAAGAACCGTGGTGACATCCAGCGCCTCTCCGTGCCTTTCCTGGCCGAGATTCCCCAGCTGGGCGTCAAAGGCAACGTATTCCAGCGTGCCCGTCAGAACCGCTTCGACAACAAATACTGCAACATCCTTGTAGAGAACGGCAAGCGTGACACCATAAACGAGGCATTCCGTGTTCTGCGTACCAACCTGGACCTGATGGCCGGTCACGGCGAAGGCTGCAAGGTGATTATGGTCACCTCTTTCAACCCTAACGCCGGTAAGACCTTCAGCATCCTGAATATGGCCGCATCCATGGCCCTCAAGGGCGCCAGGACATTGATACTTGACCTTGACTTGCGCAAGGCTTCCCTGAGTAAAGCCCTTGGCAAGAACCAGCGCGGCGTGGCTGCATACCTTAACAGCAAGACCGACTCCATCACGGAATACATCCAGCCGATAGATGAGAATCTTTCTCTCATAAGCGTCGGCACTTTGCCTCCAAACCCGGCCGAGATGCTGGTTTCCGAGCGCTTCAAAAAAATGATAGACGAGCTTCGCGGCAACTTTGACTATATGTTCATAGACTGCCCGCCCGTAGATGTAGTGGCCGATACCGCCATCGTATCCAGCGTGGCCGACATCACCGTATTCGTAATCCGCGCCCGCCTGTTTGACAAGCGCAACCTGCCGATGATAGAGAATCTCTACAAAGAGGGTAAGTACAAACGTATGGCACTCATCCTCAACGGAGTAGAGTCTACCGGAAAACATGGTTACGGCTATGGCTATGGCTAT
>JAFZBQ010000064.1 GCA_017561665.1 Bacteroidales bacterium | reverse complement strand
CTCCGCCGGACAAAGTAGCCGTGGGACGGTCCAATGATAGATAGCCCAGCCCGACCTCAACCAGGAACCCTACCCTGTCGGTAATTTCCTTCAGCAGGGCCGATGCTATCAGGTTCTGCCTTTCGGAGAGCCGCGACGGCAACACCTTGACCCATTCGTAAAGGTCGTCGATATCCATCGCCGCCACTTCTGCTATGTTCTTGCCGTCTATCTTGAAGCAGAGCGACTCTTTCTTGAGGCGGGCGCCGCCGCACACCGGGCAGACTTTCTCTTCCAGGAAACGCTCCTTGCGGGCCAGGACATCATCGCTTTCGTCGCCGGTGGTCATAGTGCGGGCAATTACCCCTTCGAAAGAGACCATCTGCTGCTCCGAGCCGATCCCCACCCTGAAAAGTTCTTCAGAGCCGTAGAGCAGCACGCTGAGCGCCTCCTCCGGAATGTCGCAAATCGGGTCATTCAGGGAGAATCCGTATTTCTTGGCAATCGCATCCACCACCTCGAACACCGTGTTCTTGCGGTAGACGCCCAGCGGGGCTATGCCGCCCGCCATTATCGACTTGCGGTCGTCGGGGATAATCTTGCTCTGGTCCATGGAAACCACCTTGCCCAGACCGCCGCAGTGCGGACACGCCCCTTGCGGAGAATTGAAAGAGAAGGTGTGAGGCGCGGGAACATTGAACGACATCCCGGTATCGGGACAGACGTAGTTCTTGCTCAGGAAACGGAGCGGACCGCCGCCGTATCCCATTATGGCGATGCTCCCCTTGCCCTGCCCGAGCGCCGTCATTACAGAAGATGTCACGCGGCTGCGGGAATCGTCGTCCGGCAGCAGCTTGTCCACCACCAGATATATGAAGTGCGTCTTGTAGCGGTCCAGAGGCTCTATTCCGGCCAGATCGCGTAGCTGGTCGTCTACCAGCACCTGGGAATAACCGCGCTTTACAAGGCGCTCGAAAAGCTCTTTATAATGGCCCTTGCGACCAGACACCAGCGGCGAGAGCAGCAATATCTTCTTTCCGTGATATTCCTGCTGAATCATATCCACAATCGTCGCGTCGGTGTAGCGCACCATCTCCTTGCCGGTCGCGGGCGAGAAGGCTTGCGAGGCGCGGGCATACAGCAGACGGAAGAAATCGTAGATTTCAGTCACAGTACCGATGGTAGAGCGGGGATTGCGGCCGGTAGTCTTCTGTTCTATGGCCAGGATGGGGCTCAGGCCGCGGATGTCATCCACGTCGGGCCGCTCCAGCATCCCCATAAACTGCCGGGCATAGGTGTTGAGGGTATCCACATAGCGTCGCTGCCCCTCGGCGTAGATGGTGTCGAAGGCGAGCGAACTCTTGCCACTGCCGCTCACGCCTGTCACCACCACCAGCTTGTCGCGCGGTATGTCCAGCGAGATGTTCTTGAGATTGTGAGAACGGGCGCCTATGATCTCTATGTGGTCCATCGCAAAAGTTTCGCAAGGCTATCTGTTGTTTTTCTTAAACCGGAAGGAAATCTTGCGAAACTTTCCTTCCGCACTTTCTTCTATAACGCTACCCCATCCCTAAATCCCTTCCCCCGGGGAAGGGACTTTCTATCGCCCTTCGGGCTCAAACATACATAAAAATGGGTTAGTATCTATCTCTTCTCCTATAGTCGTCTCGTAGCCGTGGCCGGGCAGCAGCCGCGTCTGCGGCGGCAGCGGGACTATGCATCGCTTGATGCTCTCTATCATCTGCCAGTGATCGCCGCCGGGATGGTCGGTACGGCCCACGGCACCGCGGAATATGGTGTCGCCGCAGAACATCAGTTCTTTCTCCGGCAGGTACAGGCACACGCAGCCCTGCGTGTGGCCCGGAGTCTCAATTATTTCGAACTTCAGCCCTTCCGGCAGCGAGTCGGCACAGGTCATTATGTCGCCAATCGGCCCTTCGTATCCGTCGTAAGGCAACCCTATCATCTGGGCAAAGGCAGCAGAACCCTCATAAACCGACTGATCCTTGCTGTGCATATACACAGGCACCGGATAGCGCGATGCGGCGTCTTTCAGGCCGAAAACGTGGTCAAAATGGCCGTGCGTCAGCAGGATGGCCTTCACCTGCAGCCCTTCGGCCTCTATAAAGGAGGCCATGCGCTCCTGCTCGTTTGCATTGATGGCGCCGGGGTCGATAATTACACACTCGCCGACGTCGTTACCAATGACGTAAGTACATTCCCTTAGCGGGTTGAAGTAAAAAACTTTGAGCATAGTGCAAATTTACAAAACTCTTTTGCTAAATTTGTAAGAACCACTAAAATCCGGAAGAACTATGCATATTGCAATTGCGGGAAATATCGGCAGCGGAAAAACCACACTGACCCGTCTGCTCTGCGAACACTACAAATGGACGCCGCGTTTCGAACCCGTGGACCACAACCCCTATCTGGCTGACTTCTACGAGGATATGGAGCGCTGGTCGTTCAACCTCCAGATTTATTTCCTGAACAAGCGATTCCGCGACGTAGTGGAAATCAGCCGCAGCAGCGAGGTCATTGTGCAGGACCGCACAATTTACGAGGATGCCAACATCTTCGCCCCCAACCTGCACGATATGGGACTGATGTCCAGCCGCGACTTTGAAAACTACCGTGACCTCTTCAGCCTGATGATATCTCTGGTAAAGGCTCCTGATCTGCTGATTTACCTGCGCAGTTCAATTCCCAACACCGTGGCCAAGATTCAGAAGAGGGGCCGCGAATACGAAAGCAGCATACGCATAGACTACCTCAAGGGTCTGCACGAACGCTACGAGAAGTGGATAGCGAATTATACCGACGGCAAACTGCTTATCCTGGATGTGGACAAGTACGATTTTGAAGAGAATCCGTCCGATTTGAGCGCTGTATGCGACCTTATCGACGCACAGCTCAACGGTTTGTTCTAAAGCCTAGAACAGCACACCTACCTTAAGTGACATAATAAATCTGGAACCGGCGCTGCTCATCGGCGTCAGCAGGCCTATGCCCAGCGATGCATAGGGAGCCAGCATCGTATTCAACCGGTATGTATAATCGGCAGAGAAAGTCGTGCGAAGGTAGTAGCTGCCCAGATAGTCTATTTCGTCGTCGTACATATACCCTACAATCTGGTTGCCGACAGTCTCTCCCCCGTATTTATACTTAGAGCCTGCAGCGAAGTTGTATCCCAATTTGAGGCTTGCCAGCAGCGACTGTTCTTTTGTAAGGAGCAAATTCTTGCCTAAAGCTGCGTAGGGCAGTACATTAACCACCTTGAAAGAGGCGTCTGGCACATATCGCTTATAACTGAGCAGATGCATGTCGGCGCCGAGGCCAAACATCCAGTCGAAACTGCCGCCATCGTCCACTCCTGTATAAGCAGTGTAATCCAGGTTCGCATCCAACTGGTTATTATTCGCCTTGGTGGTGGCATTGGCCCCTTCGAGCCAGTAGTTAAGGTTGTGAAGAAGCGAGAAAGAGAGAATTCTGCTGCGGCTCTCGCCAAAGAGTCCCTTTGCAGAAAGGCCTGTCAGGAATTTATCCACTTGGCCTATCTTGCTCTCGTCCTCTGATACAGATGTGCCGCACTTGTCAAATGTCAGTTCGAACAGCCAGTCAGATGAGTAGCCGGCACGTTTGTAATCCATGGCAATTGCAAAAGCCCCGGACGAATATTCTATGGGAGCTATCCCCATCGTTCCGCCCGCTACTCGTTTATCATAATTGCCTAGACCTTTGAGCAACACAACAGTACTTGCCTCCTCCTCTGTGCCAACCACGCTGCGCGACGGCCTCAACTTGTAGCCTGCGCTGAGGCCCACTATGTTAGCCTCATCAATTGCAAACGTCGCAGAGGGCATTATCTCCAGCGAGAGACCGCGATAGCGGCAATTCGGCGAGGCGTTTTTGGACGCACCTTTCATATCCATCTTCAGGTTCACGCCAAATGAGAGCATATCGTCAAACATAAGCGGCGTAGCTGCACTTACGTCAATAACGGCGTGCGACTGCTTCCATCCAATCAGTTCATCAGAATTCAAAGCCACGAAATAGGGCATATCCCAACTTAACTCATACAGGGAGTTATTGTAACGGCTCTTTGAAAGACGGTTCCTTTCCAGCGAAAGATTCGCCGCAACCTTGAATCCCTCTATATCCATCAGCATATCCCCGGCCAGCGACAAGGATGACTGCGAGCGGGCGCCCCACGCATCGGTAAATTTACCTTTTGCAAGATCATAATCGAGCCAGACGTTGCGCCAGGCGGCCATGTTGCTATATGCCAGGCCAGCCGCATTCGCAGAGTTGTACCAGAGATCCGTGGCGATATTGAGTTTATACTGAGCGCGGTCGTCTATATCCTGCGCTTTTGCGCCAAACAAAACCGCCAGCAGGCAGAAAACCGTCAGAACTGTCTTTTTCATTGCTTTTACCGATTAATAAATGCAAGGTACGCATTTTTGCCGCATCGGCAAAACAAAAAAACACAACGCACTCCCGAAATCGGGGGTGCGTTGCGCTTTGTCCGGATTGGGGAGCCGGATTACTCTGCCTTGGGCTCTTCTGCTGCAGGTTCTGCTGCGGGAGCCTCTTCTGCCTTGGCTTCAGCCTTGGGGGCCTCTGCCTTGGGAGCGTCGGCTTTCTTGCGGCTGCGGCGGGTAGCGGCCTTCTTGGTCTCCTTGGCGGTAGCTGCGAGAGCTGCCTCGTTGAAGTCAACCAGCTCGATGATAGCCATGTCGGCTGCATCACCCTCGCGGAAACCGGTCTTCACGATGCGGGTGTATCCGCCGGGACGATCGGCAATCTTGGGAGCAACGGTGCGGAACAGCTCGGTAACGGCCTCTTTCTGCTTCAGGTAGCTGAAAACGGTACGGCGGGAGTGTGTAGAGTCGTCCTTTGATTTGGTAATCAGGGGCTCGACATACATCCTGAGAGCTTTTGCCTTTGCCAGGGTGGTCTCAATCTGCTTGTGCATGATCAGAGAGCAGGCCATGTTGGCGAGCATAGCTTTGCGGTGACCGCTCTTGCGTCCCAGATGGTTTATTGACCTATTGTGTCTCATATCCTCTTAGATTTCTTTTTTATCAATGTTGTACTTAGAAATGTCCATGCCGAAGCTGAGCTTGAGCTTGTTCTCTACCAGGAACACTACCTCGGTGAGAGACTTCTTGCCAAAGTTGCGCAGCTTCATCAGCTCTTCCTTCTTATGGGAAACCAGGTCGGCGATGGTCTCGATGTCAACGGCCTTGAGGCAGTTGAGGGCGCGGACGCTTATCTCCAGATCCTGAAGTTTGGTCATAAGATGGTGGCGGGTGCGCAGCGACTCTTCGTCAAGATTCTTGCTCTCGGGAGCGATGTTCTCTTCGAGGGTGATCTTGTCGTCGGAGAAGAGCATGAAGTGATAGATGAGGATCTTTGCGGCCTCCTTGAGGGCATCCTTGGGAGAAATGGACCCGTCGGTGGTGATCTCAAGTATCAGGGACTCATAGTCGGTCTTCTGCTCTACGCGGCAGTCTTCCCTGCGATAGTTCACATTCTTGATGGGAGTGTAGATAGAGTCAATTGCGATTGTACCTATCGGCGCTTTGTCATCCTTGTTTTCGTCGGCGGGAACATAACCGCGGCCCTTTCCGATGGTGAAATCCATAACGATCTTCACGCTGGGCTCCATCGTGCAGATGTGCAGGTCGGGGTTGAGCACCGAGAAATTGGAGAGACTCTTTGCCAAGTCAGAAGCAGTGAATTCGGTCTTGCCACTAACAGTCACTGTCGCACTTTCGCCCTCCTCTGTCTCTATCATTCTTTTAAGACGAATCTGCTTGAGGTTGAGGATGATGTCTACCACATTCTCTACCACGCCGGGGATGGTGTCAAACTCGTGCTTGACGCCCTCGATGCGGATAGAAGTGATGGCAAAACCCTCCAGGGAAGAGAGCAAAATGCGGCGAAGCGCGTTACCTACGGTGGTCGCATAACCGGGCTCCAAAGGGCGGAACTCGAAGCGGCCGAAGGTATCGGTAGCGTCCAGCATTATCACCTTGTCAGGTTTTTGGAATGCTAATATTGCCATACAAAAATTGGTTTATTTGGTGTTAGTGCGTCTTCACGCTGCTACTTTGAATACAACTCGACGATAAGCTGCTCGTTGATGGTCTCGGGGATCTCGCTGCGCTCAGGAATGTTCAGGAACTTGCCTGCGCACTTGTCAGCATCCCACTCGATCCATGAGTACTTGCCGGTACCGTGGGCGAGGCTGTCCTGGATAACTTCCAGGCTCTTGGAACGCTCGCGTACACCAACGATGTCGCCGGGGCGGATGATGGTGGACGGAATGCTGCAAACCTCACCGTTGCGGGTGATATGGCAGTGGCTGACGAGCTGGCGTGCGGCTGCCCTGGTGGGGGCGATACCCATGCGGTAAACCAGATTGTCGATACGGCTCTCGAGGAGCATGATCAGGTTCTCACCTGTACGTCCTTTCATTCTGGCTGCCTTGTCGTACATAGAGCTGAACTGACGCTCCAGAAGACCATAGGTATATTTAACTTTCTGCTTCTCTGCCAGCTGGATGCCGTACTCAGAAGTTTTTTTACGTTTCTTGGCCAATCCGTGCTGTCCCGGAGGATAGTTCTTCTTGTCCAGATATTTGTCCGGTCCGTAGATCGGCTCACCAAATTTACGGGCGATTTTGGTCTTGGGCCCTGTATATCTTGCCATATTCTGATTCGATTTAAAAGATTAAACTTTACGACGACCTTTAGGACGGCAACCATTGTGAGGCAGAGGTGTTACGTCAATGATTTCGGTAACCTCGATACCCTCTGTGTGCACGGTGCGGATAGCCGACTCACGGCCCGAACCGGGACCTTTTACATAAGCCTTGACCTTGCGCAGACCCAGGTCATAAGCAACCTTGGCTGCATCCTGTGCTGCTACCTGAGCTGCGTAGGGAGTGTTCTTCTTGGAACCCCTGAAGCCCATCTTACCAGCGGAAGACCAGCTGATTACCTGACCTGTACTGTTGGTCAGTGTGACGATTACATTGTTGAAAGTAGACGAAATATGGGCCT
>JAFZBQ010000063.1 GCA_017561665.1 Bacteroidales bacterium | reverse complement strand
TAGCTGTTCCAGTTGCCCGGCGCACGCATGGCATTAACCAGCGGCGGCGTCTGTTTGTAGATCGACCCGGCCTGGCCGTTGGCATACGTGCGGTTTTTGTAACTGTCCAGAATCTGCAACTCGTACATTCCCTGCAGATACACGCCGCTGTTGCCACGCCCCTGGTCGGTGTAACAATCGTCCATTGGCGGCACGCACCATTCAAGATGCATCTGGAAACTGCCGAATGTTTCCTTACTGAGGATATCACCCTCCTTTTTGACGACAGTTACAACGCCATCGTGAACTTTCCACCCGGCGGGACCGCCGTCGGTGGCGTTGGTCCACGCGTCGAGGTTGCGACCGTCAAAAAGAACGATCGCATCTGAAGGAGCACTTGAAGTAGCCTGAAGACCCGGCGTCACAACCGGCGGCTCCGGCTCCCAGACCTCCGTATCTTCCGGCCGCATCTGCGCCCAAACAGCAGTACAGCCGAGCAGCATCGCAAGCAATAACAGAATTGCTCTTTTCTTATTCATACAGACTGATTATCCGTGACTTATAAAAATATTTTTCTATAAATCTATAAATATATATTTATAGTTTGTGGTACTTTTTCAGCAGGTCCACAACTGCCTCGTTGTACAGTTCGTCATATTTTGTGCCAGTCTCAAACTTGAGCTGCCCCAGGCGGAGGAACATCGCGTTGTCGATGTGGAAACTGACAAGTCTTCTGTTGGCGTTTTTGGAGACTTTGGCCAGAACCGCCGGCTCTTCTTTTGACGGCTTTGCGACAGTACGTGGAGTAGCAGCATTACTTAAAGCTCCGCTTAAGGTTCCGGAAGATCCCAAGGTAGCCTCCTTGAACTTCTCGAAAGGGTCTGATTTCTTTGCCATATCTATAAATATATTTTTATATGTTTGTATATTAATATTTATATATTTTTCTATAATTAGCGTTTAGAGATGCGTTTAGCAAGGACTTTTGAAATCTCAAGATATTGTTTTGTCACTTTGCCCGAAGGGTCATAATCATAAATATTCTGATTGAATGACCCTGCCTGAGCTACCTTTGTCGCCTTGCTCAACACCGGTTCAATGAAAGCATCTCCCATCTCACCCTTTATCTTTTCCACATACATATCACTGAGTTTGTTCCGCTCATATTTAGAGATAATAACACCGGAAAGCTTCAAATCGGGGTTAAGACGGGGATTTGACTTGACATCTGCATACAGATTTGCCACCATAACCATTCCCTGGTAGGCCAAGCCATCGGGAGTTGCCACCATTACAAGGTGATCTGAAGCTATCAATGCATTATATGTAATGAGGCCCAGGGCCGGCGGACAATCTATTATTATATAATCGTATTTGTTCTTGACGGGCTTAAGGAGGTCAAGCAGAAGGTATTCTCGGCCGGTAATTGCAGCCGTATCCCGGTCAAAATTGGAGAGCGAGAGCTCAGAAGGTACCAGATCTACGTGATCTGCAGCATGTTCTATATTGAGCTTCTTGCCTAAAAAGGCGTCTCTTATGCTGGATTCGTGATCTTCCAGGGCGAGGGGACTCACCATTGCTGTTAGGTTGGCCTGCGAATCCAAATCGACGAACAAAACTTTCTTTCCAATGCGTGCCCAGGCATAGCCTAAGGCCACTGCGGTGGTGGTTTTACCAACGCCACCTTTGTTGTTTGCAAAACATACAATCTGTCCCATATATCTATATCTCAATTAGTTGCACAAATATATATAAAAATATTTATACAACAAAATAGAAATATAGAAATATATTTTTCTATTTAATTCGGGAAGATTCCGTAGATAGCACTGCCGCTACCGGTCATTGAAGCGTACACTGCGCCGCGGTCGTAGAGGCTCTGTTTGATCTCTGCGAGAATGGGATATTTGGCAAAGGCGTAGGCTTCGAAGTCATTTATTACATTCTCGCGCCAGGATTTTATGTCCAGATTCAGCTTATCTCGCAGAGAGACAGCATTCTCTGCGTGCCCGGCGCTGGCTGCGAGCAAGCTTTGCTTGGCCTCGATAAAGCGAAGAAGAATCTCGGCCTCGCAAACTTGCTCTTCGCTATGCGCGCCGGGCTTCTCGGGAAATTTAATCGCATCTACCCCAGCATATGCTTCGGCTGTAGAGATGTGAATACCGGGGGTAACAACCTCAATATGATACCCGCTAAGATCGAGAGGGTAGGGGGTCAATACTTCGCCGCGGCCGGAGGCGAACATCGGGCGGTTGTAGATAAAGAACGGACAGTCGCTGCCGAGTTCTGCCGCCATAGCGGCCAATTCTTCTTCCGGCAACCCGAGCTCAAAAACTTCATTGAGGGCGACAAGCGTAAACGCGGCATCTGAACTACCGCCACCCAATCCTGCGCCCATCGGGATATTTTTATATAAAAATATATTTACACCGCCGATACCAAACCTCTCCTGCATCAACCGGAAGGCCCTGAAACACAGGTTTTTCTCAGCAGGTACGTCGCACGCCAGGCCATAGACCTTAAGGCCTGGCTTGTCTGCCTTTACCACCTCCAGCACATCGCGCAGAGACGGCACCGGGACGAATAGAGTCTCGATGTCGTGATAGCCGTCTTCACGGCGCCGCACGACTTCCAGACCGAGGTTAATCTTGGCGTTAGGACAGAGAATCATACTAGAACATATAATCCCAGACGGGCAGCTTCACGGGCTCTGAATGGAACGCATTAACAGCCTTGGAATCCAGATATTTGATATTGATGACGATACGGAACATATACTCGTCGAACCACTCGTCGGTGAAGGTCAGGTAGCCGTTGTGGCCCGCCGTGGGGCCCCAGCTGTTCTCAAACTGCCATTTTGTCGGCACGTCGTTCTCGTCTGTATCGCAGGCGATGAGCAGCATAGCGTGCGAAGAACCGCTCTGACGGGTCAAAATACGGGCCTTTTTGTCCATTTTAAGGTCGATGCCCAGCAACTTGCCGTAGTCGTAATTATTCACGTCCAAAACGCCTGTAGCGCGGTTTGCCTGCTTGCCTACGTCGCACGAAGCGTACATCGGCTCGCCGTCTTTCAGGGAGGCCAGCGCAGCCGCCTTAATATCCTCGTTGGGCAGATTTACATATACCCAGTTCAAACCCTCGTAGGTATTGCGGTAATTCTCTATCTCGTAGCGCTTGTAATATTCGCGCGTGGGGTCGTTCATTATCATCACGTAGCTGTCGGCACCAAAATTTGCAGGCCGGACAGCCTTCCAGAACTCCAGCGGGGTGGTGGAGAGGCTCTCTATCTTGCCGTCCTTGGTCTGATAGCGCCAGGTGAATTCTGCCGGCGGCTCGCCAAGGCAGAGCGCCAGAACGCGGTATACGTCCTTCAGGGCCGCCATTTTAAGGGCGAAGACATTGTCGGCACGCTGGGCCAGCGCCTTCTTGCCCTTGGCTGGGGAGGCTGCCGCCTCGCGGATCTCGTAGCCCGCCTTGCGCAACCGTTCGGAAATAATGCTCAGCATCTGGCCGGTATTATTGCTGTTGGCCGTCTCGGGCATTACGCCCTCCGGCACTATTCCGTACTTCTCCACGATATTATAGAATAGATTCCACACGCCGCCGTCGGCCACCGGTGCCTTGAAATAGGTCACTACGGCGCGGTCGGCAAAATCGCGGTCTGCGGTAGCTATCACATTCTCCAGGAACAAGTTAGCCTTCTCGAAAATATCCCAGAAATAGCAGTAGTTGTTGGAGAATTTGAACTCCGACAGGTTGTATTTCTTCATCACCAGCGGACGGATCTGGTTGGTGGAGGTGAACAGCCAGCACCGGCCGCTGCGCTGTTGGTCGGTGATGCCGCTCACCGGCGCCTTATACTTGAAAAGATGGTCCACGGCCCCCTCGTTGGAGTGGTTGAGCGAGGCGCCTTTGATATCGGCGGTGGTGGTTAGGATATTCTGTATCGCCGACGTCGACGCCGCGTCGCGGTCAAAACTCTGCTGCACTTGCTTGATGATCTCCGGGGTCAGGGTCTGGCCCGATGCCAGAAGGGTAAAAAACATCGCCGCAAGGGCTATAAATCTTTTCATAATCGTGTATAGACGTTTTTAAGCGTTTGTCAAACGTTTATTCTGCAACAAATTTACTAATTTTGGGAACATTTTTACCTAACTGAGCATGTTCACCAAAGAAACCTATATCAGCCGCCGGAAAAAGCTGGCAGCAAGCGTCAGCGGCGGCATTCTTGTCTTTTTGGGCAACAACGAATCCCCTTCGAATTATCCCGACAACACCTATATTTTCCGGCAGGACAGCACCTTCCTTTATTATTTCGGGCTGGACAAGCCGGGCCTTGCGGCGGTGATCGACATCGACTGCGGCGGCGAGATGATTTTCGGCGACGACGTCGATATAGACGACATCATATGGATGGGTCCGCAGAAGAGCATTGCCGACCAGGCGGCCGAGGTCGGGGTAGGGAAGACCTATCCCTTTGCACGGCTGTCAACCTTCCTGGCAGAGGCGCTGGCCAAGGGCCGCAAGCTGCACTGCCTACCTCAGTATCGCGCCGACAACCTGATTCTGATGGCCGACATCCTGGGATGCAAGCCAGCCGAAGTTAATGACGGCAAAAGCGAAGAGTTCATCAAAGCCATTGTGGCACAGAGGCTTATAAAGGAGCCTTGCGAGATAGAAGAGATCGACCGCGCCTGCGACCTGGGCTACGCGATGCACTACACCGCGATGACGCTGATGCAGCCCGGAATGCTGGAGCAGGAGCTGGTGGGGGCTATGGAGGGCGTCGTTATAAGCGGCGGCTATATGACATCCTTCCCGACAATTCTCTCGCAGCACGGCGAGACGCTGCACAACCATATGCACGACAAGCCCCTGACTGTCGGCAAACTGTGCGTGATTGACGCCGGCGCCGAGATTGCCAGCCATTATTGCAGCGATTTTACCCGCACGCTGCCCGTCGGCGGCAAATTTGACAGCCGTCAGAAGGACATCTACACAATTGTTTCCACCGCCAACAGCTTTGCGGCGGAGATGGCCCGTCCAGGCATCACTTACCGCGAGGTTCATCTGGCCGCCTGCCGTCTGATGCTGCAGGGACTCAAAAATGTCGGACTGGTGAAAGGCGATATAGACGAAGCGCTGGCTCTGGGCGTCCAGGGTATGTTCATGCCTCACGGACTGGGCCACAATATGGGCCTGGATGTGCACGATATGGAGAATCTGGGAGAGGATTACGTAGGCTACGACCCCGGACAGGAGCGAATCCGTCAGTTGGGCCTCGGCTCGCTGCGTATGGCGCGCAAACTGGTCCCCGGCCACGTAATCACCGACGAACCCGGTATCTACTTTATCCCGGCCCTGATAGAGCAGTGGAAGGCAGAGGACCGCTTCTCCGACTTCATCAACTACGCCGCGCTTGAAAGCTATTACGACTTTGGCGGTATAAGACTGGAAGACGACATCCTCATCACGGAAAGCGGCTGCCGCCGTCTGGGGCAGAAGCGCCTCCCGATTACAGTAGAGGAGGTCGAGGCCGCAATGGCCCGGTAATCCCGGTAATGACAATTTGTCATACTTAATGTGCTGGCACTCAATTTGTCTAATTGAGTGTCGCATTAATTGCTAATCAAAAAACAAATAAAAACTATACAATCATGATTAAACCATTAGCAGACAGAGTGTTGGTAGAGGCTCAAGAGGCCGAGACCAAAACCGCGAGCGGTCTCTTTATCCCCGATTCGGCAAAGGAAAAACCCCAGCAGGGTGTCATAGTCGCCGTCGGCAAAGGAAAAACTGACGAACCTATGGAACTCAAGGTAGGTGACAAGGTAATGTACGGCAAGTATTCCGGCACCGAAGTTTCTTTCGAGGGCAAAGACTACCTCATAATGCGTCAGAGCGACGTCATCGCCGTTATCGAATAATCCTTTAAACAGAAATCATTATGGCAAAAGATATCAAATTCAACATTGATGCGCGCAACCTTATGAAAGAAGGCGCTGACGCGCTGGCAGATGCAGTCAAGGTGACCCTGGGTCCCAAAGGCCGCAACGTGATTATCGACAAGAAATTCGGCGCACCGCAGGTGACCAAGGACGGCGTTACCGTTGCCAAGGAAATCGAACTGGAAGACCGCTTCCAGAATATGGGCGCGCAGATGGTCAAGCAGGTGGCCAGCAAGACCAACGACCAGGCCGGTGACGGTACCACCACCGCAACCGTGCTGGCACAGGCCATCATCAACGTAGGTCTCAAGAACGTTACCGCAGGCGCCAATCCGATGGACCTCAAGCGCGGTATCGACAAGGCCGTTGCAGAGGTTGTCAAGAATCTGCACGAGCAGAGCCAGGCTGTCGGCGACGACTACAACAAGATTGAGCAGGTCGCATCAATTTCGGCAAATAACGACGAATATATCGGCAAACTGATTGCCGAGGCTATGAGCAAGGTCAAGAAGGACGGCGTAATCACCGTAGAAGAGGGCAAGGGCACCGAGACAGAAGTCAAGGTCGTTGAAGGTATGCAGTTCGACCGCGGTTACATCTCCGCCTACTTTATGACCAACCCCGACAAGATGGAGGCCGTTCTGGAGAACCCCTACATCCTTATCACCGACAAGAAGATCTCCGCAATGAAGGACCTGATGCCGCTTCTCGAGCCCGTTGCCCGCGAAGGCCGCGCACTGCTCATCATTGCAGAGGATGTCGACGGCGAGGCACTCACTACGCTGGTAGTCAACAAGCTGCGTGGCACCCTGAAGGTGGCTGCAGTCAAGGCTCCTGGCTTTGGCGACCGTCGCAAAGAGATGCTGCAGGATATCGCAATCCTCACCGGCGGCCAGGTCATCAGCGAGGAGAGGGGCGTTACCTTCGAGAACGCCACCGTTGATATGCTGGGCCAGGCAGAGAAAGTATCCATCGACAAGGACACCACCACTATCGTAGACGGCGCCGGCGACAAGGCAGCCGTTGCACAGCGCACCGCGCAGATCCGCACCCAGATAGAGAACACCAAGAGCGACTACGACCGCGAGAAGTTCCAGGAGCGACTGGGCAAGCTCGCCGGCGGTGTTGCAGTGCTCTATGTCGGCGCAGCCAGCGAGGTCGAGATGAAAGAGAAGAAGGACCGCGTAGAGGACGCCCTCAACGCCACCCGCGCTGCCGTTGAAGAAGGCATCGTGGCCGGCGGCGGCGTGGCTTACATCCGCGCAACCGAGGCTCTCAAGAAGCTCAAAGGAGATAATGAAGACGAGCAGACCGGTATTAACATCGTGGCCCGCGCCATTGAGGAGCCGCTCCGCACAATAGTTGCCAACGCAGGCCTGGAGGGCAGCGTGGTTGTCCAGAAAGTTAAGGAGGGCAAGAAGGACTTCGGTTTCAACGCCCGCACCGAGACCTACGAGAACCTGCTGGCAGCAGGTGTCATCGACCCCACCAAGGTCAGCCGTGTGGCCCTGGAGAACGCCGCTTCGGTAGCCGGCATGTTCCTTGCTACCGAGTGCGCCATTGTGGACAAGCCCGAGAAGGCTCCCGCAATGATGCCCAACCCCAACGGCGGAATGGACGGTATGATGTAATTACCGGTTCGTATAATGAAAAACGGCTCGAGCTATTTAAGCCCGGGCCGTTTTCATATACCCGTCTTTGACCTATTCTTTTGCGGCCTGACGAACGTTTATCGGAAGGTAGACAAAAAACTTTCGTGGGTCATGTCAAATCACAGGGAAGGCAATGCCTGCTGTCTCTTTTCAAAAATAGAAAAGGATTCCCCAACACAACTACTCCGTCGCTCGGAACAGGAAGATCTTGTCGCTAAGGGTTAATTATGATCCTGATGAACATATATCGGCCAATAAATAAGGCCACCGCTTATGTTCACCTGATGTTTTTTCATAAACTCAAACCATGTACGACGTTCTTTAGATGAGGTATTCGCATTATAACTAAACGTAACCGGATACTCGTAGGTGATACCGCCGCTGTTGTCGATCACCTTCGTGGTTCCGACACTGGTAGTCACATTCCATGCGTTGGTACCGATTGTCGATCCATTTTGCTTTACATTAAAACAATCTGTGAACGGCCGCTGGGGGAAGGGCTCACCGTCGTACAATTCGCGGTCTGCCTTGTAATTGCAAATTGTGTGGTCCAATGTGAACGAAACAGAACCGGCCGTTGCAGGCAAGTCTATCCATACGTAGCCGTCTTCTCCCTCATAGAAATATGCATCGCCATCAGTAATCCATAGAGAAATATACTCATACATAATTCTGATCTGCTGCACCCTTACGCTGCCGTCTGGGAATACTGCCATAATATCGATATTCATACCTGGGAAATCAATCCAATATTCACCATCCCTAAAAAACGCTGTTCCGCTTTCAGCTTTAGCTTCTTGCCTGACAACTGTAATTGTTCCGGACTTCGCATCTACAGGCTCGATTGTTACAGCGCCATTGGGATAATCAGATGACATCGGATAGAAATTGATATTGGTCACAAATTTTACGTCTTCACTGCTCTGGAGGTCGCCGGAGAGAGTGTAGTTGAGCGTCATCTTGCCAGTGCATTCTGTTTCAAGGTCCTCATAGAATGAAAAACACTTACGGCCGCCGGCCACTTCAAAACCGTAGCCCTCTTTCTCGCCGTAATACACCGGAATAGTCGTGCCGTCTGCGAGGGTGATG
>JAFZBQ010000062.1 GCA_017561665.1 Bacteroidales bacterium | reverse complement strand
TGTTCCAGGAGGTTGAATATGTATGGCCCAAGCTCGGTTACCCGCCATTGGTAACCCCGTTCAGCCAGTACACCAAGAACACCGCTCTGCTCAACCTGATGAGCACCATCAAGGGCGAGCCCCGCTGGAAGAACATCGACCCCGACACCTGGAATATGATTCTGGGCAAGGCCGGCAAGCTGCCCGGTCCTCTGGCACCCGAAATCGTTGCCCTGGCAAAGGAGAAAGGCTACGAGTTCTACGACGGCGAGCCTCAGGACGCATATCCCGATCAGCTGGACCACTACCGTGCGATCATGAAGGAGAACGGCTGGGACTGCGGTCAGGACGACGAGGAACTCTTCGAGCTGGCGATGCACGAGCGTCAGTACATGGACTACAAGAGCGGTGTGGCCAAGCAGCGTTTCGAGAAGGATCTTGAGGCTGCCCGCGCAAAGGCAGGCGCTCCCATCATCATCAAACGCCCTGTGGTTGAGGTTCCCAAGATCGACATCAACAAGGTCTCCGAGGTTTATCCCGAGGCCGTTGCAGTTCAGGCTCCCACAACCGGCCAGGTCGTTTGGCAGTACGATGTAGTGGATACTTCCACCGCTCCCAAGGTAGGCGAGAAGGTGAAGGAGGGCGACGTAATCTGCCGCGTTCAGGCTTACTACGGCCTGGAGGAGATCAAGGCTCCCGCCACCGGCAAGTTCGTGGCAATCTATCCCGCACAGGGCGCCAACGTCAAGAAGGACGAAATCCTCGCCTTCATCAACCCAGGCAAATAATCATTACTTCACGGATATAAGAAAAAGCCCAGGCATCAAAAAGGCCTGGGCTTTTTTATAGATTTTAATAGATATTAACGTTCCTTCGGATGAAGTTTCTTATAAGCCTTAAGGCTGAATAACAGGGACCCGAAATCTGCTTTGCTGATGTAGGTTGCACGGACAAGGTCGTCGCGTTGAACGCTGAACGACAAGATCTTTGCACCAAGAAGCCTTCTGGAAGTGATGGTGACCGGCTCGAAGTTTTCACTGGGATACATAGCTGCCAGGCAGCCCTGAACCTCCATTGTGGACAGTCTCGGCTGCTTATAGAAAGCCTTCAGCTCCTTCATCTTCTCAAGAGCCTCTTCCAGCGAGTTGCCCAGCGGTATGAACAATTCGAATACCGGGTCGAACTGGAGCTGGACCAGATCGACGCCGATGCCCAGATGGCCCACCGACAGCCAGTAAGTACCGGAGTCATTCATCTTGAATACTTCCAGTTCGGCTGTTTCGTATCCTCCGATTTCTGTTTCTACGGTTGCGAGTTCAAGTCTCTGGGAGGCTTTTTGCAGAACCTGTGCAGAAGCCAGGGCCGGCATTGCAGCCAAAATGAGTATGGCCAGGGTTTTGAGTATGGTTTTCATATCAGTTATCCTTTAGAATGTCAAGGCAAATGTCATTCCTGTAACAGCCTTTGTACCAGTGCCGCTCGGAACCATGTCAAATGAAGGATACAACTTGGCAGATACCTGTTTGGCGGTATTGTCCTGATAGTACTGGTTCTTAACCTTTGCAATTTTCACTGCATCCACGCAAGACCATATGCAAAGACCGGTCTCTACAAGTGATACTCCCAGCAGTCCGAAGAAATTGTCAAGGACTTTATCCTTGTCGGCTTCGTTGAAAGTATATTTTCCGTCGGGACCCTTAACGGCAAGGTCAGTCAGGTTAGAAGCAAAGTGACTGCTGATACCGCTCAGTACGATGGATGACCCTAAGAACATCCAGCCACGTTTGGTTTCTTTCATAGTCAGTTGTCCGAGTCCGGGAGCTGCAAAAGACTCCAGTCCGATCCAGAATACCTGATAGGGATCGACATCGCTCTTGACATAGTCCTTGGGACTGTACACGTTTTTAAGCTCTTTGTAAGAGATTGTTTGTGCAGAGGCGGCAGTGCAGACTGCGGCCAGCACGAGAATGGTAAGAATTCGTTTCATAATAGATGTGTATTATTTGATTAAGTAAACTAAACCGAGGAGAAGGGTTTTGTTATTGGCTTTGAGAGGTGTACCCTCATAGGGAATGACGCCTCCTACACCGTTTTCATAAGCGGCGTAAAGCCGGAACGATTGAAATTCAACGCTTCCGGCAGCACCATAAACAAACCCGTACGCTCCGCTTCCGGCATTAATGCCGAAGTGTGCGATTTCGGGGTAATCCAATGACAGGCCTCCGCGTGCTTCCCAATAGGGAGCGCAGTAATTGTAGCCGGTATACAGGCCTGTTGCATCCACAGAGAGCCTCTCCCAGAATGGCAGTGCATAGCTGGCTTTCATATTGGCCGTCAGCGGTATGGCTTTGAACTTATAGCATCTGTCTACTGCTTTTGGTCTGATAACTTTCAAGACGTCTTCTCCGGCGTCTTTGAGCCTGGAGGAGAGGTGTTCTTGATCAAGTTCTTCTGTAGTAAGGTTTTTAAGGCCTTCAAATGAGTATGATCCGGACGATGTCCCGGCATTGCCGTAGTACCAGAAGATACCGCCCAGGTCAAGGACGGAAGCAGAGAGGGTGAATCCGCAGAAGGGTTTCCAAACAGCGCCCAGATCCATCGCCAGGCCGGCTCCGGTGGGGAAGCCTAATTTTCCTTTGCCGGTGAAACTTGTATAGTCCAGATAACCGTCGCTGTCAGTACCTATCTTTTTGTTACGGTTGGTAAGGTCTATATCGGCATCCAAATCCAGTTTATACTGCTCTTCTGTGGTGGTGAGCGCAAAATTACGCGCAGAGACGTCCACACTGTTCAGGCCGACCAGAAGTTTGACCCTGGCGCCTATTGAGAATTTGTCACCCAGCGGAAGAGAGTAGCCGTAGGCAATTTCCCCGTAGACATTTCCGAATGCTCTTAAAGATGAGAGGTCATACGGTGACTGGGAGGTTCCTGTTTTCAGGATTTGGAATATTTCTTTTGGCACGGAAAGGCCGTAGTTGACCCGGGCACCGACCTCCAGGGTATGGAATCCGCGGGTGTTGCCTTTCCAGCCGTATGAAAACAGATTATAGTCAATCTGACTGTATAAACTGTTCACTGCCTTGAGTCTGTTCAGGAACTCTTCATTGGATATGGAAGAATGAAGTCCAGTCACCAGCTTGTCGCCTGAAGGGAACAGGAATGATGATGCGCCGACGTTATTGCGGCTGATGCTTTGTATTTCTCCGACGCGAACGAAACCAGAATCCAGGTATGCGGTTTCTGCAGGATTGGCTGTACTCTGAGCCCGGGCGCCTGTACAGAAGGCAAGCACGACAATGGAAAGGATAACTATCTTTTTCATAGGCTCCGGATGGTTATTCCGCCACCAACAGCAGCGCGGATGTTGTTGAAACAGATGGACTGGTTCATATTCAGTCGCTTGTCGCCTTCCCCTGTGGGTGCTTTTACAGAAAGGTTAAGTTGGAGGCCCGCTATATCCGGTATGGTCCCTTCCAGGGCTTTGATACTGATGGCAAGTGACGAAACCACCGGTGAAGCGCTGCTGCCTGAAGCAACGGTGAGCCCAGGTGTAACACTTACATCTTCACAAACGACATTCTTTGCATTTCCCTCTTCATCGGTTCCCTTTACCATCACATCCACGCTCTCCAACACCAGCGTTAGGGGAATCTCGTTGGACACTTCTGTGGATAGGAGCACCTCCTTTACCCGATATTGGGCGAGCGGAAGATCCAAATCATTGATAGGGATGGGAATCTGCATAGGAAAATCCTTGACCAATGAAAGGTAGGCTTTGTAGCGATACCCAAGAGTGATGGAGCTAAAACCGCCAAGCGGGTCTTTCTCCAGGAAAGATGCAGGGAGGTGGAGGGCCATATCCTCCAGCGAGCAAACATCAAGGATGCTTTGGCCATCAATCTCCGTGTGGAGCAATTCTCCATCATTGGACTCGGCGGGCACAGAAGCCCTGTCAAAGTTCTCGGAAGAGAGAATCTGTGCAGGACTGTCATCTTTTGCCTGAGCCGACAGTGTTACCTTTCCCGAAACGGCAATTTCGTCTGTAAGGGGATTTAGCGCATAGAGTGAAAACTCCTGCAGGGCAGGGGAGAGTCCCATATTGGCAGGACTCTCTGTAGAGGCGCCCGGATATCCAGTGAAATCAACTATGTTCACATCAAGGGGTTGGCTGGGATCGAGTGATGACATATACAGTAATAATACGGGATTGCTGTATATGGTCTCTTCTTTTTCCACAACAAGATATCCATTCTCGTCTTCTTTGAAGATGTTGCCCAGAGTGCTTCCCAGATCGACATCTCCAAGCAGTTGTTTGGGAGAAAGAGGGCCAATACCGGCAATGGGGATGCTGATTTCGTCCGTAAACAAGGTCATCTCCTTGTCAATGCCACGGCTGGTGTCGTAATCCATGTTTGCACAAGACCACAGCAATGGCAGGGCTAAAAGAATCGTGAACTTTTTCATTTTACACTGTCTTCCAACAAAAAATTTAAGGTACAGAAAAGACACGTCCGCGCAATAGCACGGACGAATTGGGGTACGGGAGCGGACGAATTGGGGCGTGTTACAACTGCCTAAAGCTGCTGGCGGTACTCCGTAGGGGTGATGGTGAACCTGCGCTTGAAGTTGCGGCCAAAGGTTTTTGGGCTGGCAAATCCGCTGGCGGTGGCAACTTCGCCGATGGACATATCAGGGTGCGTTGCCAGGAGTTTGGTGCTGTAGTCGAGGCGGCATTCGTTGAGGAAGTCGATGAGCGACTCAAACTCGCTACCTTGTTTGAAGGCTGCTCCTATGCGATCTTTTGATATGTGATAGGTGTCCATCAGCTGCTGGCGGTCGAGCGACGGATCAAGGAACAGTTCATCGCCCAGGATGGTCTCGCTGAGGAACTGGAACAGCTGGGAGTCGGTAAGGGAAGAAAGATCGGATGTGTCGGGACGGATATGCTTTTCCGTCTCTTTTAACTGGAGTGACTTTTCTTTGTATTCTGTTGCTTCGGAAATCTCCCGTGCCAGCACCTGGTTCTTCTTTGTGATGACACGCTGATGATAAATCAATATGCCGATTACCGACATCAGCAAAGCTACCAAAAGCCCCAGTTCGAGGGCCACCTGTCGTTCGTGCTCTGCCTTTTCCTTCTGCCTTTCTATCTCCATCTTCTGCTCGTAGTCCCGAAAACGCGCAGTGGTCAGGTCGTCGTACATAGCCTCCAGTTTCCGGCTTTCGCCAAGCATAATCCATGTCGGGGCAATTAACTTGCGTCCGTCCAGCGTCTGGCCATAGTCACTCTGCTCGAATTTGTCCAGAAACGTACGTGCTTCCTTAACATTTCCACCACGCGCATACGCCTCGGCCAGGTATCCATACGCCTGTGCGCGATAGAAATCTATATAACCCTGACGGTCTTCGTCGGAGGGTTCGCGATAGGTGCCGTCACGGAAGTCATCGGGGTGCTGTTCGTAGTCTGTGAGCCGGTCGATTATGTCACGGGCGACTGGAATTACCTGCTCTGGATGTCCGGTCTCCTTCTCCTTCAATACGGTTATTTTTCGCTTGGCGGCAATCGTCCAGGCATCCAGTTCGTTGAATTTGCGCACGTTGCGCAGTTCTGCAAGGACACTGTCAATCTTGGCAAGTCCCTCCTGCAGACGTCCCGTGTGGGTGGCGAACAACCCGAGCTCCGCTTCATTGCGTAGGGCTTCCGTTTCCTCGCCCTTCTCACGACATAAAGCAGTCAGCTCAGAGCCCCATCTGATAGCGCGATCAAAGTCGCGTTTCTGCCGACAGGCGTTCACCAGGGTTTCCAACAAATCCTGACGATATTCCAGGTTATTCTGAGCCACTTCAAGACGGGCCAGCCGCTCTCCGATGGTGATGGCAGAGTCGAGGAAAGTCCCTTCCAAACCCTGATTATATACCCTGACACGAAGCAGGTCGGCCTGATAGTCTGGCAGTCCCTGGCAGCGCAGTGAATCAATGACATCCAAAGCCCGCTCCGGTTCCCGGGCGGCATAGGTCATCACATTCTCCGTCACCTGCTTTATATTGAAATCCGCTGATCCAAGCGTCATCAATAAGATAACTGTAATTAAAATCATCATTATAGTCTCGTCGCAAGTAGGTATATAATCGTACAAATATAAGAACAAGACCGGGGTTTTTTCTTAGCTTTGAATAAAAATCCTGGCTATATGAAAACCCACAGAACCGTTTTTATCCGCAGTTTAATTATGGCGCTTTGTATACTGGGCATAAGCGCCTGCAAGCAGCCCGTAAATCCACTGGAGGATTCCAGCGGCTTTGTGCCCATCACTGATGTCGTTCCGGACGCTATCCTGGAGATACGTTATTACAGCACTTACAACTTTGTGGGTGAACGCATAGATGGTTATCTGGCGCCTACGGCCTGGCTTACCAAACCGGCTGCGGACAGTCTCAGGGCCGTCAGCGATGATGTGATGAAGCTGGGCTACAGACTCAAGATTTTCGATGCTTATCGCCCTCAATGCGCGGTGGACCATTTTGTGCGCTGGGCGGCAGATGTTCCCGACACGCTGATGAAGCGCTATTTCTACCCGGACGTGGACAAGAGCCGTCTTTTTGAGCTTGAATTCATAATGGAGAAATCGGGCCATACACGCGGTTCAACGGTAGATTTGACTCTGTTTGATATGAATACGGAGAAGGAGGTCGATATGGGAGGTACATTCGACTGGTTCGGGGAAGAAAGCCATCCGGATTACAGGGGCATCACCGACGAGCAGTTTGCCAACCGGATGACTCTGCGCGATGCAATGCTTCGCCACGGCTTCAAACCGCTGGATTCTGAGTGGTGGCACTTCACCCTCATAAACGAGCCATACTCCGACACCTACTTTACCTTCCCTGTCCAATAGCGGCCGGCGCTTGCGCCGCTCGGCACTATGGGTGACGTGTGGGTAACAATGCGAGGAACAGCACCGTTACCCTCATATTGGGCCGTTTTTGCTGGTAACGCTGCAAGAATGTGTACTGTTACCCGCACTTTTCAGAATCAAGCTACGGCAATTTCTGCCACGCGGATAGAAATCGCCTGCAGGCGATAGCGGAGGCTGAGCAGGGAAGGTTGAGCGATAGCAAAGCCGTAGCGGCGGGGTTTGGGGCGGAGCCCCAGTATTATAGGTCGCCAGACTCCCTTGTTCGAAACGAAAAAAGCCCAAGCATCAAAAATGCTTGGGCTTCGTGTGGAGAACAAGGGAGTCGAACCCTTGACCCCCTGCTTGCAAAGCAGGTGCTCTAGCCAACTGAGCTAGTCCCCCAGTGGTAGGACCGCGCGGAGTTGAACAGCGGACCTCTACATTATCAGTGTAGCGCTCTAACCA
>JAFZBQ010000061.1 GCA_017561665.1 Bacteroidales bacterium | reverse complement strand
TCCCTTGCTTTTCTGCAAGACTGCATGTATAATGCACTTTATTAAATCAACGCATCTGCATGGAGGGGATCCCTATGAAGAGCTTTTCCCGGAAGGCGTCCGCCATCCACGAATCCAGCACGCTGGCAGTCAGCGCCCTTGCCAACCGTC
This sequence comes from Bacteroidales bacterium, assembly GCA_017561665.1. Lineage (GTDB taxonomy): Bacteria > Bacteroidota > Bacteroidia > Bacteroidales > UBA932 > Equibacterium. The sequence goes on along the minus strand of JAFZBQ010000061.1, from coordinate 4,332 downwards.
TTCTCAAACACATAAAGCCCGTTCTCGTCAGCATCAATCACGCCCCCCTTGTTGACCCTCATCCAAGCCTCGCGGATACGCTTCTGGGCGGTAAGATTATCTTCCGTTTCATATTCGGCGCAAGAAACAGCCATTGCTACAATAGCCGCCAACGCCACAACTGTTCTGAATATTCTACGCATTATTGTGGTTTGATATCATTCATTAAAACTTCAAATAGCAGCGCCTGGTCACGTCCGATGCCAGCCACTGTCTTGTCATATCCATACTTGCAGGAGAAAACTATATACGATTTCTCGCCGGGACACATCCCCGAAATACCCAATTCCAGCCCTTTAATCATCTCACCCTGACCGAGGATGTGGATAGCATCGCCGCTGGTGAATGCCCCGCCGATGTTGCCGTTGAACTGGTAGCCCACGTAAGAGAAGTTCACCAGGTCACCCGCGACGGCAAAGTGGGTGCTGTCTCCCTCTTCCAGAACGATGCGGTTCACACCTTCATTGAAGATGACAGGCACATCCTTGTATCTGGACTCTATAAAGCTGGTTATCTTCTCATCCTGTGTTATGGCCGTGTTAGCGAGCTGGTTTTCGCAGCCGCACAGCGACAGCACTAGAATCAATATGTATGGCAATCTCTTCACTGTGCAAAAAACTCTTTGACTTTACTCTCAAAAAAACCCGGTACCTGGGCCAGCGGTATGTACAGCTTGCCACCGGAAGCATTCTTATGTCCCCCTCCATTGCAATATCTGTGCGCAAAATCGTTCACATCGATATTTCCTTTGCTGCGGAGGGAAACTTTTATGTATCCCACATCTTCCGTAAACAAGGCTGACATTTGTATATCCTTGATAGAGAGAGGCAAATTTACAAATCCTTCGCTGTCACCCCTCACGAAACCATACGCCTCCTTCTCTGCCAGACTAAGGGTGAAATAAGCCACACACGGGCTCAGGAAACGCATATTGTCCTTTAGCATATAGCCCATAAGGCGCATCCGAGACTTTGAATACGACCTGAAAACCGAGTCATACAGTGAATCCCTGTCCACTCCCCTCGCCTGCAATGCAGACACAGCCAGATATGTAGAAGGGTAAACACTGTTAGAAAAGTTATTGGTATCGGTAAGGATGCCGGCCATAATGGCGGTGACACACTCCAGGGAAAGTTTCTGTATGTCCCCATCCACACCGCTCTGCCGCAGCAATACCTCATAAAGAAGTTCGCAGGCAGACGAGACCTCTGTATCTGATATCACTACGTCAAAGTCCTCGACCTTTGGATTCAGGTGGTGGTCTATCAACACTTTGCACACACCCGCAGCGGAACTGCTCACTACTTTTGATAAGGCGCCGGAGCGGTCCACCCCGTTCATATCCAGGAATATCAGAAGATCCGCAGCCGCAATGGCCTGCTCGCACGCAGAAGCATCTTCACTATAGTAAGAGGTTGACCCTTCGGGTATCAAAAAATCTAAATTGTCCGGCAGGCGGCTGGCAATAACGATGTGCGATTTTTTCCCGATGCCTGTGAGATAATGATACATTCCCACAGCGCTGCCAATTGAGTCACCATCAGGATTCTCGTGACCAAAAATCACGATATTTCCAGCAGAACAGATCAGACTGTGCAGCTTGTCTTCATTGATGGTTACACGCATCTTTTCACACCGTTTATAAATGCAAAATTAAAAATATCTTGCAAGCACTAAATATATTTTTTACTTTTGAGAGTTATTTAGACATTCCGCAGATTATAATTACGCATAAATATGAAAAAGGTTCTCACTTACATCGTATTCCCAATCATCATTCTGGTGCTTGTGTTCCTGCTTGTCAAGAGCATTCAGCAACCCTTAAAATTCAACAAAGAGAAGGCTATCAGAGAGGCTGCAGCCATTGTAAAACTCAAAGACATCCGCACCCTGCAGGTAGCATACAAGAATGTGAACGGCAAATTTGCCCCTTGCATCGATACTCTGATTGATTTCTACAATAACGGCAAGATGACCGTCATCCGTTCCATCGGTTCAATGGACGACTCCGTTGCTGTGGCAATGAATCTTGTAAAGCGCGAAGCTATCGAGATTCCGGTAAGGGACACCCTGCTCAAGAACAGGCCCGACTTTAAGGCAGAGGACCTCAAATACATCCCCTTCACCGATGGCGACACCATTCTTATGCACGCCACCATCAAGGAGGTTTCTGGTGTAGATGTTCCCCTGTTCGAGGCACAGGTTCCTTACATACAGCTGCTTAACGGCATGGACCACCAGTTGCTCGTAAACCTCTACTACGACCGCATCGAGACCGACCGCTATCCCGGCCTTCAGGTGGGCAGCATAGAGAACCCTAACAACAACGCCGGCAACTGGGAATAATTCCACAAAAGCGGGCATAAGTTCCACAATAGCCGCCTGCATTGCGCCGGCGGCTTTTTGTTTTTAAATGTCATGAGGATAATATCCGGTTCGCTGCGAGGCAAGAGCATCAATCCACCGGCAGGCTACCAGGCCCGCCCCACTACCGATTTTGCCAAAGAGGGGCTGTTTAACATCCTTGCCGGTATGATAGATTTTGAGCAGACAACCTTCCTGGACCTCTTCTCCGGCACTGGCAGCATCAGCTTTGAGATGGCCTCCCGCGGCTGCAGCGACATAGTGGCTGTAGAGATGAACCCGGTTAACGCAAATTTCATAAAGAAAACCACGGCTTCACTTGGCATTGGCGGCATTCAGGTAGTGCATCACAACGTGTTTGACTTCCTGCCCATCTGCACCAAACAGTTCGACCTGGTGTTCGCCGACCCGCCCTATGCCCTTAACGGGCTCGACACTTTGCCCTCTAAAGTACTGGGAACCGGATTCCTTAAAGACGACGGACTGTTCATTCTGGAACACGGAGCAGAGTACAATTTTGCCGCCGAACCCGGATTCCTCAAGGAAAAGAAATACGGAAACGTGCACTTCAGTTTTTTCAGAAAAAACTTTGGATAATCAAATATTAAATCTATATTTGCAGTCCCGTTTGGGAAACCAGACATATTGGTGCGGTAGTTCAGCTGGTTAGAATACCGGCCTGTCACGCCGGGGGTCGCGAGTTCGAGTCTCGTCCGCACCGCTTAAGGATGCCTTACAACCACTTGTAGGGCATCTTTTTGTTTAAAGTTTCGCCATTTGGTACTAAAATGGTACTAAAAAACGCGCTTGGTACTATTTTCGGGATTTGCGGTCCCTTCCGCACCGCTTCAAAATGCCCCACACGTGCGTGTGAGGCATTTTCTTTGCTCCATTTTTCGCGAATTGGTACTAAAACGGTACTAAAATAGGGCTCAATGTAAAAGGGCCCAGGCGCTATCGCAGCATCTGGACCCAAAACGAAATTTTAACATTGTGCCTTAAGGCATTCTGTCGCTGCAAAGATACGAATTTTTCCCTTTCATCCGATTTTTCGCTATCTTTGATCTGCCGACCTGCAAACCTAAAACCTTGTCCTATGAAAATCTTAATCGACAACGGACACGGCCGGGAAACTGCAGGGAAGCGCTCTCCTGACGGCCGTCTCCTTGAATGGTCTTACAACCGCGAAATCGCCCGCCGTGTTGTGGCCGCCCTCCAATCCGAACACTTCTACGCTTCCCTGCTGGTTCCTGAAGACGAAGACATTCCTCTCTCCGAACGCTGCAAACGAGTCAACCGCGTTTGCTCCGAACTGGGCCGCCGGAACGTCTGCCTGGTTTCCATCCACGTGAATGCTGCCGGCCGGGGCGACAAATGGTACAACGCCACGGGCTGGTGCTGCTACACAAGCAAGGGCCAAACGGAAGGAGACAAACTGGCCAACTGTCTCTGTGCCGCCGCCCTTCAAATCCTGCCCGGTCATCGGATGCGCTTCGATTATTCCGACGGAGATCCTGATCAGGAAGCGGACTTTGCCATCCTCCACAAAACCGCCTGCGCCGCCTGCCTGACGGAGAACGGCTTCATGGACTGCAAAGAATCCCTGGAATTCCTGCTCACCGACGAAGGCAAGCAAGCGATTGTAGACCTCCACGTCCAGGGCATCAAGGAATACGTGAAACTCTGCAGCACCGACTGAGACAATTCCTGACATCCGACGCGGCCGGCTGCGACGTATGCGCTGGCGCGTTCCTGGGACGCCCCCGGGCGGTTCCCCCTACCCATAGTATATGAGAAGCCCCCTCCGGAGAGTATCCGAAGGGGGCAACTGGTTCAGGTTTCAGTCCTATGGACTACGGCTCACCGCCAGCAGCTGCAGCAGCGGTCCACTTGCACTCCGCCAGCATGGTGCCGGACTTCTCGCCGGTG
>JAFZBQ010000060.1 GCA_017561665.1 Bacteroidales bacterium | reverse complement strand
TGCAAGGTCGGCAGCCCAGGTGCCGGGGAAACGCCACCTGCAGATGTTGAAGATGATGTCCTTCTTGTCGCAGGCTCGGATGGCCTCGGAAATCTTGGTATACTGTTCGCGCTCGTCCAACCCGGCGTGCTGGCCGCCGCAGAAATCAATCTTGATGAAATCGTAGTCCCATTCGTCGAAGAATATCTTGCAGTCGGCCTCTTCGTGGCCGTAAAGGCCTGTTCCAAGACCATATGGATATTTGTTCTCACTGCCGCAGGTGTTGTCGCCGGCATCGGTATAGATACCCGCCTTCAAGCCAAGCGAGTGGATATAATCGGCCACGGCACGCATACCGCCAGGGAACAGTTCGGCATTGTACTGGAAGTTGCCGGCCGAATCGCGCGGTGTCTGGAAGCCGTCGTCTATGTTGATGAATTTATATCCGGCATCGGCATAGCCCAACTCCTTTACCGCAAGTGCCTGGTCCTTGACCAGATCCTCGTTGATATTGAGTTGGAATGCGTTCCAGAAACTCATACCCATCGTAGGGGTATGATCCACTTTGTATTTGATGCTGCCGTCGCCGCAGGAGGCCATAACACCGATTGCGGCCAGTAAGAACAATATCCTTTTCATTATTTGATTTTTCTCAGGGTCATACTGTCAAAAGAGGGCATGGAACTGTCCGGATTCGACAGCTTGATGGAATTCCAACCCTTCTGAAGTTTGATTTTGACGTTGGTTTCCTGCCACTCAAGGTCGCCTCCGGTGGTCAGACCTTCCAGGGCGGCGATGTCGTTACCATTGACAGACACTGCAACGTTGCAGGGATTGGCACAGGCATAACGGAGGGTCATGGAATATTCACCACCCTTCTTGCTGTAGACGTTGCGCCACTCCAGCCAGTTGTCATCCCAACCGCCGAGCTCAGTCACATAGTAGCCCATCTGTGCAGATGCACTCTCACGGACTCGGGGCGAAGGAATATCGTAAGGACGGCGGTAAACCGGATAGTCCTGTTCGTTGATTTCGGTGTATGCCTTCATAAAGGCGGCTTCTGCCTGATATACGCTCTGCTCTATACGCTTGCCGGTAACAAAGAAGGCTTCGCTGTCGTGAGGGCCTATCGTCAGGGTAAACGAATCGCTCAGTTCGGGGCGCTCTTCGTGCTTGAAGCAGTCGTAAATACCAACCTTGCCCTTGAATCCGAGAGCCTCCAGATCAACCGTAATGGTTGTCTGTTCGTCTCCAAGATTGGCCACGACAACGGCACGCTTGGGGCCGTAGAAATGTTCCATATCCTTTGCCATCACATATGTCTCACCCTCTTTCTGGACAACCGGCGCTGCGATGCCAAGCCGGTCCTGATCCATTGCAATAAGGTCGGGGTTCTTGAGAAATTCGATGGAGTAATCGGGCATGTTGTTCAGGTCACAGCCTACCACCATGGGCGAACTCTGGATGCACCAGCAGGCCATGTGGGTACGCTCCTCTTCCGGCTTGAAGCCCATACCTATCTCCAGCATATCCATATCGTTGTAATGACCGTTACCGGTGTATGCCACAAGATACATATTCTCCAATATGATGGTCTTGAGCTGATCCCAGTTGACCCAGATGTCGTGGGTAGTGCGCCAGCTGTCGGCTATGTCAATAACCCAGGTGCCGGGGAACACCCAGCGGCAAACGTTGAAGTTGATTTTCTTGTTGTCGCAGGCTGCGAGCGCCTCGGCAATCTTGGTGAACTGCTCTTTCTCGTTCAGATCCAGATGACGTCCGCCGCAGTTGTCGACCTTGAAGAAGTCATAGCCCCACTCGTCAAACATCATCTTGCAATCGTCCAGTTCGTGGCCATAAAGACCTACGTTGAGGCCGTAGGGCTTGACGTCGCGGGAGGCGCAGGTATTGTCACCCGCATCGGAATACATGCCGGCCTTAAGCCCCCTGGCGTGAATGGAATCGGCCACCGCCTTCATTCCGTTTGGAAATTTGGTGGTATCGATGCGGATGCGGCCATCTTCGCCGCGGCCGTCGGTAAAACCGTCGTCGATGTTGACATAAACGTAGCCGGCATCGGCAAGTCCGAGCGAAAGCAGGGCATCGGCCTGGCCTACAATGATATCTTCACTGATTTCCGTATGGAAATGGTTCCAGCTGCTCCAGCCCATGATGGGCGGATCGAAGTCGCGGGTAAGCGGCTCCTGCTTGGGGCTGCAGGCGCAGACAACCAGTGCCGCTGCCAGTATCAAAAGATGATTTTTCATAGTATCGGAAGTCTATTCGATGTACATGGTGTAAAGGGTGGCGTTGCGCATCTTTACGCGCAGTTTGAAAGGTCCGTCAGGCAGGTCGAATGCAGGCATGTGGATGCCGTCGCCGCTCAGGCTGACTTTCTGCTTGTTGGCGCAGCCGACAACCTCTATGTCCAGACGTCCGCCCTCTTCAATGTCGGCATTGACAAACAGGCGTCCGCCGCCGGCGATGGGATTGGTCACGAAGGTGCCGGTCTTGTCACCAGCCTTAACGCCGAACCAACCGTCGGCGCGGTAAGAGATCACGGCGATGGAACTGTGTCCCTCGCGGGTCATCTTTGCAAGGCCTTCCCAACCGCCGACCTTGTCGAAGTAAGGGAGTTTCTCCTTCATTCCACGATTGCCGAATATGCGCTCATAATCTCCTGCGGTAACCTCTGCAAGATGGTTGCGGGCAAACAGCGGCTCGGGGAAGAAGTGAGGCCAGGTCATCACCTGGGCCACCATCTGGTAGTAGTTGTTGCCGCTCTGCACGATGTCGGTGTCAAAGTTGTACAGGCCGCCGAAATAGAAGTCGTCCAGATTGTCGGTGTACAGGAACGGACCGTCGCCGGGAGCATCGTAGAAATTGACGCCGTCGCGGCTGTAATCCAGATCGAGGCTGCTCTGCTGCATATCGCCCACAAAGTGCTCTACGAAGACCAGATAGAGACCTGCGTCGGGCATCTTGCAGATGCGGGCGCCGTACTGCTGGGTATACGGCGTGTCGCGCTCGCCGTCTGCAGTGAAGGCGTGATGATACTTCCAGGTCTTGCCGTCCTGGGTGGAATATACAGTCAGGATACGGCCGTCGACCATATCGTAAGCAAGGTCGTACGGTGCGTCGCGGCGAACAGTCTGGCCGCGTGCAATATAGAGTGTCTTGCCGTCTTCAGAAAGCCAGCTGTTGCCAAAGTTGTCGTTGGTGGTGAATCCGGTGTCCCACTGATCCTCGTGGTATACGGGGATGTCCTGGAAAACGGGCTGGTCGCTGAGCAGCACAGTATCACCGGTAGAGGTGGTAACATATGCCCAGTATGTGCGATAGGCTGCCTTTACGGCGCCCAGGTCACGGGGATCTATCTGCTTTGCTATGCGGATGTCCGTCAGTTTGTATGTGCCGTGTTTCGCAGGATCGTAGATTTCATATTTATCCTGATCCAGATAGTCGTTGCACATCATGGCACCGCCGGTGAAAAGATGCATGCGGCCGTCTTTTGCAATGGGCGGGCGGGGGCCTTCTATGCGCTCGTAGGGGCCTTCCGGCTTGTCGGCTGCCATCACGTAGTAATAAGGCTTCTTGGCGTAGAGACCGTAACGCTCTACGTAAGGATTTGCAACTACATCGATGATAAACCTGCCGTCCTCTGCACGATAGAAGTTGTTGCCGCCGATGTAGACCACGATGGAGTCTTTATTGGGCACAGCCTCATAAATCTGAGGTTTGGAATATTCTATCTTAAGATTCTTGGAGATCTTCTCGAACATATATTTGTCCGGGGTGAAGATGAGTTTGCGGTACGGGATCGGCTCTGTGGGGGCCTCGATCTCGGGTACATGCTCTATGCGGAGCAGGCGCTTGAGAGTGGTGTCGCCAAGCTGAACCATAGTCACGTAGCGGCCGTCGGCAAGCTTGTCAATATGCTTCACGTTGCAATGGTTGGTACCGGGCTTGAGTTTGAAAGTCTCGGTGCGGATTTTGGCGCCTTCAGGGTTGAAGAATTCGACATTTGCAACCTTGGGGCCGTTCTCCGGCACTACGATGGTCAGGTCGGCCACCTTGGCGTTGCGGTAAATAGGCATTTTGAACTCTGCCTGCAGCGGACCCACGGGACGCTGGGCAAATGCCATTACGGGCATTGCCAGGGCAATCATCATCACAATTCTCTTAACAAATCTTTTCATTTTGAAATCAGTTGGTTGGTATTATTATTCTATGAATATCCAGTTGTCATTGACCTTGGGATCAAGTGTGCCGACTTTTTCCAGATAGTCGTACAGCAAGTCCTTGATTTCCGGGTAGCGTTCCACGATGTATGAGTCGGGATTGCTTACATCCAGGCCGGCGCCTGTGCCCAGCATTCCGTCACCGCCCATCGCGCGATAAGAAGTGATGGCAACCTTGTATGACTTACCGGGGTCAAAAGGAGTCCCATCCTGCATCGACTCTATCTCCACCCTGGTGCCAATCGGCCTCTTCTTGTAAACTTTGTACTTAATGCCGCCGGCCGAGTCGTAGCAGTATGCCGGCCCCTCGCGACGGATCCACCGGTCGTATGAATATTCGAGATAGTTCCTGATCTGTTCACCCGTGAGGGATATCACAAACAGTTTGTTTTCGAAGGGATAAATCCGGGTCAGGTCGTTGTATACCAAGTCGCCTGCATTGATTACGCCCGACGACGTCAGAGGAGCGGCAAAGGTGATGTCTGCGCCGGAAACGGCCAGTTGCACATCATACAACAGGTTCATATATGCCGAAGGGCCGTCCAGGGCATCGGAAAGTGCAAACGGAGCGCTCACTTTGCATATTTTGCGCAAGGTAAATTCCTTGACCTTGTTATAGTCCTCTTCAAAAGCGGCATCAAACTCCGGATCGGGGGCTAAATCTGCCAAAGGTATCAGCTCTACGTCATGGCAATATCCCGTCCGTTTGCCGTTCTTGTAAGTAAGGGTAAAAGTAGCGTGTCCAAGATAGTTACACCTTGCGCCGGGATCAACATAGCCGGTAGGCACCTCCTTGTCTGAATATGTGCCGGTACGGGGACGGTGGTCATGGCCGCCGATGACAAGATCGACACCATCCAGATGTTTCGCGAGGAAAAGGGCGTCATTCTCTATCGATTCCACATCCTCTTCTCCGCTGCCGCAATGCACGGATACAATCACGAAATCGGGATGTTCCTTACTGCGGACCCTGTTCACCAGGGCCTGCGCCATATCGTCGCAATTGAGGAACTCAATACCCTCATAGAGGCTCTCTGTGATCCAGTTTGTAACCTTGGGATTAGTCATGCCGATTATTGCCACCTTAAGCCCGTTCTTCTGGAGAATGGTATATTCATCGAAATACGGCCTTCCGGCATTCCATCCTTCAGTGGATACGGCGTTAGCCGCCAGCAAAGGCATTGTATGTTGCTCCTTGAGACGGTCGTAAACCGGATGGCCGGCCTCTATATCGTGGTTGCCCAGGACAATGGCGTCATATTTCATATAATCGGCCATACGGGCAAAGATGTGGGTCGAAGATGTATCCACAAAATTGAAATAAAAGGCACCGTTATCTCCCTGCAGATTGTCGCCGTTATCGATCAGGATAATGTCGCTGTCTGTTTCACGGGCCTTTCTGACAATCGCCGACACTTTTGAGAGCGAGTTGGGCTTGACGCTGTCGTCCAGATAGTACTTGCTGAAATAGCAGCCGTGCACATCGCTCGTGACATAGATGTCAAGAGTATGGTCGCCGTCCGTGACTCTGTTGCAAGAAGAGAGAGCAGTCAAAATTATGGATATGATTAGTAAAGATTTTCGCATGAGTGTATTTAAGTTACAAATATGTGAATATTATTTGTAAATTTGAAAAATTTAGGACCTATGAACATAGAGCAGAAAGCAGACAAAATGCGGCAGGAATACCTTGCCCAGGACCGCGACCGACTGGTTTTTAACGATTTCCAGAAGGCGCTTCCCCGGTTGCGCCAGACTGCACTTTATGATTTATTCCGCCGTATGCCCAAAGGCCGGCTGATGCACGCCCATATAGAGGCCACGTTCGATCTGCGTCATATGCTATCACTGGCTCTCTCCTGCCCCGACGTCTATGTGTTCACCGCTCCTGAAACATCCGAATTCCGGAACATGCAACTGGCCCACAAGGCCTGGTTTGAGGGTGAGATTCCAGCCGGCTGGGAGAATCTTCGCCAGGCGGTGGCAGCCCGGCCGGAGCTGAAGGAGAAGATTTTCGTGATGTGCACCTCCGACAAGGAGAATATCGATGAGAATATCTGGCCAAAGTTCGAGGCTATCTTCGATCGGTTCAAAGCCATCAACAATTACGAGCCTTTCTTCGTCTCCCTGTATACCGAGGTGATGATGCGGATGGCAGAAGAAGGGCTGATGGGTGTCGATTTCAGATATATCAGCCAGACGATTTTTGACGAGGACGGCCGTCGTCTTAGTCCCGACGAATATGTCGACCTGGTCCGGGGAATCGCCGCAAAAGTGCGCGAAAGTTACCCATGGTTCCACGTCAACCTGATATACAGTTATTACAAGGGCGTGCCGGCAGACACTGTGCCGGAGCGGTTGGCATTTGCCCGCCATCTTCAGGAAAAATATCCCGATGTATTTATCGGCTTCGATATGGTCGGCGATGAGGATTGCGGTAAGGATCTGCGCTATTACGCGCCGGTTCTCAAGGATGCGGGTGTTCCGGTAATAATGCATGCGGGCGAATCTTTGAAAGAGGACAACCGCAATATCGAATATGCCCTGGAACTGGGCATCAAACGTTTGGGACACGGAATGAACCTGTACCGATATCCTGAAGTTGAGAAGAAGGTCAAGGAAGCGGGCGTTATGCTGGAGGTCTGCCCTCTAAGCAACCAGCTGCTGGGTTATGTTCCCGATTTGAGCCAGCACCCCGCCGCAGGCTATATCAAACGAGGCCTTAACGTGACAATAAGCAGCGACGACTGCGCCATCTTTGACACTTCATTCATTACCGACGATCTGCTGCTTGCATACCTTTGCTGGAATCTCTCCATCGCGGACATCAAACGCTGCCTGCAGAACTCCCTACAGGCTGATTCGGAACTCCTATCCCTCTTCGAAGAGCAATGGGAAACCTTTATTTCACAGTAAAGGTTTTTCTATGATATGGCGATAGACCGTGGGTGTGAATGGCGGCGCGATGTTCTTCTGTGGGATAGCCCATATTGCGGGCCCAGCCATACTGCGGATACTCCTTGTCTATCTTGAGCATAAACTCATCCCTGTACGTCTTCGCCAGAATAGACGCTGCGCTGATTTCGGGCACCTTGTCGTCGCCTTTAACGATACATTTGTGCGGAATGCGCGCCCCGTCGGTGCCGTAATACGGGTTGAAGCGATTGCCGTCCACCAGAATCAAAGCTGGTCTGACTTTAAGCCCACCAAGCGCCGTCTGCATAGCCTTGATTGAAGCCTGCAGGATATTGATCTCGTCAATCTCTTCTGCCGATACGCTGGCTACGCTCCAAGCGATTGCCTCCCGCTCTATTATCTCGCGCATCTGATCTCGCTGGGCCGACGTCATCTTCTTGGAATCCTTCAGCAACGGATGATAGAACCCTTCCGGTAGAATCACCGCAGCGGCATAGACCGGACCGGCGAGGGGTCCACGGCCGGCTTCGTCGCAGCCGGCGATAACGCCGTAGCTCGAGCCGAATTCAAACAAATCGCCGCCTGAAGGCAGATAATCGCCTCGCCAGTCGGCCCGGCACCAGCGGCCAATCTTCTCCTTGAAGTCGGTAGCCAGCAGCGCAATGTCGCATATAGACGGGTCGCTTCCCAGGGTATTCTGACCACAGACGACATACAGCCGGCGGCATGATCTTTCGCACATCTCTGCCAGACTGCCGACCAACTTGCCGTCAAGACTGGATGAATCCAGACGGCCCTCTCCTGTTATGACCAGGCGTGATTCACGAATCTTATCCTCAAGCGCAACCATATGGGAGAAAAACTCAAAGCCATGCACCGGAGTAGCCCTCAAGAAAGCATATAGAGCTGCTCCTGTGCCGCCTGCAGTACCTCCGCCGGGCACAGTGTCCAAATCGTCACGGCCGGTGATGCCGCAAGCGGCGAGCCATTCGCGGGCCGTGACCACCCACTCCTCCATCCTTTTCTCAAGAATCGGAAGCATTGCCGCGTCAGCCCCTTTCTGTGGAGCATACGTGTATGTAGCACCGTGCGGTCCAAGCAACGGATTGCGGGCATCGCAGGCTACTTTGACCTCTATATCGTCAAAAAGATGGATATTCTCCAGCCCGATTGCCTCTATCATGCCGCGTCCCCCGTCGTCGGTAGCGCTGCCCCCTACCCCGACAATTATTGTTCGCGGGGAGTATTCCAGGGCAGCCTTGAGCATCAACCCTAAACCATAGGTCGTGGTACGCATCGGATTGCGCTCCTTTACGTCTATCATCATAAGGCCGCTGCAACGCGCAAGCTCTATGAATACAGTATCGCCAGCCACGGCCATCGGCGCCACTATGTCGCGCATCAGCGGGTCTTTGGTATCTACCAGAACTTCGCTGGCACCGGGATAGTTCTGCAGGAATATGTCCAAAGATCCTTCTCCTCCGTCCGCCAGCGGAATGGATACTATCTCCTCCGTAGTATTACCGCTTGCGCGGATAGCCTCTTCAAACTTGGCGGCTATCTGCGGGGCGGTGAAAGTGCCCTTGAACTTATCCGGGACAAGCAGGATCATTGCCTATCGGTTATTCAGCCAGCGTTCCAGCGCTTCAAAGAAATTGTCGCGGGCGGCGCCCAGCCAGTCGTTGGGGTTGAACTTGTAATAATCAAATCCAAAGCCGTGGATGCCGTGCTGATAGATATGGATTTCGCTGGGAACGTGATTGGCGGCCAGAGCGTTATAATAAGCCAAACTGTTGAGCGGATTTACCTCTTTGTCATCGGAACTGAGTACCATGAATGTCGGCGGAGTGTCGGCAGTTACACGCTCGTGGAGCTGATATCTCTCTATCAGGCGCTCGCACTCCTCAGGATTCTCTGCGCGAAGCTGGTCGTAGTTGCCGATGAGTTTCTGGCCGGTGTAGACGTGGCCGAAAGGTTCGGTGACGGAGATGACCGGATAGACCAGGACGCTGAAGTCCGGACGGGTTGCGGCATCGTCGTAAAGGACGGATGCGCTGGCTGCCAGATGGCCGCCGGCAGAGAAGCCCATAACACCGATCTTTTCAACACCCCACTCTGCCGAATGCTCACGGCAATAGCGGAACACTGTCTGGACATCGGTCAGAGGAATTGAATGGTGGCCGTTCGGAAGGCGGTATTTGACAACAGCGACCGTATATCCGTGCTCGGTGAGCCAGTCGGCGGCATAAACACCCTCAATGTAATGGCAGACGCAGTTGTAGCCGCCACCGGGGCAAACCACGAACATCTTTCCGTTCGGATTCTTTGGAAAGTACAAATCAAAACGGGCCGTCTTGTTGATATTCAAGGTGGCGCCGTTAGGGTCGAACATTGTCTCAGGATCGTCCAGTCCACTCTCCACCGCCATTGTGAGCGCCAGCGTCTCAGCTTTCTTTGCGTGGACAGGATCCGGAATTGATTTAAGAGCCTTCTTAGCCTCCTTCGCAGTAGGCATATACAGGAATATGGTCCTGTCGGGACGAAGGTCAGTGTTGGGATAATATTTATACTTGGGCTTCGCCTGAAGATTGAAAACCAGGCACAGAAGCGAAATAATCAGTATCGTTTTTTTCATAACCTACAGATTTTGAAGCCAGCGTTCCAGGCTGTTGTTCAGTGATGACCTGATTTCAGGATTCAGCCAGTCGTGACTGCGCAGTTCATCGCCAAAGAAGCAGAAACCGTGCTTTGGAGAATCGTAAATCTGAAGTTCGCTGCGTACTCCACACTCGACGAGTCGTGAGTAATACATCAAACTGTTCTGAACCGGCACGACGTCATCGGCCTGGCCGTGTACAATAAATGTCGGAGGGGTGTTGGCGTCCACCCTCTTTTCAAGGCTGTAATGCTCCTTGAGGGCGGCGTATTGCTTCTGGCGGGCGATATATTCGTCGGCGGTATAGCTGCGGCGGTCGTTCCAGTAATCTTCAAAACCAAGCAGGTTGCGGCGGGTGCCGGGCTCAACATGCTCACCCTCAAAAGTAATTACCGGATAGAAAAGTATGCTGAAATCGGGACGGGTGGCTGCATCGACATAGAGAGTCGATACACTGGCTGCCAGATGACCGCCGGCGGAATAGCCCATCACGCCTATCGTGTTTACACCCCACAGCACGGCGTTGGCGCGGCAGTAGCGGAATATCTCCTGCATATCGTCCAGCGGCACCGTCCAGTGGCCGTTGGGCATACGGTGTTTTGCCACAGCTACGGTGATGCCGCGCTCCAGCAACCACTGCGCTGCATAGAGTCCCTCACCGTATGTGCAGACAACTGCATATCCGCCGCCCGGGCACATAACCACCATCTGGCCGTTGGGCTTGGCGGGAAAAAAAATGTCAAAACGGGCAGTGGAGTTGATGTCAGTTATCTGGCCCAGGTCACCCACCATCTGTTCGGGATTGGTGATGCCGCACTCCTCTTTTGGAGTAAGGGCCAGAGTCTCGCAGGATGCGGCAACCACAGGGTCGTCTATCGCTGCCAGGGCTGCGTTGACATCCTTGGCATAAAGGAATATCGTTTTGCCGGGTTTAAGATCGATCAGAGGCTGGAATATTGCCTGGGCAAATGCTGCAGCCGCACATAACGTCAGCAGAAAGGTAAATAACGCTCTTTTCATAATGAATCTTTGCGAATGGATAGCAAAGATACATTATTTCTCGAAATACCGTACCAGGGCTTCGTTGCAAAGGCGGATGCCGCCGGGAGTCGGATAGTCGCCGGTGAAGTACCAGTCGCCCGCATGATTGGGGCATGCACTGTGCAGACCGTCGATGGTTTGGAACACCAGTTCCACCGGGGCCTGTTCCCCTTCCGGACAGAGCATCTCCACCATTTTACGGTTTAGCTCTTCGTCGCTGAAAGGCTCGTAGAGGCGTTTCACAGGGAGCGTCTGCTCCTGCGGAGGCTTCTGTAACTGCTGTTTGCAATCTTGATATACCTCTTCCAACAGAGCTGACCGGCCGGTTTCTTTCAGCAGTTCTATGCATGCCCTGAAAGCGATGAATTCTTCCAGTCGGGGCATGTCAATACCGTAGAAGTCAGGATAACGTATTTGTGGTGCACTGCTTACGATAACTATCTTCTTTGGATGCAGCCGGTCCAGAATCTTTATGATGCTCTCCTTGAGGGTAGTACCGCGCACTATGGAGTCATCAATAATGACCAGATTGTCGACGTGTGGCTCAACCACGCCATACGTAACGTCATACACATGTGCCGCCAGGTCGTTGCGCTCCTGCCCTTCTGCGATGAAGGTCCGCATCTTAATGTCCTTCCAGGCTATCTTTTCGAAACGGACATCATGGCCGCGGCGCATCAGGCCCTGAAGCATGCCGTAGTAAGCCACCTCGGCTGTATTTGGGATATATGAAAAGACGGTGTGGGCGATATCGCCGTCCACGGCGGCTTCGATGGCCGGCACCAGCTGCTCGCCAAGGCGCTTGCGCTCGCGATAGATGTCGCTGTCGTTGCCGCGGCTGAAATAGATCCTTTCGAACGAGCAGGCCTTTGGTTCTCCTTTTGCCTGGATAATCTGCTTGATGTAGAAAGACCCGTCTCGTTTGACAATCAAGGCACTGCCGGGCTCCAATTCGCACACATCCTCGGCCTTCAGATCGAATGTCGTCTGCAATACAGGTCTTTCGGATGCCAGCGCCACTACCTCGTCGCTTTTGTAGTAGAAAGCGGGCCTGATGCCCCACGGGTCGCGCATCGCAAAGAATTCACCGCTGCCGGTAAGGCCGCAGATAACGTAGCCCCCGTCGAACATCTTCATTGTTGTCTCCAGTACCTTTGAAATATCGACGTGAGAATCTATGTATTCGGTTATTTCTTTGCCGGAGAGGCCAATCAGCGACGCTATGGAGAAGTTGCGCTCCACCTCGCGGTCCAGGCGGTGGCCCATCTCCTCCAGCAATATGTAGGAGTCGCTGGCGGTGCGGGGATACTGCCCCTGGGCGGCGAGGGTGTCAAAGACCTCGTCGATATTGGTCATGTTGAAGTTGCCGCAGATGCAGAGGTTCTTGGCGCGCCAGTTGTTGCGGCGAAGGAACGGATGGACAAACGTCAGCCCCTTTTTGCCGGTGGTGGAATAGCGCAGATGGCCCATAAGCAGCTCGCCGGCAAACTCATCGCCAGCCGCGGCAAAGATGTCCGATATGGCATCCTTGCCCATCGACTTCTCGCGGAACATATACTCTTCGCCGGGTTCGGCGTTGAGATGGACAGAGGCGATGCCGGCTCCCTCCTGACCGCGGTTGTGCTGCTTCTCCATCATCAGATAGAGTTTGCCCATGCCCCACTTGTCGCTGTCGTATTTATCCTTGTAATAACCGTCCGGCTTCAGTAGCCGGATCATCGCAACTCCGCATTCGTGTTTGAGTATTTCCATACTAATATGCCTGATTGTGGACGCCTGCCACAGCGCGGCCGCTGGGATCGTTGAGTTTCTTGAAGGCCTCGTCCCATTCGCGGGCGATTGCCGTAGAGCAGGCCACGCTGGCCTCTTGAGGCACACTCAGCGCTGCCGACTTTGACGGGAAATGCTCTTCGAATATGCTGCGGTAGTAATATTCCTCTTTATTGGCAGGCGGATTGATGGGGAACCGTTCGGCTGCGTGTGCCATCTGCTCGTCGGTAACCGCCTCGGAGGTTATCTTCTTGAGGGAATCAATCCACGAATAGCCTACGCCGTCGCTGAACTGCTCCTTCTGCCGCCATGCGATTTCATTGGGCAGCATATCGGCGAAAGCCTCGCGCAGAATCTTTTTCTCTACGGTGTCGCCGCTGCACATCTTTGCATACGGGTTGGTGCGCATGGCCACGTCCAAAAACTCCTTGTCCAGGAACGGTACGCGCCCTTCCACGCCCCAGGCGGAAAGGCTCTTGTTAGCCCTGAGGCAGTCGTACATATACAGTTTTGAGAGCTTGCGGACAGTCTCTTCGTGGAAATCTTTTGCAGACGGCGCCTTGTGAAAATAGAGATATCCGCCAAAGATTTCATCGGCCCCTTCGCCGGAAAGCACCATCTTTATACCCGTTGATTTGATGACACGCGCCAGCAGATACATAGGCGTGGATGCCCGCACGGTTGTTACATCGTAGGTCTCGATATAGTAAATGACGTCGCGGATGGCATCCAGACCTTCCTGTACTGTATAGTTGATTTCGTGATGAACTGTGCCGATATGCTCGGCCACCAGACGTGCCTTGGCCAGATCCGGAGCACCTTTCAGGCCGACGGCGAAACTGTGAAGGCGCGGCCACCAGGCACGGGTGCGGTCGTCATCCTCGATACGGTTCTGGGAAAATCGCTCGGCGATGGCCGAAACGATGCTCGAATCCAATCCGCCGGAGAGCAGCACGCCGTATGGTACATCCGACATCAATTGCCGCTTTACGGCATTGCGAAGTGCCTGGCGGATATCTTCGCTGCTGGCATCGTTGTTCTTCACATTATCAAAAGACATCCAGTCGCGCGTGTACCAGCGTTTCATGGAGCCGTTGCCGCTCCAGTAATAGTGGCCCGGCAGGAATGGCTCGTAACGTTCGCACTCCCCTTCCAGAGCCTTTAATTCAGATGCGATATACACTTTTCCGTCGGCGTCATAACCAATATAGAGAGGTATCACGCCAATCGGGTCGCGGGCTATCAGGATCCGGTCGCGAACGGTATCGTATAGGGCAAATGCAAAGATGCCGCTGAGCGATTCCAGCATCTTGGTGATGCATTCATGTGTCAGATTGCCGTCGACACTGTCGGCCATCTGCTGATATAGGGCCAATATCACTTCGCAGTCGCTGCCGGTCAAAAAACGGTATTTGCCGGCAAACTGCCTGCGGATATCCTGATGGTTGTATATTTCACCGTTGACCGCCAGCACCAGCGCCTCGTCGGGCGAAAACAGCGGCTGACGACCGCTCTCAGGGTCTACAATACTTAGACGTTCGTGTGCCAGGATGGCACTGCCGCCGCACCATATACCGCTCCAGTCGGGGCCGCGATGCCTTATGCGCCGGCTCATTTCCAGAGCCTTCTGCCTAAGGGCATCGGTCTGATTCTCTACATTGAAAATTCCTACTATTCCGCACATAATCTACTTTGATATTGCAGCTTTGATAAAGCTCATGAACAATGGATGGGGACGGAGCACTGTGGATGAGTACTCCGGATGGAACTGGGTGCCGATATACCAGCGGAGGGCGGGAATCTCTACCATCTCCACCAGATCCGAGTCGGGATTTATGCCGACGCACTGCATTCCTTCACGTTCGTATTCGTCGCGATAGCGGTTGTTGAACTCGTAGCGATGGCGGTGGCGTTCGAGGATGTCAGTCTGACCGCCGTATGCCTGGAATGCACGGCTGCCGGGCCTTATCTCGCACGGATATTCTCCCAGGCGCATCGTGCCTCCCATCTGGGTAACGGTCTTCTGCTCCTTCATCAAATCTATGACATTGTGCTGCGTATCGGGATTCATCTCGGTGCTGTCGGCATCGGTGTAGCCCAGAACATCGCGGGCAAACTCAATCACCATCATCTGCATGCCCAGGCAGATGCCGAAGCACGGGATGTCATTTTCCCTGGCGTATTTGGCTGCCAGGATCTTGCCGGTAATGCCGCGCTGTCCGAATCCGGGGCAGATCACAAGACCGTCCTGTGAGTGCACTGTATCCCATGCGGAATCATCGGTATCTTCCAGCAATTCCGAATTGATAAATGTGATGTTGACCTTGCGGTCGTTGTAAGTTGCGGCGTGGCTCAGGCTCTCACTGATACTTTTATATGCATCCTGCAGGTCGTATTTGCCAACGAGGCCTATATTGACGGTTTCGGTGGCTTTACGGCGCATGGCCAGGAATCTGTTCCACTCTCCCAGCTGCGGCGTTTCCCCTACTGGAATGCCCATTTTGCGCAGTATGGCTGCGTCCAATCCCTGTTTCTGCATGTTGACTGGCACTTCATAGATGCTGGGCAGGTCCTCGCTCTGGATAACGCATTCCAAATCCACGTTGCAGAAACCCGCCACCTTGGCACGCAAGTGGTCGTCCAGATGCTTTTCTGTGCGCAAGATCAGAATATCGGGCTGGATTCCGTCGCCCAGCAGTTCCTTGACGCTGTGCTGCGTTGGCTTGGTCTTGAGTTCGTCGGCCGCCTTTATATACGGCACGTATGTCAGGTGGATGCTTACGGCGTCTCGGCCCATCTCCCATTTCATCTGTCGCATCGCCTCGAGGAACGGGGCGCTCTCGATGTCGCCGATGGTGCCGCCGATCTCCGTTATTACGAAGTCATATCCTTGTGTATCGCCAAGATACTTGATGCGGCGCTTGATTTCGTCGGTAATGTGAGGCACCACCTGAATCGTGTGGCCCAGATATTCGCCGCTTCTCTCCTTGTCAATCACCGCCTTGTAAATGCGGCCGGTGGTCATGGAATTGTGGCGGGTGGTGCGGATGCCGGTGAAACGCTCGTAATGGCCCAGGTCAAGGTCGGTCTCCATGCCGTCGGCGGTGACATAACACTCGCCATGCTCATACGGATTCAAGGTGCCTGGGTCGATATTGATATATGGGTCGAATTTCTGGATGGTAATCTTGTAGCCGCGGGCCTGAAGCAGCTTGCCTATCGATGCGGAGATAATGCCTTTGCCAAGGCTGCTGACCACGCCGCCGGTGACGAAGATGTATTTGGATGATGCCATATCTAACTGAGGAATTGATCTACTTTGCCGGCTGTCTCGCGGCCGCTGGCCATCGCACGAACCACCAGTGACGGGCCATTGGCGGCATCGCCGCAAATGAAGACGTTGTCGGGATATTGAGGATGCTCCGGCTTGAAGAAACCCATCGCCAACAGCACCAGTTCGGCTTTGATAATCTCAGGCTTGCCTTTCTCCACCATAATCGGCCTGCCGCCTTCGGGATTTGGTTTCCAGTCTATCTCCTGAACCTTTACGCCGGTAAGGCGGCCGTCTTCGCCCAGGAATTCCAGGGTGTTGATATTCCAGCGGCGGATACACCCTTCCTCGTGAGAAGATGTCGTTTTGAAGGTGCGAGGAAAGTTTGGCCAGGGATTGGCGGGGTCGTCGGGACCGTCAATCGGCCGCGGCATAATCTCTATCTGGGTGACGCTGATAGCCCCCTGGCGATGTGCTGTGCCGATACAGTCGCTACCGGTATCACCGCCGCCGATAACAAGGACATCCTTGCCCTTTGCGGTAATGCGGTCTTCTTTGGAGAATTCGGCTCCTGCCAGCACCCGGTTTTGCTGAGAGAGGATTTCCAGGGCGAAATGTACCCCCTTGAGTTCGCGGCCAGGCACTTTCAGATCTCGCGGAACGGGAGTTCCGGTAGCTATGACAACCGCATCGTATTTGGCTGCAAAGGCGTCGTCGCATTCAACCGCCGCGCCGCAGTTGAACTCAATTCCCTCCTGCTTCAGGATTTCTATTCGGCGGTTAATGATGGCCTTGTTCAGTTTGAAATTCGGTATGCCGTATCTCAGCAGTCCGCCTGGGGCTTCATTCTTGTCAAAGACAGTCACTGCATATCCTTTCATATTCAACGCGTCTGCGGCTGCCAGACCGGATGGGCCGGCGCCGATAACCGCCACCTTCATGCCGTTTCGATCAGGCGTCCTGACGGGGACGAATCCTTCGCGGAAGGCCGTCTCCGTGATAGCCGCCTCGTCCTCGCGGTTGGTGGTCGGCTCGTGATTGAAAAGATTCAGCACGCACGCCTTTTCGCAGAGAGCCGGACAAACGCGGCCGGTGAATTCGGGGAAAGGATTTGTGCTGGAGAGCAGCTTGTACGCCAGCTCCCAGTCACCTTTGTACAGCGCGTCGTTCCACTCCGGCGCCTTGTTGCCCAGCGGGCAGGCCCAGTGGCAGAAAGGTACGCCGCAATCCATGCAGCGTGATGCCTGCAGCCGGCGGTCCTTGGTGTTGAGCGTCTGCTCTACCTCTCCGAAATCGTGTATTCTATCGTGAAGCGGACGGTATCCGGCCTCTTGCCGTGCAACCTCCATAAAAGCCTTTGGATTACCCATATTCGTATCCTCCGATTTTCCTTGTTAGTAATCTCGCTGTACCTCTGCTATCTTCTGCTGCAGTTTGCGCATCTGTTCTTCCTGGAGTACCCGCTTGTACTCAATAGGAACAACCTGTATGAATTCATCGACATATCTCGGCCAGTCGTCCAGCATAGTGCGGGCCAGTTTTGATCCGGTATAACGGTAGTGCTGCCGGATGAGTTCGTGCAGTTCCTTGCGATACTGAGCCTCTTCCACCAGGTTTATCTCTACCATATCCATATTACAGAAATAGTCAAAATCGCCCTTTTTGTTCCAGACGTAAGCCACGCCACCGCTCATACCCGCCGCAAAGTTGCGTCCGGTCTCGCCCAGCACAACCACGCGGCCGCCGGTCATATATTCGCAGCAATGGTCACCGGCGCCCTCGATTACGGCTATTGCTCCGGAATTGCGGACAGCGAACCTCTCACCAACACGGCCGTTTACATACAATTCGCCGGATGTTGCTCCGTACAGGCCGGTATTGCCGGCTATGATATTATCCTCGGCGGCAAAATTGCTGCTCCGGGGCGGCAGAATGGCAATCCGGCCGCCGCTGAGGCCTTTGGCAAAATAGTCGTTGGTTTCACCTTCCAGCTTGAAGGAGACGCCTTTTGCCAGGAAAGCGCCAAACGATTGTCCGGCAGAACCTTTAAACTTGACATTGATAGTCTCGTCGGCCAGGCCGTCGTTGCCGTATTTGGAGGCAATTTCGCCGGAAAGCATCGCACCCACGGCACGGTCGGTATTCTGGATGGCAAAATCCAGCGTTATCTCGTCGCCGTGTTCTATCGAATTGCCGGCTGCCTTTATCAGGCGTTTGTCAAGCACGTCGTCCAGGACATACGGCTTATCTTCTGTATGATGAAGCGTACCTTTCTCCTGATAGAGAAGACGGTGATAGTCCAGCGGAGATTCTTCAGTCTCTATAAGGTCGGTACGGCCAATCGCCTCGTCCATTGTACGGAGGCCCATCTGAGCCAGGTATTCGCGTACCTCCTGCGCCATAAAGGTGAAATAATTGACCAGATGATCAACTTTGCCGCGGAAGTGCTCGCGCAGCTTCGGATCCTGGGTAGCGACGCCCATCGGACAGGTGTTCAGGTTGCACTTGCGCATCATCACGCAGCCCAGGACTATCAGTGCGGCTGTGCCGAATCCGAATTCGTCGGCACCCAGAAGCGCCATCAGAATCACGTCGCGACCTGTCTTTATCTGGCCGTCGACCTGAAGGCGCACCTGGCCGCGCAGCCCGTTGCGGACAAGCGTCTGCTGCGCCTCGCTAAGACCTATCTCAGGTGGAATACCGGCAAAACGCATACTGGATGCAGGGCTGGCGCCAGTGCCTCCCTCTGCGCCGGAAAGCACTATCAGGTCGGCCTTTGCCTTGGCAACTCCGGCGGCGATGGTACCCACACCGCTCTCGCATACCAGTTTGACGCTGACCTTGGCCTTTGGATTGACGTTCTTAAGGTCGAATATCAGCTGTGCCAGGTCCTCAATGGAATAAATATCGTGATGAGGCGGCGGCGAAATAAGTGAAATGCCGGGGATGGAGTGACGAGTCTTGGCGATTATCTCATTAACCTTGAAGCCGGGCAGCTGGCCGCCTTCGCCAGGTTTTGCGCCCTGCGCGACTTTAATCTGCAACTCCTCGGCATTGACCAGATATTCCGTTGTGACGCCGAAGCGGCCTGATGCGACCTGTTTGGTCTTGCTGCTCAGGCTGATGCCGTCCACATCGGTGTGGAAACGTTCCGAATCCTCGCCGCCCTCGCCGGTGTTGCTGCGGGCTCCGAGTTTGTTCATAGCCAACGCAATTGTCTCATGAGCTTCTATGCTGAGGGCTCCGAACGACATAGCACCCGTCACGAAACGTTTAACAATGCTTTCTAAGGGTTCCACTTCATCCACAGGAATCGGATTCGACTTGATGCCCATAAAGTCACGGATAAATATCGGCTCGGTTTTGTTGTCGGCAAGCGAAGTGAATTTCTTGAACAGGGCGTAGTCGCCTCTGCGACAAGCCAGCTGCAGCGTAGCAATAGTCTCGGGATTCCAGGCGTGTCGGATGCCGTCCTTGCGCCAGTGGAAGCGGCCCATATTAGGCAACAACGCGTCCTGTGATGCAGTATAAGCAAGGCTGTGGAAAGCTTTTGCATCTGCTGCTATCTTCTCCAGCCCGATGCCTCCGATTGTGCTGACCTCCGTGCCGAAATAAGAGCGCAGCAATTCTTCGCTCAGGCCCACGCTCTCGAATATCTTGGCGCCGCGATAGCTGCGGATGGTACTGATGCCCATCTTTGCCATAATCTTGAGTAATCCCTTGCACACCGCCTTGATGTAATTCTTCTCTGCGGTGGAATAATCTTCCTGAATCTTCCCCTTCTTTACAAGGTCGTCCAGAATCGCAAACACCATATACGGACACAAGGCCGATGCTCCGTAGCCCAGCAGCAGCGCCGCGTGCATGGTTTCGCGTATCTCGCCGCTTTCTACAATAAGCGCCGTCTGCACACGCTTTCCCACAGAAATCAAATAATGATGTACGGCAGATACGGCCAGCAGGCTGGGTATGGCGATGTGGGTTTCATCGACATCGCGGTCGGAAAGTATTATGTAATTGTATCCCTCGTCAACACTGTGCTCGGCATCCTTGCAGAGTTTGTCCAGAGCCAGGCGCAGGTCGCCGGTGAAAGTCATCGGCAGCTTGATGGTATTGAATCCCTTGTAGCGGATGTTGCAGAGCAAATCCAGCTGAGTGTTGTTCAGAATCGGATGCGGCAGTCGCACCATCTTGCAATTACTTTCGTCTGGATCGAGGATTCCGGCGCCGACGCGGCCGATATATTCTTCCAGACTCATCACCAGACTCTCACGTATTGAGTCGATGGCGGGGTTGGTGACCTGCGCAAACTGCTGGCGGAAATAGTCGAAGAATACCTGCGGTTTTTTGGAGATCACAGCCAGCGGCGTATCATTGCCCATAGACGCGGTAGGCTCCTGGGCCGTGGTCGCCATAGGAATGATGGATGCCGAGATATCCTCCTCGCCATAGCCGAACATCAACTCCTTGCCCACCAGATTATCCACGGCATTGCTTACGTGACGGCCGCTGTGCAGCTTTTCCAGCTGGATTCGGTTGGTAGAGAGCCACTGGCGGTACGGATGCTCGGCCGCCAGGGTGCGCTTGATTTCGCCGTCGTAGAAAATCTTGCCTTCCTGAGTATCGACCAGAAGAATCTTGCCGGGTTGAAGTCGGCCTTTCTCCACCACCTGTGTCGGGGCAAAATCCATTACGCCGACCTCGGAGGCAACCACCATCGTGTCGCTTTTGGTTATTGTGTATCGCGCCGGGCGAAGTCCGTTGCGGTCCAGCATACCGCCGGCGAACCGGCCGTCGGAGAATATCAGCGCCGCCGGGCCGTCCCAGGGCTCCATCAAAATCGAATAATACTCATAAAAGGCCTTAAGGTCTTCCGGAATAGGGTTTTTATCGTTGAAAGATTCTGGCAGCAGAAGTGCCATTGCGTGGGGCAGGCTCATACCACTCATCAGGAAGAATTCCAGCACGTTGTCCAGGCTTGCGGAGTCGGACATTCCGGGCTGAATGATGGGAGAAATCTGGCGGATGTCACCCAACGCCTCACTGCTGAGGACGCTCTCGCGGGCCTGCATCCAGCCTCGGTTGCCGCGGATGGTATTTATTTCGCCGTTGTGGGCCAGCAAGCGGAAAGGCTGTGCCAGCGACCAGGTCGGGAATGTATTGGTGCTGAAACGCGAGTGAACCACTGCAAGGCCGCTGGTAAAATAGGGATTGCTCAAATCGGGATAGAATTCCCTCAACTGCATACTGGAGAGCATTCCCTTGTACACGATGCTCTGGTTGCTCAGCGAGCAGAAGTAGAAATCCTTGTCGCTGACGCGCTTCTCTATGCGTTTTCTTAATACGTAGAGCGTGCGGGGGAAGGTGTCTACCTTGTCGTCCCGCACGCCGGTGATGAATATCTGTTTTATGTCAGGCTCGGTGGCCAGCGCCCTTTCTCCCAGGCATTCGGGCTTTGTGGGAACCTGACGCAGATGCATCAGTTGGAGCCCCTCCCGCTCGACTTCTTCGATAATAATGCCAAGGATCTGCTGCTGTCGCTTCTGATCTTTAGGGAGGAATACCAGGCCGGTGGCGTACTTGCCCTTCTCGGGAACCGGTATGCCGTTCAGCAAAATGAATTCGTGGGGAATCTGCAGCATAATGCCGGCGCCGTCGCCATCCTTGCCTACTTCGGCGCCGCGGTGACGCATATTCTCCAACACCTTGAGTGCGTCGTCAACCAGTTCGTGAGTTTTTCCACCGTGGATGTTTACCACCATACCGACTCCGCAACTGTCGTGTTCGTGGCTGCTGTTGTAAAGTCCTTTTTGTGCAATCTCTTTCATAACATCGGCAAAAATAGATATTAGAGTGGCCCCATCAGCCGCAGGTTCCGTTTAATTATCTAAATAATTGCGCTATCAGAATTATTGTAAGATTTTGCACAGCATTTCTATCATTTATTTACTTATAGACATCAAATGATTTCGAATTAAAACCAAATGCAAATAAACAAGCAAAGAAAATGGCGCCCGCAAATTGATATTCGCTTGTAACTGCCTAACATTGCGATCAGAAACTGTAAGGATGAGACACGCCATTCATTTCACCAAGATGCAGGGGGCGGGCAATGACTACATTTACGTTGATGCCACGCGCTTCAGCCTCCCCTCTCCAGAGTGCCTTGCGGTGAAATGGAGCGACCGTCACAACGGCATCGGCAGCGACGGACTGGTGCTTATAGGCCGCGCAAGTGGCAAAGACGCCGACTTTTCAATGAGGATATTCAATGCCGACGGCAGCGAGGCGGCAATGTGCGGTAACGCTTCCAGATGCATAGGCAAGTACCTTTACGAAAAAGGCCTGTGCAACAAGAAGTTGATACGTCTAGAAACCGCCTCCGGCGTCAAGAACCTCTGGATTAAAGTTTCTGAAGACGATCAGAGAAAGGTGGAAAGTGTGACTGTTGATATGCTGGAGCCGTCTCTCGAGTGCCGCGCCCAGTTTTCAGGTGCACCCGGCAAAGAATGCGAATTAGAGGCTGCCGGAGCAACATTCACCGGACTGTTCGTATCGATGGGAAATCCTCATTTCGTCATATTTTGCGAAAATGCAGAAGATGTTGATATTTGCAAATACGGGCCGCTCTTGGAGCACAACGAAGCATTTCCCGAACGTTGCAATATCGAATTCGCACAAGTCATCTCTCCAGAGAGAATCAGGACGAGAGTCTGGGAGCGCGGAAGCGGTGTCACCAGGGCCTGCGGTTCGGGCGCCTGCGCCACCGCCGTTGCTGCATCGCTAACCGGACGCGCCTCCAAGAAGGTAACCATAGCGATGGACGGCGGCGAACTGGACATCGATTGGAACCCTCCGGTCGGTCACGTCTATCTCTCGGGACCGGCCGAAACAGTATTTGAAGGAGAAATAGAATATGGCACTCGTTAACGAACACTTTCTCAAACTACCAGGCAATTACCTCTTTGCCGACGTTGCCCGCAAGGTCAGCGCTTTCAAGTCTGCGCATAAGAACGCAAACGTGATAAGCCTGGGCACCGGCGACGTCACTCAGCCGCTGGCACCCGCCGTTATTGAAGCGATGCACAAGGCGGCCGATGAGATGGGCCGTGCAGAGACCTTCCGTGGTTACGGACCCGAACAGGGCTATCCATTTCTCCGTGATGCAATCATCAAAAACGACTACCTGCCGCGCGGAATTCATCTGGACCCGGAAGAGGTGTTCATAAACGACGGAGCCAAAAGCGATACCGGCAACATTCAGGAGCTTATACGCTGGGACAATTCCATTGGAGTAACTGACCCGATCTATCCGGTTTACCTCGACTCAAACTCTATGATTGGCCGTTCCGGCGTCAAAAACGAGCACGACCGCTGGTCTAACGTAGTCTATTTCCCCTGTACGGCAGAGAACAACTTTGTCCCGGAAATACCCAAGCGCAGGGTCGATGTAGTGTACCTGTGCTATCCCAACAATCCCACGGGTACCGTCATCTCCAGGGATGAGCTGCGCAAATGGGTCAATTACGCACTTCACAACGACGCCCTGATATTCTATGATGCCGCTTATGAGGCGTATATACAGGATCCTGACATACCTCACTCCATCTATGAAATCCGCGGCGCCCGTAAATGCGCCATTGAGTTCCGCAGCTATTCCAAAACCGCCGGCTTTACCGGTGTCCGCTGCGGATACACTATAGTACCGGAGGAGGTCACCGCCGCCACCCTGGACGGCGAGAGGATAGCTCTCAACCCGCTCTGGCTGCGCCGCCAGTCCACCAAATTCAACGGTACCAGCTACCTTAGCCAGCGCGCCGCAGAGGCCATCTACACGCCTGAAGGCAAGGAACAAGTACGAAAGACGATAGATTATTATATGCAGAACGCCGAACTTATGCTGAAACGCTTCAGGACGCTGGGCTATGAGGTTTACGGCGGCGAAAACGCCCCTTACGTATGGATGAAGACTCCGCATAATATGCCAAGCTGGAGGTTCTTCGACGAACTTCTCAACCGGGCTCACGTGGTCTGCACCCCGGGTGCCGGATTCGGCCCTTCCGGAGAAGGCTATGCGAGGTTCACTGCATTCGGCACACACGAGAACACGGAAGAGGCGCTCAAACGAATAGAAAGATGGTTCTAACACACTAAATAAAAGTATTATGGCAAACTTAAGATTCCAGGTCGTAGCGGAAGCATTCAAGAAGAAACCGCTCGACATTGCGGCTCCGGCAGAGAGACCGTGCGAATACTTCGGCAAGAAGGTATTCAATCGCGAAAAGATGTACAAATATCTGCCCAAGCAGGTGTACGAAAAGATGATGGATGTGATTGACAACGGCGCCCAGCTTGACCTGGCCGTTGCTGACGCAGTTGCGGCCGGAATGAAGCAGTGGGCATCGGAAAACGGAGTTACCCACTACACACACTGGTTTCAGCCACTTACAGAAGGTACTGCAGAGAAACACGATTCCTTCATAGAACACGACGGCAAAGGCGGTATGATAGAGGAATTCAGCGGAAAGCTGCTGGTACAGCAGGAGCCCGATGCATCCTCGTTCCCCAGCGGCGGTATCCGCTCTACCTTCGAAGCCCGCGGCTATTCCGCCTGGGATCCGACATCGCCTGTTTTCATTATAGACGACACCCTCTGTATCCCCACGGTGTTCATATCTTACAGCGGCGAAGCTTTGGACTACAAGGCTCCTCTGCTCAAAGCGCTGCACGCCGTAAACGTAGCGGCAAGCGATGTCAGCCGTTATTTCTATCCCGATGTCAAGAAGGTAATCAGCACATTGGGTTGGGAGCAGGAATATTTCCTGGTCGACGAAGGCCTCTACTCCGCCCGTCCCGACCTACTCCTTACAGGACGCACGCTTATGGGTCACGACTCTGCCAAGAACCAGCAGATGGACGACCACTATTTCGGCACGATTCCCGACCGTGTACAAGCCTTTATGAAAGACCTTGAGATACAGGCCCTTGAGTTGGGTATCCCCTGCAAGACCCGTCATAACGAGGTTGCCCCCAACCAGTTCGAGCTGGCTCCAATATTCGAAGAGACCAATCTCGCTGTTGACCACAATATGCTGCTGATGAGTCTTATGCGCAAGGTTGCCCGCAAGCACGGCTTCCGCGTCCTGCTGCACGAAAAACCTTTTGCCGGAATCAACGGCAGCGGCAAGCACAACAACTGGAGCCTCTCTACAGATACCGGCGTAAGGCTTCACGCTCCCGGCAAGACACAGTTGGACACCCTCCGCTTCGTAGTATTCATAGTTGAGACGCTGATGGGCGTATACCGCCACAACGGCCTCATAAAAGCCAGCATTATGTCGGCCTCAAATGCCCACCGTCTGGGTGCAAACGAGGCGCCGCCGGCAATCATATCATCGTTCCTCGGCAAACAGGTCACCGAACTGCTCGACCATATAGAAAAGGCCGATACCGACGCTTTGACCATGGCCGGCAAACAAGGTATGAAGATGGACATCCCGGAAATTCCGGAGATTATGATAGACAATACCGACCGCAACCGTACCAGCCCGTTCGCCTTCACAGGCAACCGTTTCGAGTTCCGCGCCGTGGGCAGCGAAGCCAACTGTGCATCTGCGATGATCGCCCTCAATGCCGCTGTAGCAGAGGCCCTGGCAAACTTCAAGAAACGTGTTGACAAGCGTATCGCGGCAATCGGCGGCGATCCCAAGTTTGCACCGGCAGCCGACGGCACTCCGGCACTTCACTCAGCCAAGTTCCACGCCATCCTGGATGTTGTCCGTGAAGACATAAAGACCTGCAAACCCATCCGCTTCGACGGCAACGGCTATAGTGACGAATGGGTGGCCGAAGCCGAGAAGCGCGGTCTGGACACAGAGAAGTCCTGCCCCGTAATCTTCGAGCGTTTCCTGGACAAGAGCAGCGTAGATATGTTCTCCAGCCTGGGCGTTATGACCAAGAAGGAGCTCGAGGCCCGCAACGAGGTCAAATGGGAGACATATACCAAGAAGATCCAGATAGAGGCACGCGTGCTGGGCGATCTTTCCATCAATCACATCATTCCTGTCGCAACCAGGTATCAGAGCCAGCTGCTGGAGAATATCCACAATATGCACGAGACATTCGGTGCAGCAAAGGCCAACAAACTCTCTGAACGCAACATCAAGATTATAGAAGAAATAGCCGAGAGGACATCCAACATAGAGGCTATGGTAGATGATCTGGTCAATGCCCGCAAGAAGGCCAACAAGATAGAAGACGAGCACAAAAAAGCAATAGCATACCACGACACGGTGGCGCCCAAGATGGACGAGATCCGCTACCAGATAGACAAACTGGAGCTGATTGTAGACGATGCCTGCTGGCCGCTTCCCAAATACAGAGAACTGCTGTTCATCAGATAGGTTATCAATTTTCGGACACGACCGCAGACGGGTTTCCGCCTGCGGTCATTTTTATTGGTTGCTATTTAGAAAAATGACTTGTAACTTTGGAATATGAAAATCGCAATCGTCGGTCCGGCATATCCCTATCGCGGCGGCATCGCCACCTTCAACGAAAGGCTGGCGCGTCAGCTTCTATCCGAGGGTCATCAGGTGAAGATATTTACCTTCACGCTGCAATATCCATCTTTCTTGTTTCCCGGCAAGACCCAGTTCTCTGAAGAAGAGCCGCCAAAAGATTTGGAGATAGTACGTACGCTCAGTTCGGTAAATCCATTCACTTGGTATCGAACTGCGCGCCTGATAGCCCGCGAGAAACCGGACATGGTGATGCTGCGGTTCTGGATGCCCTATTTCGGCCCTGCCCTTGGCACAATCGGCCGCTACTTGCGCCGCCGGGGAATCAAGGTCGTTTCGCTCGTAGACAATATCGTTCCGCACGATAAGAAGCCTGGCGACAAGATATTTGCCAAATACTTTGTAAAGAGCGTGGACGGATTCCTGGCTATGTCGCAGTCGGTAATTGAAGAGCTCAAGCAGTTCGACTCTACCAAGCAGGTAGTATTCGCCCCTCACCCGCTCTACGACCATTACGGCGAGCCCGAATCCAAGACTGAGGCTGCAGCTGCGCTGGGGCTAGATCCCAATAAGGATTACTATCTTTTCTTTGGCCTGATACGCGATTACAAGGGGCTAGACCTGCTGATGGAGGCAATGGCCAGCTATGGCCTTAAAGACAGCGCGGCGCAGCTGATTGTTGCCGGCGAATTCTATTCCAATGAAGATAAGTTCTGGGAGCTGGAACGGTCTCTTGGTTTGAAAGGCCGCATTCACTGGTTTGACCGTTTTATCCCTGACGACCAGGTACGGCACTTCTTCAATGTCGCCGACCTTGTGGTTCAGCCGTACAAGACGGCCACTCAGAGCGGCATCACCCAGATTGCATATCATTTCGAAAAGCCAATGGTGGTCACCCGAGTCGGAGGTCTGGCAGAGATTGTGCCCGATGGCGAATGCGGCTACGTAGTGAATCCGGAACCGGCCGCCATTGCAGAAGCAATCTCCCGGTTCTACGCCGAACGCCCCGACTTCACCGCCGGCATCCGCTCCAAGAAGCAGGAATTCTCCTGGTCCCGCCTTACAAAAGCATTGCTGAGTCTTTAGATTTTCGTGGGTTTCTTGCCGGCGAGGATGAGTTCTGCGACGGGGTCTTCCAAGTAGCGCTGGATGGCGCGGCCAAGGGGGCGCGCGCCGAATTCAGGATCATAGCCCTCTGCGAGAATCTTCTCCTTGATCTCCTTGCTCACCTTGATATCAAAGCCCATCTGGGAGATCCGGCTGCGGAACTTGCCCAGTTCTATCTCCAGAATCTTCTCCACATCCTCTTTCGTAAGCGAATTGAACAGGATGCGGTCGTCTATACGGTTCAGGAATTCCGGAGAGAACTTGCGCCGGAGCGCCTTCTCTATGATAACATTCTTGCGGTGCGGAGCATCGTCGGTTGCGGTCTTGTAGCCGATGCCGGCGCCAAGTTCGCTGGCCTGCTTGCTGCCGATATTGGAAGTCATTATCAGGATGGTGTTGCGGAAATCTATATGACGGCCGGCGGCGTCGGTCAGGCGGCCTTCGTCAAGTACCTGCAGCAGCAGGTTGAAGATATCCTGATGAGCCTTTTCGATTTCGTCGAAAAGCACTACGCTGTACGGCTTGCGACGAACCTGCTCGCTCAACTGGCCGCCCTGGTCATAACCCACATAGCCCGGAGGCGCTCCGATGAGCGAACTCACTGAATAACGCTCCATATACTCGCTCATATCAATGCGGATCAGGTTCTCTTCGCTGTCGAACATATACTCCGCTAACTTCTTAGCCAGATATGTCTTGTCGACGCCCGTAGGGCCCAGGAATATGAACGTCCCGACAGGCTTGGCGGGATTGCGCAGTCCGGCGCGGTTGCGCTGAATTGCCTTTACCACAGCCTCCACGGCATCGTCCTGGCCTATTATCTGCTTCTTGAGATTGGCGGCCATTGTCAGCAGCCTCTCCCCTTCGGTTGCGCTTACGCGATGAACGGGGATGTTGGTCATCATTGAAACGACAGCCGCGATGTCGTCTTCTGTAAGGGTGCGAGTCGTATTGTCGGTTGCCTTGACAGCAGTTTCGTCGGCAGCCTTCAGTAGCGCTTCTTCTTTCTCCTTCAGCTGAGCGGCAGCCTTGAAATCACCGCTGGCGGCAGCTTCGCGCTTGCGGGCGCGGACATCCTCCAAAGCCTCGGCTTCCGGATTGACCGCCGGCAGGGAATCCAGCCCGGCGTTGGTGCGTGCGCCAGCCTCGTCCATCACGTCGATAGCCTTGTCGGGCTGCATACGGTCGGTGATATAGCGGCTGGAAAGAGTCACGCAGGCCTTCAAAGCCTCGTCGGTATAAACGACATTATGATGCTGCTCGTACTTGGGCTTCAGGGCCTCGAGTATTGCCAAAGTCTGTTCGTAGTCTGTAGGCTCCACCAGAATCTTCTGGAAGCGGCGTTCCAGGGCGCCGTCCTTCTCTATCACCTGCCGGTATTCATCCAGGGTGGTTGCGCCGATGCACTGGATTTCTCCGCGAGCAAGGGCGGGCTTGAGCAGGTTTGCAGCGTCCAGACTGCCCGCCTGGGCACCTGCGCCCACCAGGGTGTGAAGCTCGTCTATAAAGATGATGGTATCTGTAGATGCCTTGAGTTCATCTACGATACCGCGCATGCGCTCTTCGAACTGGCCGCGGTATTTGGTGCCTGCCACCACGCTGCCCATATCTATGGTAATGAGACGCTTGCCCTGCAATGCCGGCGGTACCTCGTGATTGACGATGCGCTGTGCAAGACCCTCTACGATGGCGCTCTTGCCCACTCCGGCCTCGCCCACCAACACCGGATTGTTCTTTTTACGGCGGACAAGCACCTGCAGCAGACGCTCTATTTCCTTGGCACGGCCGACAACCGGATCCAGGCGCCCGGCGGCCGCCTGAGCGGTAAGATCGGTGCCGAATTTGTCCAGGTTGGGAGTCTTCATAGACGGTTTCTCCTTGAGGAGGTCTCCGCCATAGTTGATTTCGAACTTTGGAGCGGAGGATTCACGTGGTGCATCCATCGCCACTTTCTTGGCCGGTGCGGCGGGCTTAGACGTCTCTTCGCCCGACTTCTTTGCCAGATACTCCGCCGCCGAATCGTAATTGATGCCGCTGCGGGCAAGGATTGGCGCCACGGTTGTGCTGGTATCCTTGAGAATAGCCAGCAGCACTACGTCAAGTGTAGGCGAACTGGTACCTGTACGGGATATTTCCAGCGAAACGTTGCGGTAAAACTCCTCTATATCCTGTGTAAACTGAATATCTTTTGATTCTTCGAAAGGGACGCTCTCGGCCTCGCGCAGCACGCTCTCCATCTCCGCCTTGACCATTGCGCGGTCGGCGCCCATATCGTCCAGCAGTGCCGTGGCGCCGTTGTCACCGTCGCGAAGCAGTGCCAGAAAGATATGATCGAGGCCTGCCCGGCGGTTGCCCAGCCGCGCCGCCTCTTCCCTGGCGTAAGAAAAAATCTTCTGTAAATCTCTTGTAAAATCTTTTGCCATACGGCACAAAGATAAACAAAAAAGCCAGACTTGCGTCTGGCTTTCTGTGCTCCCTCAGGGTCTCGAACCCTGGACCCCAACATTAAGAGTGTCGTGCTCTACCAACTGAGCTAAGGAAGCGTTTGGGACTGCAAATGTATAACTATTTTTTGAATTGGCAAATTATTTAATTGGATATTTCCTGGCGACCTTATTGAACTCTTTCTTGGCCTTTTCCAGCGTCTTCATAAAATCCTTGTCGGCGTGTAGACGGGCGACGGTGGCGGCACCCATAAGACGACCGGCATCGACATCGCTCTGGAAATGGACTCCGCAGATTACACGGCTCTGGCCAAATTCATAGCCGTATTTGAATATCTCGTTCTGACGGTCGGGATTGATCTCGGCCAGAATCAGCGCCACTGCCCATCCGAAGCAGGCGTGACCGGAAGGATAAGACCCGTTGCCTCGCAGATACGGTTCATCATCGGGTGTTAGCGAAGGTTCATTGAAAAGCACGAACGGACGCACCCGCATATAATGGTCCTTTGCGGTTGTGGTTGCCTCCAGATTCACAAGCCCAGCCAGCATATGGGCGATTGTAGGTGTAGTAGTCCTGGAAAGGACGGCTCCCATACAAGGTGAGAAGTTTGCCAGAACATGGTCTATATCCAGTTTAGCATCTTCTGCAGCCTGTTCTCCGCGGGGGGTGTTGCGCTGCAGTTTGCCCCAGAGATACTGCGAATAGTCGTATGCGAAAATGGCGTCGTTGGGCAGCGGCGCTTCCGGCAGGATAAAGTAGCTGTCGGGAGCATCCTTTGCCGAAAGCAGCGGCGGGTAGTTCCACGTATCGTCAAGATCCTGGGCAAAAGCCACAAAACCGAGCGCCAGTGCGCTCAAAACAAGTATCAGGCGTTTCATTTTATGCGTTTTTAATCGTTTCTAAACGTTTAAGACCAGACACAACCCGTGCCAGACCTTTGTCGAACATCTTTGGAGGGCAAGCCACGTTGATGCGGATAAAGTTGTCGTCGCCGTACATACTGCCGGCATTTATCCAGACGCGGTCGAAGTGCAGCAGGGCCTTTTCTATCTCCACAGACGGCATTTTGAGCACAGACGTATCCACCCAGACCAGATATGTAGCCTGAAGGTCGGCGACAGGAAATGCCGGCAATTCTTTTCTGAAAGCCGCCAGCAGCGCGTCGTAGTTACGGCGCACAACATTGTTCATACCGGCCAGCCACTGGGCACCTTCGTCGGAATAGGCGGCGATGGTTGCCACAGGACCGAAAGGATTGACGTCGCATATCTCATACACGTTGATTATGTGGTCTATCGCCTGGAGCCAAAGGGGTCTGTCGGTTATGATGGTCGCCATCTTGAGGCCGGCAAAGTTAAAGCTCTTGGAGGGTGAAACCAGGGTGACGCTATTGTGTGCAAACTCCTCTCCGAGCGATGCGAACGGCGTGTAGGAAGAACCTTGAGGCACTATTTCGCAGTGGATTTCGTCGCTTACTACAACGACTCCATGACGTAGGGCAATCTCCCCCGCCCTGCGCAGTTCATCCCTGGTCCATAAGCGGCCTGCAGGATTGTGAGGATTGCACAGCAGCAATATCCTGTTGGCTGGATCAGCACACTTGGCATCCAGGTCATCGAAGTCCATATCGTATGTAAACCGGCCGTCGGGCAAATCCCGGCGGATAAGTATCGAATCGACCTGCCGGCATCCGCTGTTCTTTATTGAAGAAAAGAAATGATTATAGACAGGGGTCTGTACTATAACTCCCTCTCCCGGCCCGGCCAAAGCCTTCAATGTGGCGGCAGTCGCTGGAATCACACCTGTGGTATAAAGCATACTGTCGCGGCGGAAAGTAACCCCGTGGCGGTCACGGAACCAATCGACCACAGCATTGAAATATGGCTCCATCGGCTTCACGTATCCGAAAATGCCGTGATCCAGACGCTTCTGCATAGCCTCCAGAACGCAGGGAGCCACCGGGAAATCCATATCTGCCACCCAGAGCGGAATCACATCCGCACGTTCTTCTTCAGTCAGAACAACACCCTCGGGCAGGTCGGCGTCCCATTTATAGCAGCCGCTGCCGCGGCGGTCAATCAAAGTTTCAAAATTGAATATATTCATTGTCGATTTCTTGTTTCTATAATGCAGTCGGCCGGCTGGCGGATATTATCATCCAAGATTATGCTGCCGATACTGTCGGCGATAATATGGCCGGAGGTAGGATTCTTGATGTTCTCTATATGACCGCGAATGTCGGCATTGACGGTGGAATATTCAAACACACGGTCGCAGGCTGAGTCAAAAGTGCAGTTTTCAATCACCAGATTGTCCACATAACAAAGCAGTTGCTCGCCGGCGAGGCGGCAATCCACCATACGGACATTCTTCGAATGCCAGGCCAGGTACTCGCCGTCCACGTCGCAATTAATCAGAGTCACATTCTCGCACTCCCAGAAAGAATCCTTGGTCACGATGCGGGAATTTTTCACCACCACGTTCTTGCAATACTGGAACACATACTTTGAGTCGCTGTCCAAATTGTCGACCTTAATATCCAGGGAATACATAAAGGGATACGTTCCGCCCCTCAATGTCACATCCTTGAGCCGCAGGCCGTCCACATTCCAGAATGTCTCGTCGGCATCGTTTATCACTACATTTTCCAACTCGACATCGTGCATTTCGCGGAAATACTTGGGGCCGTCAATGGTGCAGTTGCGCATCTTAAGGCCGTTCGTATACCAGATTGCCGAACGCGCCTCGGGTGCAAAGTAGCAGTCGGACACTTCGCAGCGGTCCACGTGCCAAAGCGGATACCTGCCGTAGAACTTGCATCCGACCACTTCCAGGTCGCTGCAATGCTTTATGGCCGACTCTCCGTCTGTTATCACGATGTTCTCCAGACGGGCGCCGTGCGTTTCAAACAGCGGTCTTTCGCCGCCCAGTACTTTATCCTTTATCAGTAACATAATTCATCCATTTTGTACCCCGGATGCGCAGCACGAACAGCAGTCCGCGAACGTTCAGTTCTATGAACATCGCTATCCAGTAGCCCATCAGGCCGTATTTCGGAGTCAGTATTATAGCCAGCACGATTCGTACCGCCCATACGCTTATAAGATTCAGCAGCGCCGGTATCTTGGTGTCACCGGCACCGACGCAGGCGCCGAAGGCCACAATGGATGCGGCATAACCAGCCTCGGCAAAAGCCTCCAGCCGCAGGCACCGGGCGCCCAAAGCCACGACGTCGGCATCTACGCTAAGCAGACTCATTATCGGCACCGCGAGAATATACATAACTACCGCCAGTGCCACCATCATAGCCACGCCCAGCCCAAGGGTGATTCGGGAAAAGCTTCGCGCCAGATCTTTACGCGAGGCGCCTAGGCTCTGCCCTACAAGCGTGGTAGCGGCGTCGCCCATTCCATACCCCGGCATATAGCAGAAACTCTCTGCAATTATGGCGAAGGAATTTGCGGCAATCGCCACCGCTCCCAGCGGCGCCACAATCAGGGTGCTGGCGATGTATGCGCCGCGCATCACCAGATTCTGGAACCAGAGCGGCCCGGTAATCTTGGATGCCTTGCGGAGCACCGGCTTGTCAGGGCTGAACGAGCCTTTATGACGGAAAATGCCCAACTCACGATGCCTTATTAGCAGGAAGTACATCAGCAATATGGCGGTAATAGCTTCTGCCAAGCCGGTACCGAGGGCTGCGCCGCGCACGCCCATACCGGCGCCAGGCATCGTAAAGGTCAACCCAAATAACGACAGCTCCCGTGTGGGGAATATCAGCAAGAAGTTGAAGACTACATCCAACACGCACATCAGTATGTCCATAAGCGCCGGCAGCTTCATATCACCGCTGCACTGCAGCATAGTTACGCCAAAGAAACTCAGCTGCATCATCGGCACAAACAGGCAGAAGATGCGGAAATAGGCCGCCGCATCGTCCTGTATGGCCGCCTCGCCTCCAAGCCACCGCGGCAGCGGACCGGCAATCAGAAGGCCGGTTATGGCCAGAATGACGGAGAAGGCCAACACCACCGCCAGTCCCTGGCGCAACACGTTGCGGGCCGCAGCAAAATCGTTGGCGCCGATGTTATGCGCCACCTGTACGCTGAAACCCTGACCGTTGGCGATGCAGAAGCCGCCTATCAGCCAGATGGATGTCGACACCAGACCGATCGATGCCGAAGGCCCGGCGCCCAGACTGCCCACCATAGAGGCATCTATGAACTGCAGCAGCGTAGATGCCAGCTGCGCCAGTATCGCCGGCCCGCAGAGCAGCAGGGTCAGCTTTATGCGTTCCCTGATTGTCAGCGGCAGCCCGGTTCGAATGCCCTCAAGCAGGATGTCCTTTTGCTTCATAAAGGATTAGAGCGGGGCCGATTCGTTCTCCTTGCGGTAGTTCCAGTGCGGAACGGAGAAGAAGCCGTTGCCGTTGACGTCGTGGGCGTCGGTGATCACCACGAACGCCGCGGGGTCGATCTTGCGGATGCGGCTCTCGCAGGCGGAGGCCTCGCGCTTGCTTACCACCGCCATTATCAGTTTCTTGTCGTTGTCGGTATATAGGCCCTTGGCGTCGACATAAGAGCCGCCGTGGCCCGTTTCGTAGAGTATGAACTGCTTGACATCATCAATCCTGTCTGTCACTATCGTGAGCATACAGTTGGGATTGGTGATGTTCAGTTTATCTATTGTCATAGAATAAGCCAGGATGGCCATCAGCGAGTAGAGCGGCACCATAGGATCCTTGAATGCCAGCCAGCCCAGCAGCACTATTATGGAATCTATCACCAGTATCACGGTGCTCAGGTTGATGCCCCACGAACGGGAAATAACCCGCGCCAGGACGTCGGTGCCGGCATTGGTGCCGTAGGAACTTATCACCAGATAAACGCCCACGCCCAGCAGGATGCCGCCGAAGAGGCTGCTCAGCAGCACGTCATTCTCAATCAACGGTTTGCCGCCGGAGATGGCCTCTATCACATCGGTAAATATCGCTATGGCCACAAACGCCACAACGGTGCGTGCGCCGCTGCGAAGGCCCAGTTTGCGGGTGGCCAGTATCATCAGCGGCACGTTGAACAGCAGCGCCATAATACCTATCGGCAGTCCGTCGGGCGCAAAGGAGAAGATTCCTTTGGTTATAAAGTGAAGTATGATGGTGATACCGTACACGCCGCCCGGCACTATGTGATGCGGGGCAAAGAACAGTACGTAGGCCACCGCCTGCAGCAGCGCGCCGGCCAATATCAGCAAATAATCTACCGCGGGTTTTCTTTTCATTGCAGAATACGGAAATTTGGCCTAAAATTATGAAATTTTCACTCTATCTTTGCAAAATATGACAAACGAACGCAAGATAATCGATCAAATTGACGAGCAGATGGCACAGCTGTTCCGGCAAAGGATGGCTGCGGCAGAAAAGATTGCCCTTTACAAGAAGGAATGCGGCCTGCCCGTGGAGGATCTTGCCCGCGAAAAGGAGATGATAGAGCGGCGCTGCGGCCAGTTCGAAGACGAGCGGCTCAGGGCCCGTTACGCCGACTTCCTGAAAGGTGTGATATCCATATCCAAGGACTATCAGAGCGAGATAATATGCGGGGCAAAGACTCCCTGCCACAACATAATTATACAGCGCGGCTCGCTTTCCCAGGCAGGCACACTGCTGGGCATCTGCGGCTCCAAGGTGATGATTGTTACCGACAGCGGCGTCCCGGCGCAATATGCCGCAACCGTTGCCGAATCGCTCAAAGGCCGGGCCACCGAGGTGCATATCCACACCTTTGAACAGGGCGAATCAAGCAAGAACATAGATACCTATAAGGGCGTCCTTGAAGCTCTTGTAGAGGGCGGCTTCACCCGCGGCGACTCCGTAGTGGCCGTCGGCGGCGGAGTCGTGGGCGATCTGGCCGGCTTTGCAGCCGCCACGTATATGCGGGGTCTGAGGTTCTACAATGTCCCCACCACCCTCCTCTCACAGCTGGATTCATCTATCGGCGGCAAAACCGCAATCGACTTCTGCGGCGTCAAAAACATCGTGGGGGCGTTCCATATGCCCTGCAAGGTGCTGATTGACTCCGAAACGCTGCGCACGCTGCCCCAGAGGCAGTTGAACAGCGGTCTGGCAGAGGCCATAAAGATGGCCGCAACCAGCGATGCCGGACTCTTCTCGATAATTGAGAACTCCACCGACCTGATGGCCGACATAGACGAGATAATCCGCCGCAGCCTGATTGTAAAGCAGGCGGTGGTCAAGGCCGACCCGCGTGAAAAAGGGCTGCGCCGCGTGCTCAACTTCGGCCATACGGTGGGCCACGCCATTGAAGCGGCCGCCGGCGGCGAATATCTGCACGGTGAAGCTGTGGCGATGGGAATGCTGTACTTTGCAGAGGGCGATGCCCGCAGCCGCATCCTCAAGGTGCTTCAGAAATACAACCTGCCCACATCTCACAGCATCCTCGCAGAGACCCTCAGGGCGCTGATAGCGCACGACAAGAAAGCCTCCGGCGATGTTATCACAGTGGTCAAGGTCAGCGAGATAGGCAGCTACATTTTCGAAAAAGTAAACATCCAAGATTTGGCGATATGAGCAACATCCTTGGCAAGAATATAACCCTGACGCTGTTCGGCGAAAGCCACGGCGAGGCCATCGGCGCGGTGCTGGACGGAATGCCCTGCGGCATCGAGGTCAGTGACGAGACAATCTCTGCAGCGCTGGCAAAGCGCCGCCCCCGTGGCAGCAACGAGACCGCCCGCGTAGAGCCCGACAATTACCGCATTTTGAGCGGCGTATTCAACGGCTTCACCACTGGCGAACCAATCTGCATCACGATTGAGAATACCAACACTCGCAGCGTCGACTACGAGGCCAACCGGAACCTCGCCCGCCCTTCTCACGCCGATTATGTCAGTCACATTGTCCATCAGGGCTTTGAAGACTGGCGCGGCGGCGGACACTTCTCCGGCCGTCTTACTGCCCCGATAGTGGCTCTGGGCGCAATATGCAGCAAGGCTTTGGAGGATATCGGCATAACCGTAGGCACTCACATCCTCGCCTGCGGCGGCGTAACCGATGCCCCTTTCAACGATACAGATGAGGCAGTGCTCAAGCAGCAGATAGACGATATCCAGAAGAAATCCTTCCCTGTGATTTCAGATGTCGAAGCCGTGATGACGGAGGCCATAGACGCCGTCCGCCGCGAGAGAGACTCCATTGGCGGTGTCATTCAAACGGCTGTGACGGGCCTTCCGGCAGGCGTCGGAGAGCCGTGGTTCGGCAGTCTGGACGGCGTTCTGGCCAACGCCATGCTTTCCATCGGCGGTATCAAGGGAATAGAGTTCGGCCTCGGATTCGGCTTCAAGGATGCCACCGGCGCCACTTGCAACGACGCCTTTTATTGCAATGGCGGCAAAGTCAAGACTTACACCAACAACAACGGCGGCATCAACGGCGGCTATTCCAACGGGATGCCGGTGGTGTTCAACTGCGCCGTCAAGCCGACTCCCTCAATTGCCAGGGAACAGAAGACCGTGGATATGGCCACCGGAGAAAACACCACCATCTGCGTCACCGGCCGCCACGATCCCGCCATAATCAGGCGCATCTGCCCGGTAGTTACGGCAATGACCGCTATAGTAATATGCGACGCCCTCAAAGGGGCATTTTCCAACTCAATATTCAAGAAGAAATGAAACTGCTGGTACTTAACGGACCTAACCTGAATATGCTGGGCATACGCGAGCCCGACATCTACGGCAACGAAACCTACGCCGACCTGGTGCATATGGTAGAAGACTATGCCCGAGAACGCGGCATCGAGGTTGAATGCTACCAGAGCAATCACGAAGGCGCCCTGGTGGACAAGATTCAGCAGGCTTACTTCGACGGCATCGACGGCATTGTGTTCAATCCTGGCGCATACACCCACACCAGCATCGCCCTTATGGACGCCCTCAAGGCGGTAATGATTCCCTGCGTGGAGGTGCATATCAGCG
Organism: Bacteroidales bacterium; assembly: GCA_017561665.1. Lineage (GTDB taxonomy): Bacteria > Bacteroidota > Bacteroidia > Bacteroidales > UBA932 > Equibacterium. The sequence continues at coordinate 150,845 of JAFZBQ010000060.1, read as the reverse complement.
AGATTTCTTCCCGCGAGGATTTCCGCCAGTGGAGTTATATCCGCCCGGTGTGCAAATCGTCCATCGCCGGACACGGCCTGGCGGGCTACATAGACGCAATCGACATTCTCCTTTCTGAATGAGCGTCTGCCACATAGCCAAAAGTACTGCGGGCGGTGCCGTCACGGTACCACCTTCCAAGAGCTATGCCCATCGCCTGCTCATTGCCGCATTTCTTTCGGGCGGCAAAGCCACCGTATCCAACGTCGACCTTTCAAATGACATCCGTGCAACCATTGACTGCCTTAAAGCCATCGACGACAAAGGGACGCTGGACTGCCGCGAAAGCGGCTCCACGCTGCGGTTCCTGATTCCCGTGGCGATTGCGCTAAACGGCGGCGGCCGCTTCACCGGCACTGCCAAACTGTTTTCCAGAGGCATCGGCGAATACGAAAAGATTTTCAAGGACCAGGATATCAAATACGAACTGAGCGAGGATTCTCTCACGGTAGACGGCCGCCTTTCCAGCGGAATCTTCCAGATTGACGGATCTACCAGCAGCCAGTACATAACCGGCCTGCTGTTCGCCTTGCCGCTGCTTGACGGCGACAGCGAGATATGGATTACCCCGCCCGTCCAGAGCCGTCCATACATCGACATCACCCTTGACGTGCTTCGCAAGTCGGGCATCAAGGTCAGGATGGAAGGCAACCACATTTTCATAACGGGCGGCCAGAGCTACAACCTGCCTGACTGCAGCGTAGAGGGCGACTGGTCCAACGCCGCCTTCCTGGACATATACAACTACCTTGGCGGTGACGTATCGCTGCAGGGACTCAACCCCGACTCCCTGCAAGGCGACAAGATATACCGCGACCTTTTCCGTCGCCTGGACGCCGGCTGGTGCGAGATAGACCTGGGTAACTGCATCGACCTGGGGCCGGTGCTCTTTACCCTGGCTGCCATAAAGCACGGCGCCAGGTTCATAAATACAGCCCGCCTGCGCATCAAGGAGAGTGACCGCGTAGCCGATATCGCCGGCGAATTGGCAAAGGCCGGCGCAACCGCCGTCATCGGCGACAATACCGTGGAAATAAAGCCGATTCCGGCATCCCGCAGGGCAACCCTGGCCGGCGAAGGAATCGTTTTTGACAGCCATAACGACCACCGCCTGGCAATGAGCCTGACCGCCCTGGCAACCTTGTTCGGCGCCAGGCTGGAGGGATGCGAATCGGTGGCCAAGAGTTTCCCGGACTTTTTCGAAACAATCAAACAGCTCGGCATCGAAGTGAAAGATGAATAAGGACAGCAAAATACTTATCGTGGGCCTCGGAATGATAGGCGCCTCTTACGCAGAGAAGCTGCACAATTGCGGCTGGTACGTAGGCGGCATCTCGGCCCGCCAGAGCACCGTGGATACGGCCCTTAAAGAGGGCATAATCGACTGCGGGACAATCGATGTAACAAAAGAGTTTGTAGAGCGGTTCGACATTGTCGTCTTCGCCCTCTACCCCAAGTTGTTCATCGATTGGATAGAGAAGTATCAGTCGTATTTCAAGAGCGGTGCGATAATCACCGACGTCACCGGCGTCAAGGGCGCCGTTGTAAGCCGCATCCAGGATATGCTCCGGACCGACGTCGAATTCATAGCCGCCCACCCGATGGCCGGTCGCGAGACTTCCGGCATCGCCAGCCGCAATCCAAAGGTCTTCGAAGGCGCCAATTACATAGTCACGCCTACTGCAAAGAACACTCAGAAAGCCATCGACACCGCTGGTGAAATAGGCCGCGAGTTGGGCTTCGGCCAGATATCCACACTGACGCCTGAAGAGCACGACGAGATGATCGCCTTCCTCTCGCAGCTGACCCACTGCATCGCCGTCAGCCTTATGTGCAGCAAGGATTCCAAGCACCTTGTGGACTACACCGGCGACAGTTTCCGCGACCTGACACGAATTGCCAATATAAACGAGAATATGTGGCCGGAACTGTTCCTGCTTAACAAGGATGAGCTGCTCAGTCAGATGGATCTGTTCGAAAGCGAGTTCGATCGTCTCAAAAAGGCTATCGCCGAAAGCGACGAGGCCACTATAAAGCAAATGATGATAACTTCTACCGAAAGGAGAAAATTATTCAATAAGAAGTAATGAATCTGGAAATTATTAGAGAGCTGCCCACGGCAGAGGAGATTAAAGCAAAGTATCCGCTCAAGGCCGGCCTGGAAAAGATCAAGGAGGCCAATGACCAGAAGATAAAGGATATAATAACCGGCCGCAGCCACAACCTGCTGCTGATAATAGGCCCGTGCTCGGCCGACCGCGAGGACGCCGTCCTGGAATATGTAACCCGACTTCGCGAGGTCCAGGAGAAGGTGAAGGACGAGATTACAATCGTCCCGCGCATCTACACCAACAAGCCGCGCACCACCGGCGAGGGTTACAAGGGAATGCTTCATCAGCCCGATCCGCACAGTCGTGCAGATATGCTCGGCGGCCTTATCGCTATCCGTCATCTGCATATGCGCGTCCTCTCAGAAAGCGGCTTCTCCGGCGCCGACGAGATGCTTTATCCCGAAAACCACACATATCTGTCCGATATGCTTTCTTACGTGGCCGTAGGTGCCCGCAGCGTAGAGAGCCAGATCCACCGGCTCACCGCCAGCGGCCTCACCATCCCCGTCGGTATGAAGAATCCCACCAGCGGCGATATGAACGTGATGCTGAATTCAATCCACGCCGCCATGCTGTCGCACACATTCATCTATCGCGGCTGGGAGGTTACCAGCAAGGGCAATCCCCTCACCCACGCCATACTTCGCGGCAGCGTCTCCAAAAACGGCCGCAACATCCCCAACTATCACTACGAGGATATGATGCTGCTCTGCGAGAAATATGCTCAGTCACAGTTGCCGAATCCCGCATTGATTGTGGACACCAACCATTCCAACTCCGGCAAGCAGTACGAGCAGCAGATCCGAATCGCCAAGGAGGTGCTTCACAGCGCCCGTCACTCTTCCGATATCGGCAAACTTCTTAAAGGCCTTATGATAGAGTCCTACCTGGAGGACGGCTGCCAAAGCTTTGACGGCGGCGTTTACGGCAAATCCATCACCGACCCTTGCCTGGGCTGGACCAAGACGGAACGACTGATTTACGACATTGCAGAACTCAGATAAATGGATAAGAAATATACACCTACTTCCGATGACAAGCGCTTTATGCGCGAGGCCATCAAACTCGCTTCCGACAGCGTAGAGCGTGGCGGCGGCCCTTTCGGCGCCGTTATCGTCAAGGACGGCCAGGTAATTGCCGGAGCCAGCAACAGCGTCACCATAGACAATGACCCCACTGCCCACGCCGAGGTCAACGCCATCCGCAAGGCCTGCAAACAGCTGGGCACTTTCAGCCTGGACGGTTGCGTAATTTACACCTCCTGCGAACCCTGCCCGATGTGCCTGGGCGCCATCTATTGGGCCGGCATCGACCGCATCTTCTACGGCAACAACCGCAAGGACGCCGCTGACATCAATTTCGCCGACGATTTTATCTACGAGGAGCTTGACCGCAAGGTAGAGAACCGCTCGGTCCCCATCACCCCTCTCCTGCGCGACGAAGCCCTCCACAGCTTCCGCCTCTGGTCCGAAAAAGAAGACAAGACGGAGTATTAAGATTATGAAACTTGACAAGGAACAGAAAAAGATGCTGAAGGCCATTTGGCCTGCAATGATAGTATTCCCCCTGGGTTATCCGCTTATTTGGCTCATTACTGGCAAACTGGATTCCTGGAAGGAAATTATCCTATATGTTGTCGGCGGTCTCATTGTTGCCGCAATTTTGGCAGTATTCTACCTTCTCGGTTCCAAAATTCCCAAGAAAGACGAGTAAGCGTCCGCTCGGTGCAGATGCCTGCGCTTGCAATGCTTTCTGGGCAAAAATCTGCCCTTGAAAGCATTCAAGCTACGGACTTTTATCTGCCCCTCGCTCTTCCCTCCCCGGTCCCGCCAAAGCGCCGGTCGCGTTTATTATGGAGAGAGCTACCTTTGGCGGAATCGCTCCTGGCTACCTTCCTAAAGTCTTCGGCGCCTACACCGCCGCTAGGACGGCTCGTATCGCCTAGTGAATGTTAGCGCTTTGGCAGGACGAGAATATTAAGAGCTGCCGGACACAGAATGAAAAAAGCGCTACGTATTTTCATTCTGTGGAAAGATTTCCAGTGAAAATACTGGATATGGTGACGTAGGAGGAAAATAGCCAGCCATTTTTTCATTCTGTGCAGTATTCTTTTGCAGGACGCGAAAGAGATAAGACAACATTGATCAAATATCAATAACGGAGTTCTGTTGGATGTGTGTAGTTGCACTTCGGATAGCTTGAGCAACCGTAAAAACTTCCATATTTTCCAGAACGAAGAACCAATTTTCCTCCACAGCGAGGACACTTTCCATCGGCAATCGCTGCATCACGACGTTCTTTGTTTCGGTAAACATTTTCGAGGTGTTGTTTACGGTAGAATTCGGTGGTGGAAATGACCTCCAGAAGGCATCTGCGATAAAAGCTCATCTGATCTGAGGATAGAACTTTATCTCGGAACTGCTTAATGTATGGAACGACCTGCCACATTTTCAACACCGGCTGTTCTGCTTTCACATGCAACTCTGTTTCATACGGAAAAACTACTATCCCATAAATAGGAATGCCGTTATCGAAGACAAGTCGGCGCAATGATTTGATATGACCGACATTCTGCCAAATTGGATTCCGAAGCTGATGTTCTTGTGTAGAGCCGAAGCGTTTGTAACCAATATCAGGGAGATATTGTTTCCAAAACTCAGCATTCCCGCTGCCGTACACCTTTCCGTGTACGTTCTTTGTCTCGATTACAAAAACCCCATAGCGAGAGATAATGACATGGTCAATCTGCGTTGTATAATTCCCGTTGATGATCAGAAGATCATTGAATACCTGGTAATCTCTACATTCCAAATCTGACAGATAAAAAGACACTTTTCTTTCTCCGTTGTCTCCGATATACTCCGCCCTGCTGTAGCTCGATGAGAATACTGAAGCCCAGAATCCTCTTTCTTTATTGACGGCACTGCCTGAGAATTGTGCCTCACGGTTTTTCTTGCGGAATTGTTCACGCTTAATGCACGCTATGGCAAACTTGACTATCAGATAGAGAAAAAAAACGCCTATAGCAGCAAATCCAATATATATGAGGATTTCATCCAAGGTGATGTTTCCTTTAGTGTGTTGTCAACTCCTGATACATCTTAAACAATCTGGCCACTATCTCACTCTCTGTAGCATCTTTAGGGAATCCATATGCTTCAAGGACGGCAGCATCGTTGGCAGAATGAGCTCTCTGCAAGTCATATGGCATCGTAACCGGATCATATAAGTCCGCGAAGGAGCTATCCGGGTACTTATTGCGGGCATCGAGAATTCCTTGAGCTGTCTTCGTAATCTTATCTATCTGTGTTTGATTAACATTCGGCCAAGGGAATGGATTATATACTTGTTCCTTTGAGTAGCGATAATCACTTTTCAATCTACCACATACAACCCTCATCCATGCCATGTGGACAAGAGAAGTAAGCACGCCAAAGTGGAAGAGAGTCGCATTCGGGACAATCTGAACGGCATCAGAAGTAACCACTCCAGCAGGAACAAAGCCAATTGGCGCATAGAAGCGGTTCTCAGAAGATACGCGAGGAATCAAAAGGCAATCAACACCCTCTGGCTGTGTGATTTGAGCAAATAAATGTGGTACTTTAGCATAGCCTTGAGTTGTCTTGGCGGATGATGATAAGCGAAATGCCTTTACCGCTTCAACCCTTTCATACAAAGCCTTTGAACCACGAACGTCTCCCGGACCAGCTTCCCGGAGCCACAGACACCAACGGACTTTGCGCTGGATGAACTCTACCGCTCCGATATATGGATGAATCCAGGATGCTGCTTTGGGATCGTCGATTTCAAGCTGAGATTTTTCCTCATCTGACAGAATGAAATGCCCGCCATCGCGCGGCTGATTACCGAAGTTCATTTTGGGGACATCACATAATGGCGTTTTTTGACTTACAGCAAATGTAGAAGGGCCCTCTACCAAATAAGGGCTTATGTTTGAGGCCCTTTTTGCTTTGCCATCTGAATCGAATAATAGTTTCTGGCTTCCAGCTAAACTAAAGCCAACGATGACGCAATGAACAGCTGCTCGGTCGCTTGCTTCACTCTCCCACTTGAAGGTTTGGTAAGCATAATCGATCGTTACGTGGAAGTAGTTCAGCAAAACATCCCAGAGAATAGGCACTTGGGCACCCTGGCAGATACTATTAGTCGCTACAAAACCGACATGGATGCCGGTGCCTTGAATCATTTCAGCCGCTTTCCGGAACCAGCAGCAGACGTAATCGAGGTCTTGAACGTCCTTTATCTTTCCGAATAGGTCTTCTACCTCCTTCTTCTGTTCGCTGCCCTGAGCCATCATACGAGCACCCACAAATGGCGGATTACCCATAATGTAATTCAGTTCGCTGGCAGGGACAACATCATTCCAATCCATCCTCAAAGCATTCCCTTCATGAATGTTGGTGTACGTCTTCAACGGTAGAGGATCCAAAGTAAATCCAACAATATCATCCGTTTCCTGCATCATCTGGCTCTCGGCAATCCACAAAGCAGTCTGTGCAACCGAGCAAGCAAAGTCATTTATCTCAATACCGTAGAATTGGTTGATGCTGACCTTAATCGGATTATCCAGTTCACCGATAACACGATCACCACCATAAATCAGACGTATGGCTTCATTCTCCAATCTGCGAAGTGAAGTATATGACTCTGTAAGGAAATTACCGCTACCACAGGCAGGATCCAGGAACTTCAACGAAGCCAGCTTGTCACGGAAAGCAACAGCTTGCATCTTGCGCTCCTTGAACTGCTTCACCGCTTTGATCTGCGCCAACTCTGCCTTCAAATCGTCCAGGAACAGCGGATCAATGACCTTGTGGATGTTCTCTATGGAGGTATAATGCATTCCCCCAGCACGTCTCGTTTCCGGATTAAGGGTAGACTCGAATACGGCACCGAAGATTGTCGGCGATATCTCACTCCAATCAAAGTCGTAGCTTGCCTTCTCCAAAAGCAATTCTTTCAGTTCCTCGGTAAAGTGCGGTATCTCTATCTCTCCGGCAAACAGCCCACCATTCGCATAAGGGAAAGAAGCCAGTGTATCTTCCAAATAAGGGTCACGCTTATCGACAGGCGTATTCAGCACTTCAAATAAATCAATGAGCGCACGTCTAATCTGTGATGCAGGGAACGGCTTCAGGTAATCGTGGAACATATCCTTGTGCCCGAACAGTCCAGCATCTTCCGCATACAGGCAGAATACCAAGCGGACACATAGCTTATTGAGAGCCTTCTGCGTTTCCGGATCATCGGGATTCCTGTATTGTGCAAGAACCTTATCGTAGAGTATTCCGACTATCTCACCGGCCTTGATACTGACTTCAAACTCCTTCTTTCGTGCTTCTGCCTCATCGTTTACAAGAAACTCCAGACGATAATACTCCTTCGCCAAATCTTCAAGCATTACCACCTGTGGAGGAACGTTGGGATGCTCCATATCGTATATCTGGAACTCCCTAAAGTTGCACGTCACTATCCATCTAGGGGACATTGAATTGGGCAGTCCCGTCAAATAACGCTGTGCCTGCTGGAACGGAGTGAGCATCAAACCATCACTCTGCTTCTCCTTATCATCAAGTTTTACGTGCGATCCTTTCTGCTCTATGAGAACCTTAGTCGTGGTGATATAAGCATCGATAAAGTCGGAGCCTTTATCCTTCGTGAACGTCTTAACAGGAACTTCGAATTGGATTATCGAAGGTGCATCTTCAATTCCGAATACTTTCTGCAGCAACGATATCCAGAAACGGGCAGTCTCTCCCTTCTCGTATCCTCTTCCTGTCCATTCTTTTACGAAATCTTTCGCTGCAAGTTCCTGTTGTTTCTTGTTTAGCATATTGAGAGGGGTTAACTCTACAAAGTTAGTTAAAGTTTGATTTGTTTTCATATCAATATGACTTGTCTCGCCAGACCGCCAAAGTGACAGCTGCGACACGAGCCGTCATAGCGGCTGCGTAGGCGCCAAAGACTTTAGGAAGAATACCGGTGGCGCCGCCACAAAAGGCTGTAACCTCCCTATTAAACGTGACAAGCGGTTTGGCGGGACTGAAGTTGAGAGAGCGAAGTGGCAGATATAGACCGGAGCTTGAATTCTTTCAGGGGCAGATTTTTGCCCGGAAAGAATTGCAAGCGCAGGCATCTGCACCGAGCGGATTATTTCACTATCTTTGTATCAAGCAAGAGACGGTCGTCTGAATCGGCCGGTAATGAAATCGAGAGCGGTGAGTCTTCCAGGTCTGGGAAGCGGCTCCCTTCACCCAAGTAATAAAAACTAAACCCGATAGCTTGAATTTCTTCAGAGGCTACCGGGAATCAACTATTCAAATATAATAATGTTGATTAAACCACTATGATATGACGAAAAAGAAAACAAACAACGCCGAAACAGTTAGAAGCAGCAACCTGTTAAGTCACGTAGGGCAACCGGTGCAAAAAATGCGACAGTTGCCCGTCCAGTCCTATGCTGAGGTTGGGGAAGTGGCAATTTATAATCCAGATGATTCCATTCGCCTAGAGGTTCGCTTGGAGCAGGAGACTGTATGGTTGGACCGCACTCAAATTTCAACTCTCTTTGCTCGCGACAAGAAGACAATAGGAAAGCATATCAACACCGCTCTGGATGAAGAATTAAGTGGCATACCAACTGTCGCAAATTTTGAGATAGTACAACAAGAAGGTAATCGTTGGGTAAAAAGAACCAAGGAGTTCTTCAATCTTGATATGATATTATCTGTTGGTTATCGAGTTCATTCTTCTCGAGGCATTGCCTTCCGTCGCTGGGCCAATAGTGTATTAAAAGATTACCTAATTCGCGGTTACGCAATCAACCCTAGGTTGGAAAAACTGGAAAAGCGTGTAGCAAAGACCGAGGAAAAGATTGATTTTTTTGTAAAGACCGCGTTGCCTCCTGTAGAGGGTATCTTTTTCGACGGCCAGATCTACGATTCCTATGAGTTTGTTTGCGGACTCATCAGAAATGCTAAAGTCAGAATTATTCTTATTGACAACTACGTGGATGAGACCGTCTTAACTATGCTTGACAAACGGTCGGACGATGTTTCGGGGATAATCTACACACAGCAGATATCACACCAACTCCAACTGGACTTAGCCAAGCATAATGCGCAATACGCACCCATCGAAGTCCTCCCGTTCAACAAAGCTCACGACAGATTTCTCATTATTGACGAACAAGTTTACCACATTGGTGCATCACTGAAAGACCTCGGCAAAAAATGGTTTGCCTTCTCGCTGATGAACGACATATCTTCAAGTGATCTGCTCTTAAAAGTAACGAATAAAACGTAACGATTTCGATACGGTTAATAGCAGGGTTATCTGCACTGAGCGGCACTAGGCGTAGAGTTTGCCTACGATCCAGAGCATCAGCTTGGTAGGGAGAAGGCGGACCAGAAGATTGATGGCTTTGTAGTCGATGCGGGGTGTGCAGGTGGCGGACATTCGGCGTTTGCCGAGCTGCCTTACTATTGCCTTGGCTATCTTTGCAGCGGGCATACCGTTCTGCTCGTCGTGCTCCATACGGCCCACCGACTTCTTAAGAGTCTCGTAATAGACGCTGTTCGGATCTTCCGACTCCTTGGTGACCTTTCTGGCGGCGGTAAAGCCGGTCTTGGTGTCGCCCGGGAGGATGCTGCAGCACTGGATGCCGAAGGGTTTAACCTCGAGCGAAAGGGCCTTTGTATAAATGAGAACGGCAGCCTTGGCGCTGCTGTAGAACGTCTGGTAAGGGATGGGAACGTTGGCGGCGACGCTGCTGACGGTCACGATGCGGCCCGATTTGGCCTGACGCATATGCGGCAGGACCGCCTTGATGACGCGGTGGGCACCAAAGAAACAGGTCTCGAACTGATACCTGGCTTCATCTACGGTAGTGTTCTCTACCGAGCCGGCGATGCCGTTTCCTGCATTGCATACCAGGGCATCTATCCTGCCCTCTTTTTCGATAATATCCTTTACTGCCGTATCGACACTATCCTGGTCGTTGACATCAAGAGTAACGGGGGTTACCTTGCCCTCGCACTCAGCGGTGACCGTACCTTTGCGGGAACCGGCATAAACCTTATAGCCCGCATCGGCCAGAAGCCGTGCAGTCTCTGCTCCAATGCCGGAAGAGCCTCCTGTGAGAAGTACTACCTTTTGTGCCATTACTTGATGATGCCGTATTTCTTGAATACCTTCTGGATCTTTTCCAGTGCGAACTCGACCTGTGCCTGAGTGTGGGTGGCCATAAGCGAGAAGCGGATCAGGGTGTCCTCTGAAGGAACTGCGGGAGAAACCACGGGGTTCACGAACAAACCCTCCTCGAACAAATCGCGGGTTACGCAGAAAGTCTTCTCGTTATCGCGGATGTAGAGCGGAATAATCGGCGTGGAAGTATTGCCGATCTCGCAGCCCATATTGCGGAAGCCGTCAATGGCAAAGCGGGTGATGTCCCACAGGTGCTGGATACGCTCCGGTTCTTGTTCCATTATGTCCAGGCTGGCATTGACCGCACCAATGGCGGCGGGAGTGGCGCTGGCGCTGAATATGTAGGAACGCGCCTGATGGCGGATGAACTCTGCGGTTATCTTATCGGTTGCGATAAATCCGCCCAGGGAGGCGAAACTCTTGCTGAAGGTGGCCATTATCAAGTCGACATCCTTGGTGACGCCCTGTGCCCAGCAAACGCCCTGGCCGTTGGGACCGAAGACGCCGATGCCGTGGGCTTCGTCTACCATAACTGCTGCCTTGTATTTCTCTGCAAGGGCGGTGATCTCCTTGAGCGGAGCCACATCGCCTTCCATACTGAAGACGCCGTCCACCACGATGAGCTTGATCTTGTCGCTCTCGCACTTGCGGAGCTTGCTCTCAAGATGGGTCATGTTGTTATGACGGAACTTGAGATAGTTGGCAGGAGAAAGGCGGCGGCCCTCTATGATTGAGGCATGGTCACGCTCGTCCTGAAGGATATAATCGTTGCGTCCGCACAGGCAGGAGACTACGCCCAGATTAACCTGGAAACCGGTAGAAAAGATAACCGCCTCTTCCTTGCCGACAAATTTGGCAAGTCTTTTTTCCGTCTGCTCGTGAATATCAAGGGAACCGTTAAGGAATCGGCTGCCGGCACATCCGGTGCCATATTTTTTAATAGCCTCGATGGCTGCTTCTTTTACTCTGGGATCGTTGGTAAGGCCAAGGTAACTGTTGGAACCGAACATCAGCACCTTCTTGCCGTTGATGATTACCTCGTCGCCCTGCTCGCTGCAGATGGCACGGTGGTAAGGGTAAATACCCGCGTTTTTAAGTTCCTGAGGGAGCGTAAACTGCGAGAGTTTTTCCTGTAAAAGCTTCATAGTATTTTGCAGTAAAATTGCGCAAATCTAAGAAAAAAAACCTTAAATGGTATCCGGAGGGCTACTCTGTGTACATGAAGCGCTTTATTGTACCCTTTGGCGTTTTTGCAAACGGTTCATACTGAATTCGGAAGCCGGACACCGCCGAATAAGCCGGAATGCGGCTGTTCAGGTGGCGGATGTTTTTTTGCATAATGCCGTTCAGGGATTTTGCGGAGATATTGTCGTTGGCGACCTCGTCGCTCTTGGGAACAATGATAGCCGACAGACGCCCCTTTTTCTCTATCACTATCGATTCGGCGACATAAGGCAGCGAATTCAAGATAACCTCGATCTCTTCAGGGAAGACATTCTGCCCGTTTGATCGGAGTATCATATTCTTGCAGCGCCCCACAATGAATACGCGCTTCCCGTTTTCCATGACTGCAACGTCGCCGGTACGGAACCACCCGTCAGAAGTGAATGCCTTGCGGGTCGCCTCTTCGTTCTTATAGTAGCCTTTGAAGACGACCGGCCCTTTAAGCAGGATTTCGCCGGGGATGCCAGCGCCGTCGGCAGAATCTATCTTAACTTGTACTACCTCTTCCTGCACCTTGCCGCATTCGCGCAGGCAATAATCGCCGTAATCACCAAGAGTGATGGTCGGTGCGGCTTCCGTCATTCCGTAGCCGGTGATGAACGGGACCCGGAGCTTCTTAACGAGCAACTTCTCCAGATTTTCGTCTATTGCTGCGCCACCGGAGGCGAAAAGTTCCACATTGCCGCCGAGCGCCTGCATAAAAATGTTCTGAAGGTCGTTCCAGTTTGGCAATGCGCCGCTTTTGAGATACTCGCCAACGGTTGAATCCACCAGCTTTTCCAACACCAGAGGCACGGCAAAGAAGACGTGCGGCCGATAGACGTTCATGGCCGGAATCAGGTTTGCCGGAGCCGGCGGAACTCCCAGAATCACCAGATGCATGCCCAGAGACAAGGGCACCAGCATATCGTAGACCATGCCGAATATGTGAGAAAACGGGAGAATGCTCACATAGCATTCCCCTTCCCTGTAGGGGAAATGCCGCTTTATGACATACAGATTAGCCGAGATATTGCGGTTGGTAAGCATCACCCCCTTGGGATTGCCTGTAGAGCCGGAGATGTACATTATTGCAGAGAGGTCGTCAAGACCTATCTCCGGCAATGCCAGATCATCCGGTTTCAGGCCGTCTGGATGAGCATCGCCGTAAAGGGAGTCGACCTTTGCAAACACCTCGGCGAAACAGCCTCTGGAAGCCAATAACTCGCCGGTATTGACATCGATGGCAGCCATCAGTTCCGGCATCAGATCGAACTCCATCCTGGAGAAGATCGCCTTTTCTGTATAGAGAATGCGGGAACCGCTATGCTTCACCAGCCCCATAGTGTCGGCCGTGGTGAATCCTTTGAAAATCTGTACAGTCACATAGCCGCCGACCTGAGCCGCCATAAAGACCTTTGCCCATGCGGCGCTACTGCGGGCGTTTAGGGCAATCTTTTCCCCTTTATCGAGACCCGATGCACGCCAGAGGGCCAGCAGGCGTTCTATGTCGGCCATCAAACCGCCGTATGTTATCGAACTGACGCGGTAATCGTCCAGAGCCGGGGAATTCCAGCAGCGCTTTGCCGACGCAACAAATCTCCTGACAAAATTATCCTCCTGCGAGAGCTCGTGAAACATAAAAGGCAACTAATATTTACGTCGCGAAGTTAATATTTGTAACGAAATAATTATATTTGTCTATTCAATCAAATAACTAAAGCTATGCAACTAGAAGGAAGAAGAAAAAGTTCTAACGTAGAAGACCGTCGTCGCGGTGGCGGAGCTGTAGCAGCCGGCGGCATCGGACTTGGAGGTCTCATTATAGCCGGACTTATCTGGATGCTTACAGGACAGGATCCGACCACGGTGCTCCAAACCATAGATCAGGGCAGCATCACCACCACCCAGGAAACCGGTACGGCAAATGCAGAGGATCAGGAACTCTATGATTTTGCCTCCATCATTCTGGCAGGCACCGAGGACGTCTGGACCCAGATTTTCAAACAGAACGGTCTTACCTATACACCTCCCAAGCTGGTCATTTTTGACGGCAGCGTACAGTCTGGCTGTGGAGGAGCCACATCCCAGTCTGGCCCGTTCTACTGCAGCGCAGATCAGAGTGTTTACCTGGATCTCTCCTTCTTCAAAGATATGAAAAGGCAGTTCGGCACCACCGGCGACTTCGCCTGGGCATATGTGATTGCCCACGAAGTCGGCCACCACGTGCAGTATCTGCTCGGAACCCTCAATCAGGTCAACCAGAAGCGCTCCCGCAGCAACGAGAAGACCGCCAACCAGCTCAGCGTACGTCTGGAACTCCAGGCAGACTTCTATGCCGGAATCTGGGCACATTACGACAACAAGAGGTTCGGTTCGCTTGAAGACGGTGACATTGAAGAGGGTCTTAACATTGCCGCCGCAATCGGCGACGACCGCATTCAGAAGAACACCTACGGTCGTTCTTATCCCGATTCGTTTACCCACGGCACCTCTGCACAGCGTGCAAAATGGCTCAAGAAAGGATACAGCACTGGCGATCCTTCCCTGGGCGACACCTTCTCCCCCAGCTATTCAGATCTGTAGGAGAGCGAGTGATGTGTAACAAATAAGGCGTGTGAAATCTCACACGCCTTATTTATTTGCGGATATCCGCGAATTGTTAGAGAGACAGGTCAACAACCTCTGCATCTGCAGCATTGTTCTTTACAGAAGCGATGCCTTTTTCCATTGCAGAAGCGCTGGAGTACATCTCGCTGGTGCCGATAACCTGGCCGTTGGAAGCCTTAAGATTGAAGTAAGGCTGGCCGTTCTTTGCCACCAGACGCTCGAAACGCTCGTCCATAGGGCCGTTCTTCTTTACGGAGTCAATACCCTCGAGGCAAGACTTCTTTGATTTATAACCCTGGCTTGCGAGGATAACGCGGCCGTTGGCAGCCTTCAAAACAAACTGCGGATCTCCGTTTTTGCGGAGTGTAATTTCAAATTTACCCATTTTGTCGATTATTAAGTTATTGAGTTAATTCCAGTTTGTTACAAAATTAAAAAAGAAAAATTTATTTAACAACAAGGCAAAAGTCTAAATCTTTTGCAATTTTTTCTTTGTCCAGGTTCTGGCCGATAAAAACAATTTTCTGCATTCTGTCACCCACCTTTTCGTCCCAGTCCTTCAAAAAGTTTGGATCTTGCTCAGCGATGCGTTTCAGGTCTTCTTCTGGTGCGGTGGCGTACCAGTATCCAACCTCTGTAAGCTTTTTCTCGCGGCCGGCGCTTTCGAAAAGGAAGCTCATGTCATTGTCGTCGGCAAACCAGCATATACCCTTGGCCCTGATTATGTTGGGGGTAAAGTTGCGGTTGATGAAATAATCGAAACGGTTCATGTCAAACGGCAGGCGGCGGTAATACACAAAGGTACCGATGTTATACTCGTCGCTCTCCCCTTCTTCCTCATTCTCAAGTTCTTCTTCCCCTCCTTCCAACTCGCGTATCCAGGCAGCGCTGGTCGCCGCCTTCTCAAAGTCAAAGCTGCGGGTACCCAGCAGTTTGTCCAGGTCTACGTCGGCATAGTCGCATTCCAGAATCTCTGCAGTAGGCTGTATTGCGCGAACAATTGCCTTTACACGGCCCAGTTCTGTCGGAGTCAGTTCGGAAGCCTTGTTGAGAAGTATCACGTTGCAGAACTCGATCTGCTGAATCAACAGGTTCTCGATATCATCCTCTTCTATGCCGCTGCGTTGCAAAGCGCCGCCGCAGTCGAATTCATCCTTGAGACGGAGGGCATCCACCACCGACACGATGCTGTCCAGGTAGCATGTTCCGCCGCGGTTGTACTGCGGCCCGAGTGAGGGTATTGAGCAAATCGTCTGGGCGATAGGTGCCGGCTCGCAGATGCCGCTGGCCTCTATCACTATATAATCGAACGTCTGCTGCTCTACCAGGCCGGCAATCTGCTCTACCAGGTCCATCTTCAAAGTGCAGCAGATACAGCCGTTCTGAAGCGCCACCAGGCTGTCGTCCTTACTGCCCACAACACCGCCCTTTGCAATCAGGTCGGCGTCGATATTGACCTCGCCAATGTCATTTACAATCACAGCAAAGCGGATTCCTTTACGGTTGGCAAGAATACGGTTCACGAGGGTGGTCTTTCCACTGCCCAGATAACCGGTCAAAAGAAGTATCGGAGTTTGTTTCATACGTTTTCAGAAATAAAGCGATTGCGAAATTAGCAATTCGTTTTTGCAAACGGAAATGGTTCACCACAAATCTGGGATATTTCCGTTTCGAGGGTACCTGCGTACATACTTTTGCCTTCGTCAAAACAAACGGAAAATGAAGGCAAAATTATTATTGACGATGGCGCTGCTCGCTCTTGGCGCAATGCCGGTCAGGGCAGAAGAAGAACAGCCGGCCACCTATAAATGGACCGTCGCCACCGACGCGGTTCAATGGGCTCTGCTGGGATGCATCAACGCTTCTGTAGAATACTGTCCCGGAGAGAATTGGGGTTTTATGGCCGCAATGCGCTATAATCCTTTTACCTATTTGCGCGGTACCGAAAAGCAGACACAGCTGCGTCAGGCGACTCCGGTTCTTGGTGTCAAGTATTGGGTTGATGCCCCGTACGAAGGATGGTTTATGGATGGCAGGGTACTGGCGTCTGTCTACAGTGTGTCAAATGTCTTTAACAGCGGATGCTTCGACGGCCAGGCTATCGCTGCCGGCATCGGTGCCGGATGGTGCAGGGTTCTTGACGAAAGATGGCGGCTGTCGCTAGGCGCCGGGGTCCTGGCAGCGCTGCATGACACCACATTCTATATGGGCCCCGTATGCGGCAGGATTTCCGGTCACAAACGCGGGCCGTCATTGCTGCCCGATCTTTCCGTATCGATCAACTACCTGTTCTGAGATGAAACTGAAATACTTGATATTGATTATGGCTGCCTGCGCCGCTCTCGCCTCCTGTATCAAGGAGAACCGCGACAATTGCCCCTGTTATTTGCACGTCGACCTGAGCCGCGTGGACAGCCATTATGTTCATAAGATTGACCTGATGCTGGCAGAGCGTTTCGGGAACGACCCGATCTGGTATGCGGTAGAGCAAAAATATATCGGCGATACCTTGATAATGAAGGTCGACAAGAGTGAATTCGACTTCTCCGCATGGGGCAATCTGAATAGTTCCCATCTGGATGATCCTACACTCACTATCACCTCCGGCGAACCGGCCGACAGCCTCTGGAGCTTTTATAAACCTATATCCACCAGATGCGAAGATGCATATGTAACGGTGATACCGGAGCGGCAATACATTCCGGTTACCGTCATTCTCCGCGGAATGATACAAGGCCTTTCTGACATCCGACCGGAACTTGGAAATATCAGCGGCAGCCTTTTATACGGAGGCGGTGCAACTGGCAGCAAAGGGACTCTGAAACCGGCACTGGTGCACACACCGCAGGACGATGCTTATTACTACATGTACAAAACCATGATCCTGACACAGACCAGCGCCACCGAAGCCTCCCTGGACCTGCATTTCGTCAAGAACGGCCGCACAGTGGATATGACATACCCTATAGGTGAAATGCTTGCCGAAATGGGAGAAGACATATCGTCTACAAATCAAAACCCGATTGTGATAGACCTGGCAATAGGTACCGCCGACATACTGATCACCATCAAAGTCTCCAACTGGACCAGGCACGGGATATACACGATAACATATTAAACATCCGATTATGAAGAAATACCTTTACATACTTCTGGCAGCCGTCTTTATGGCTTCTTGTGTCCCCGCGCCTGCCTTGAGCGAAAGCGGCAAAGCTACAGTTTATTTCGAGTTCGATTCCGTTGCAGTCAAATCGCTGGGCGTTGTTGACGAATACATCTCCAACTGCAACATCCTGGTATATGACACCGCCGGCCACCTGGCCTCGAGCGCATATTGTTCCGACGGCGAAGTGACTTGGATGCAACTTACTTGTTCCGGCGGCAGCACATACAAATTCTACTGCGTATGCAATATCGGTGACATCACCGGCAATCCGCTGTTCACAAACGAATCGTATCTGGCCGGGTATCAGTATTCGGTGAATTCATACAGCGATATAATCGACGCCAACGGA
Organism: Bacteroidales bacterium; assembly: GCA_017561665.1. Lineage (GTDB taxonomy): Bacteria > Bacteroidota > Bacteroidia > Bacteroidales > UBA932 > Equibacterium. The sequence continues at coordinate 133,141 of JAFZBQ010000060.1, read as the reverse complement.
GCGGTTCCTATGACCGGTCATACAGATTACATCACAATCGCCGACGGCATGTTCATCCGGATCGACCTGACACGATGCGTGGCGCTGGTTTCCATCAGGATAGACGACAGTGCCCTGCAGAACTCCGATATCAGCATCAACTCCGTATCGGTAAAGAATGCCCCGAGCAAGGTCGGCCTTTTCTCCACTTCCGCATCCGGTGATGTCCGGGATTACAGTCCATCCGGAGACAGCGCCGACGCCCTGGAACTGGCCACATTCAACAGCGGCAGCGAAATCGGCTTTTATATGTTCGAGAACTGTCAGGGTGTGCTGTTGCCCGGGAATGATTCCTGCCGGAGCAAATATTTCACGGAAGGCAGTATATACGAGCAACTTTGCAGTTATATCGAGTTGGAAGGTTATTATAATGACAATGCTTCTTCGAATCCGAGACGGGGCGGCTTCACATACCGGTTTTATCTTGGAGAAAATACCACAACCGACTTCAATGTAATCCGGAATCACCACTATCACATCGTTCTGAAATTATACGACGACGGCGTGGACGAAGAGAGCTGGCGTGTTGACAGCGATCTGGAGCCTTATGCTACCGCTGTCATCGTGGATCCTCCGGAATACACATTTACATCAGTAGCCGGGACAGTGACTCTTACGGCCACGGTTCTCCCCGCCACCGCCTGTCAGGAAGTGACCTGGAGCAGCAGTAATCCAGCCGTGGCCAGCGTCGACCAAAACGGCGTAGTGACGCCTCATTCGGCAGGCACAGCCACTATAAAGGCCACCGTGACCGATGGCAGCGGCGTGTTCGGCACCAGCTCCATAACAGTTTTGGAGCCGATGGCACCGATCAGAATTGAGCCGAATTACCTGAAGGACGACGAATGGATGCTGGGAGGAGGAAGCACAGTGGACGATTTTGAAGTAACCATATATTACGAGAATGGTACAACCAGGGTGCTGACAGGCACGGCCGCTTTGGCAACCATCGACAACGATTTTGAGTGGATGGCAGACGAGGGAGTACTCACCGCCCCAGACGAAACCACACCATTGGAGCTTCTTCTGGTCTACAGGGAGAACGGCCGTACGGTCTCATTCTGTTCGGAAGGAATGGTTGTCAGATCGGATGATTTCTTCACTGCACAACGGGTTATGCAAGTGGCAAAAAAGTATGGGGACACTAGCGACAAACCACTTGTGGCATGCAACATAAACTGCTTTCGGAATCCTTTGACGGACCTCTCTGAAAGGCTTGTGTTCACCAGCAGCAGCAACTTGATGGAATGGTCACAAGACGGGTTCCGCCTGAAGGGGGATTGCACTCACAACGGAGACATAGAATTCACGATTACCGGCAGCCTTATCGATGACTTTGGGAATCCTTTTTCCAAGACCATATCATTCTTCATCACGGTCTTCGAATACCGCCAGCGCTTCTACAGGGTTGATATTGACACCAGGGTGCGCGAGCACATCGAGGTGGGTTACGGCAGTCAGGTACCGGCCGACGAAATACGTGTCACTATTTACCTGGTAAAGAGCTGGACAACCGACGAAACAATCGCAACTCAATTCTTCCCCGCTTCTTACGACCAGTATGGAAATCTCACTCAAGGTTATTTCTCCTATACCTGGTACAACTATACGATGACGCTTCAGATGCAGGAACAACGCGCATATAACTTCAATTACGACTCTGACGGTATTCTTCTGCTCGATGGCTTCTGCTACGACGAAAACAGATACATCTATTACGATCCTTTATAAACCTTAATTACTAACAATCTTAAACATCAAGACAATGAAAAGAATCCTTTTCTTAATGACTCTTGCCTTTGGTCTTTGCACCGTATCGTGTGGCAAGATGGAGGGGCAGCAATCCACTGCTGCTGACAATCAGGTAGTTGTGAATTTCTCACTGGGAAATGGCACCAAGGCTACAACCGGCGTTTTCGAGGATGCGATTCACACGGCATACCTATTTGCTTTTGACGGGAATCGGCTCGACGGCTCCGCCTATGCGACATCCTCTACCGGCACCATCAAAGTGACTCCCGGAAGCAGACGTTTCATCGCCGTTGTCAATCCGAATGAAGAATTCTCATTTGGCAGTCTCAATACACCGTCTGCAATAATGGCGCTGGTGTCCCAGCTCTCCTCTGAAGCCATAAACGATATGGTGATGATTGGAGACAATACTGTAACCATCGACGAAAACAGCACATACGTAACTGTTAATGTCGTTCGTCTGGTCAGCAAAATCTATGTCAAATCACTCAAATTCCAATTCACGGGCGCACTTGAAGGGAAATCTGTAAGCGATGTGGCCATGTATATCAAGAATTTCCCTACTACTGAGACATATGCGGGAGTGATCGGCACTACGTATTCTTCAGGTCTTTTCAGTGACAAGCAGAACACATTCGAAGTATATGACTATGTTGGAACAATGAACGACGGACAGCGGGAGACATTGCATCAATTCTTCTGTTACCCGCGACCCACCGCATCCCTGACCACAGGCAGCGGAGCGATAAGACTCTGCATAACCGGCAAGATTGACGGGCAGCGTTATTACTGGTCTCTGCCGGTCAACAACGGCTCCAACTGGACAGAAGATGCCTTTGTCAGCGGCGACGAGCATTACGGAGTAATGAGAAACCACTCATACGAATATGAGATCACCATCACACGCGCCGGAATTCCCGACGACGGCAGTGATCCCGACCCTAACGATCCCGATGACATCGGAGACGATGATCTGGAAGATGACGAAGATCTCCAGACAAGCGATTTGCATTTCATCCTTAATGTCGTCAATTTCATAGAGGTAGAAGAGCAGACCATTACCTTCTAACCTCTTGTATCTCCTCTCTCATGGCAGGGCCGTCACCTCTCCCGGGGTGGCGGCCCATTTGCTTTAGTGGTGCGAATATTGTAGTTTTGCAGCAGAAACAAGCAAGAAATGCAATCTCCAAATATATCCAGACCCCTCCCCGAAACATTCAAGAAATTCGTGGCCCAGGCGCTGTATTTCGGCATCGTGCCCTTCTTTTTCCTGATTTTCGCGGCGCTCTACAAGCCTTTCAATACGGACACCGTACTGGATGCACCGCGGGCCTCCTATTCCTTCAACATTGCAATGATCATGTGCATCATCCTGCTGGTGCTGCTATCCTCCAGGATGATACTCTATTTTACCAGGGTCATCAGGCATCTGTCTATGAACTGGTACCGGGTATGGTGCGCTGGAGAGATCGTGGTATGTGCATTTTTCGTGGCGCTGTACGTTGCCCTCATCGGCAAGTTCGACCTGCAGTATCTGGAGATATTGGTCTATACGGCCGCATATCTGTTCCTGGTGCTGATGTTTCCATACATCATCCTTGACCTGGCTCTGAACCTTGCCGCCGCAAAGAACGCCAACGTGGCGTCGGTTTCAGACAACAAGCTGCACTTTTACGACAACCGCCACGTGCTCAAATTCGTGGTAAACACAGATAATATGCTCTTTATCAAGGCTGACGAGAATTATATCACAATCCACTACAACGAAGGGGACAAGCGCAAAACCTACGATATGCGCTGCTCCATGAAGAGCATAGAGGATGTATGCCAGGAGAACGGCATTCTCCGTTGCCACAGGTCATACTTTATCAATCCCAAGCACGTCAAGGCGCTCCGCAAAGACAAGGAAAACGTCATCGTAGCCGAGCTTGACACGGCCGACGACACTCTGATTCCTATCAGCAAAAGGTATTACGAAGAGCTGGTACGGGCTCTTTAGGCCACCGGCAGGGCGGCCAGTGCGGCGTCGATACGGCGCAGAGTCTCTTCTTTGCCGATAAACTCGCAGATAGAGAATATATCGGGGCCCTGCCCTATTCCCATAATGGCGATTCGCAGGCAGTTCATTATCTTGCCCATCGGCAGTTGTCCGGCCTCTATCCATTCGCGTACGATGTGTTCCGCACTCTCTTTTTCAATGACTTCCAGGTCGGCGATAATCTCGCGCAGTTCGCGCATATAGGCCACATTCTCCTCTTTCCAGAACTTATTGACGCTCTTCTCATCATAAGACTCGGGAGCCTTGAACATATAAAGAGTCAGATCCAGCAGGTCCTTGGGGAAGGTAGCGCGCTCTTTGATGATGGCGACTGCGTCGGCAGCACGGCCGGCGGTGGTATCTATACCGGCCTCCTTAAGCTGCGGCAGCAGCAGGCCTGCCAGGAATTCATCGCTGGAGGCACGCATGTACTGGGCGTTGAACCACTTTGCCTTCTCTGCATTGAAACGGGCACCGCTCTTGCTCACCTTGTCCAAAGAGAACTGCTCACACAGCTCTTCCATGCTGAATATTTCCTGCTCTGTGCCGGGATTCCAACCCAGCAGCGCCAGCATATTCACAAAAGCCTGGGGCAAATAACCGCTCTCGCGGTATCCCATGGAAACCTCGCCGTCGGGAGTGTGCCACTCCAGCGGGAATACCGGGAAGCCGAACTTGTCGCCGTCGCGTTTGCTGAGTTTGCCCTGTCCCTGTGGTTTAAGCAGCAGCGGCAGGTGGGCGAACAGCGGCTGGCTGGAAGTCCATCCGAAAGCGCGGTAAAGCAGGAAGTGCAGCGGCAGGGACGGCAGCCACTCCTCGCCGCGGATAACGTGGCTTATCTCCATCAAGTGGTCGTCCACAATGTTTGCCAGGTGATATGTCGGCAGAGCGTCGGCCGATTTATAAAGAACCTTATCGTCAAGTGTCGAGGTATTGATGGTGATGTGGCCGCGGATTATGTCGTCCATCTCCACATTTTCGTTCTCGGGCATCTTGAAGCGGATTACCCACTGCTCACCGGCGTCGATGCGGCGCTTCACCTCCTCTGCCGGCAGCGAGAGGGAGTTCTTGAGACCGCCGCGGGTTTTTGCGTCATAAGAGAAAGTCTCGCCCTTGCTCTCGCAGGCGGTGCGAAGTGCATTCAGCTCTTCTGCACTGTCAAAAGCATAGTAAGCGTTGCCGCTCTCGACCAGCTGCAAGGCATACTTGAGATATATGTCGCGCCGCTCGCTCTGGCGGTAAGGGGCGTGTGGACCACCTACGCCGACACCCTCATCCACGGTAATGCCGCACCATTTGAGTGACTCAATTATATACTCTTCTGCCCCGGGCACGAAACGCTGGCTGTCGGTATCCTCTATGCGGAGGATGAACTCACCGCCGTTGTGACGGGCGAACAGATAGTTGTACAATGCGGTGCGGACGCCTCCGATATGGAGGGCTCCTGTGGGGCTGGGGGCAAAACGGACTCTAACTTTGCTCATATATCTTTAACAAAAAAGCCACCCAATTATTGGGCAGCTTGGGTTTTAGTAGTCGATAGGAGAATCGAACTCCTATTTAGAGATTGAGAATCTCTTGTCCTAACCGTTAGACGAATCGACCGGATAGTTCCTTATTGGGAATGCAAATGTATAACTATTTTTTGAAATAGCAAAAAATTGTAATTTCGCGTGTTATGTCAAAAATACTGATGATTTATACGGGCGGAACCATCGGCATGGTCCGCAATCCCGCCACCGGAGCGCTGGAGGCTTTTACGGCAGAGAATCTGGCCGCAAACATCCCCGAAATGAAGTATTGCAGCGCCGAGGTCGATATGGTGGCTTTTGACACGCCCATCGACTCCTCCGATATGAGCCCGGAGCATTGGGGGCGCATGGTGAGAATCATCAGCGATAATTACGACAACTACGACGGGTTTGTAATCCTACACGGTACCGACACCATGGCCTTCACGGCTTCGGCATTGAGCTTCATGCTGGAGAATCTTGGCAAGCCGGTGATTCTGACGGGCAGTCAGTTGCCGGTGGAGGTCATCCGCACCGATGCCAAGGAAAACCTGCTCACCGCCATAGAAATCGCCGCCGCCAGGGATGCAGAAGGCAACCCGATGGTACCTGAGGTCTGCATTTATTTCCACGACGAACTGCTGCGCGGCAACCGCTCCAGCAAGATCAGTGCAAACAATCTGGCGGCCTTCGCTTCCAACAACTACCCCGTCCTGGCAGATTCCGGCACCGAGATAACCTATCACCGCGAATTCATCCGGCCGTTCGACCCATCGAAGAAATTCACTCCGCACTATGATATGGACGCTTCCATCATCATTCTCTCGCTCTTCCCGGGACTGCAGCGCGGCGCGGTGGAGGCGGCCATGAAAAGCGACGCCATTGGCGGCGTCATCTTCCGTACATTCGGCAGCGGCAACGCGCCCAGGAACGGCTGGCTGGTAAACTGTCTGGCGGAGGCTGTAAAAAACGGCAAGACTATTGTAAACATTTCCCAATGTGCCACCGGCAGCGTAGAGATGGAACGCTACGAAACCGGCAGGCAACTACTCGAGGCGGGCATCATCAGCGGCCACGACAGCACCGTGGAGGCGGCCTTGGCAAAACTGATGTTCCTTCGCGGAAAAGGCTGCTCGCAGGCAGAGATACAGCGACTTATGAATACCTCGATTGCAGGGGAAATAACATTGTAAGATATGAAACGATTACTGATTTCCATAGCCGCACTGCTGGTTTTCCTTTCAGCCGGCGCCGGCACAATCACAAAGAATTTTGTCAATCTCAAGAAATTCACCGGCGTACAGATTTGCAATGCATTCCGGGCAACCCTTGTCCAGGGCGACGACTATAAAGCTGTTGTAACAATCGACACCGATTATGAAGAGTATCTGGACGTCAGTGTGGTCGGCACGGTGCTTTACGTCAGGCTCAAGGAGAACGGGCTCAAGGGGAACATCCGTCTCCTGGGCAAAAAGAAACTGCTGGTGACCATCACCTGCCCTGAACTGAATCAGATATACCTTACCGGCAGTGCACTGCTCGCAAGTGACGACCTATGGACAAGCCCAATGGAGACTTTTACACTTGATTTGAGCGGCGCGGCCAAGGCAGATAATCTTCGGATAGAGGGCAGCTGCCTCAAGGCAATCGTAGAAGGCAGTTCAAACGCCACTGTTACCGGTGACTTTTCTACCGTAGAAGTTGGCATCGGAGGCAGTTCGGCTTTGTTCCTGGTAGGTAATTACGAAGAGGTCAAGGTAGATGCCGCCGGAAGTTCAAAGATGAGCTTTATCGGCACTGCCGACTACCTTGAATGCCAGTGCAAGGGATCATCCTTCCTGGATGCGATGGAACTCAAGACATCCGACGCGATAATCAGATGCAACGGTGCCTCAAAATCCACCATATTTGTAAGGGAAAGTCTTGATGTAGAGCTCAAGGGTGCCAGCAGCTGCCAATACCGCAGCGACAGCGAGTCGCTGAACGTAATACCCGATATCAGCCGCGCCTCAAGTTTCAAACGACTGCACTAACGGCCACCTCGCTGGCGAACCGCCTCGTACATAAACAACGCCGCAGCAACCGATACATTAAGGGAACCGGTCTCCCCAACCATCGGGATATTGGCCTGGATGTCACACAAGTCCAGTACCGATTTTGATATTCCGTGACCTTCGCTGCCCATCACAATCGCGGTTGGTTTCTTGAAGTTGATATCGTAAATATTGTCGGCGCCCTTTTCTGTGGCGGCCACCATCTGGAATCCGGATTCAAGCAGATAGAAGATAGGCAGGCGGAGATTCTGTGCCTTTGCCACCGGTATTCTGAGCAGAGCTCCGGCGCTGGTCTTGATGGCGTCTGCGTTGATGGGCGCGCCGCCCTTGGCGGGGAGAATGATGCCGTCGAATCCGGCACATTCGGCCGTACGGGCAACCGCGCCAAGATTACGGACGTCACTGACGCCGTCCAGCATCATGAACAGCGGCGACGCCTTGTGATTGAGTGCATTCTCCACCATCTCTTCAAAAGGCACGTAATCGACCTGCGACATATAGGCAACGACACCCTGGTGAGTGCCTTTGGCCACAGCATCCAGCTTCTGAACGGGAACCCAGGTATAAGGGATTTCATACTCTTTGAGAAGCGCCGTAAGCGCACGTGCCTGCGGCCCTTCGAAGCCCTGCTTGAGTATCACTTTTTCTATTTTGCGACCCGACTTGATGGCGTCGGTCACGGGATGGATGCCGTAAAGGATGCTGCTCATTATTGTTCAAGTTTTTCGGCCAGGGAGGCCCATTCGTCCATTTTTATATCCAGTTCGCGCTTATGCTCCAGATAGGCGCGGGTAAGGTCCATTATGTCGTCGTTCGGTCCGGGTGCTGAGAGCACATTTTCAATTTCGGCCATCTTGCCTTCTATCTCGGCGATGGCTTTTTCAAGATTGCCGAAACGGTTTTTCAGGCGGGCCATCTCGCGGCGGGCCTCACGGTCAAGCTGTGACGCAGATGCCCGGTCAAGAGCACCCCACGAAGCAGTGCTTCGCGGGGACCCCGCAGGCCGGGCATGACAATCCTCACCCCCGGATTTACGTACGTCACCCCCGGATTTACGTACGTCACCCCCGGCTTGACCGGGGGTCTTGCGTTCCAGCGCTTCAAAGTTCTCAATCTTCTTGCGGCGCAGGAAGTCATCCACTCCGCCCAGATGCTCCTTCACGCGACCGTCACCAAACTCATATATCTTGTCCACAAGTCCAGTCAGGAAGTCACGGTCGTGGCTTACGACAATCATGGTGCCGTCGTATTTCATCAGCGCCTGCTTGAGGACATCCTTGCTGCGTATATCCATATGGTTGGTGGGTTCGTCAAGCGCCAGCAGGTTGTAGGGTTCCAGCATCAGACGGGCCATGCTCAGTCGCGCCCGCTCGCCACCGGAAAGCACCGCCACCTTCTTGTCGATATCCTCTCCGCGGAATAGGAATGCACCCAGAATATCGCGCAGCTTCAGACGGATATCGCCCACGGCAATCTTGTCCAGCGTGCCGTAGACGGTGTCGTTGCGGTCCAACACATCCTCCTGGTTCTGTGCGTAATAACCGATTTTGACATTGTAGCCGACGGTGGCGCTGCCCTTGATCGGAGTCAGCGTGCCCATCAGGGTCTTCATCATTGTGGTTTTGCCCTCACCGTTGCGGCCTACAAAGGCCACCTTCTCCCCTCGCTTTATCTCTATGTTTGCACCCGAGAGGATTATCTTCTGCGGCGCATCAGGATAACTTATTGATGCGTCAACCACTTTGAAAGCGACGTCGCCGCTTCGTGGGGCGGGCGGGAACTTGACGCAGAGGGCACTGTTGTCTTCTACCTCAAGCTCTATGCGTTCCATCCGCTCCAGCGCCTTGATGCGGCTCTGCACCTGGTTGCTCTTGGTGGGCTTGTAACGGAACCGCTCTATGAACTCCTCTGTCTTCTCAATGGTGCGCTGCTGGTTTTCATAGGCAGCCTTCTGCTGGGCGATACGCTCTGCACGCAGCTCCAGATATTTGGTGTACGGAACCTTATAATCGTGAATCCTGCCAAGCATGATTTCCACAGTCCTGTTTGTGACATTGTCCAGGAATCGGCGGTCGTGGGATATCAGCACCATGGAGCCGTTGAAGGTTTGCAGATAATCCTCCAGCCACTGGATGGATTCGATGTCAAGGTGGTTGGTGGGCTCGTCCAGAAGCAGCACATCGGGCTTGCGAAGCAGAATCTTTGCCAGTTCTATGCGCATATTCCAGCCCTGGGAGAAGGTTTCGGTGGCTCGGCCGAGTTCGTTATCTCGGAAGCCAAGGCCACGCAAAGTCTTCTTTGCCACAACTTCGGGAGATTCACCCTCCGCCATAGCCAGACGGTCGTTGATGGAGTTCAGCTCCACTATCAGCCTTGAATACTCCCTGGAGTCGTAATCTTCCCGGGCAGCCAGTTCAGCTGAGATCTCATCGACCCGGCGATGCAGGGCAAAAAAATCCTCAAACACCGTCATGGTCTCTTCCATCACGCTGCGGCCCTTGTGATGCTGCATCTGCTGCGGCAGATAGCCTATTGTCAGGTTCTGCGGCACCATCACCTTGCCTTCAGTAGGATGTTGCTCCCCTACAATCAGCTTCAGCAAAGTCGATTTGCCGGCGCCGTTGCGACCCGTCAGGCCGATACGGTCCTTCTCACTTATATGCAAGGAGATATTATTCAGAAGCACGGTGCCTCCGAACGCCACAGTAAGATCGGTTATGGAGATCATTTGGCCGCCTCCGGCTCTTCATCCTCTTCTGCCTCGGGCTTTGCCGGCTTGCACACCAATATGCTCAGGCCGTAGAGCAGCGCCAACGGAATGGAGGCAATCAGCATGGAGAACGGGTCGGCCGGGGTTATGATGGCCGCCAGAACGGCAATTACCAGCACGGCATATTTCCAGCCGCTGACCAGAGTCTGGCGGGACAGTAGGCCGATGGTAGAGAGAATTGCCACCACGGTAGGGATTTCGAACACGATTCCGAATATAAGGACCGTGGAATTGACAGTAGAAATATATGAGTTCAGGGAGATGGTATTTACCACCTCCTGACTCACCTTGTAGCCGTCAAAGAAGTTAATCATCAACGGCAAGATTATGCTGTAACCCACTACGATACCGAGATAGAACAGGAACGAGGCGAATATGAACGCCCTCTTCGTGGCCCTCTTTTCGTTTTTATAGAGCGCCGGGGCGATAAACCTCCAGATCTCGAAAATGACGTACGGGCAGCATACAATAAAGGCGCACATGAAGGTGACCCTCATGTGCACCATAAACTGTGTGGAGAGCTCTATATTGACAAGCTGAAGCCCGGTGGTCATACCGAACCACTTGTAGAAGAAGAAGTCCGACTTTGTCGGAGCCAGTATTATCTTGTCAAACAGAAAGTCCTTGAAGAAAAAGAGGACGACAAAAGCCGCGAGCAGTGCTATCACTACCCGGAACAGTCCGTGGCGCAAGTCTTCCAGGTGGTCCCAGAAGCTCATGTCCTTGGATTCGTCCAGCCTCTCCTCTTCTGCCATAGGATATTACTCCTCTTTCTTGGGCTCTTCCTTCTCTATGTCAGATTTAATTTCGTTGATTTCCTTCTCGGCCTCTTTCATGCCGGTCTTGAACTCCTTGACGCCTTTGCCAAGTCCGCGCATCAGCTCGGGAATCTTTCTGCCGCCAAAGAGGAGAAGAATAACCAGCGCGATGATAACCCACTGCCAGGGACCGATGACGCCCAGGGGAAGTATCAACATAGATAATGCAGTCATAATATCAGTTTTAAAGGATTAATAATCACTATAGTTTTGCCAACTGCTCCTTGAGAGCAGCCAGCTTTTGGGTTGCGTCGGACTGTTTCTTGCGTTCCATCTCCACCACAGCGGCGGGGGCGTTTGCCACGAAGCGCTCGTTGCTGAGCTTTGCATTCACACCTTTGAGGAAGCCTTCGTAACGTGTAATTTCCGCAAGAATCTTCTCTTTCTCGGCAGCCACGTCTATCATTCCTTCCAGAGGAACGAAGAACTGAACTGTGCCTACCATAAACGATTCGCCGGAGGTGCTTGCATCTGCCGGAGCAATGTCAGTAATGTTGGCCATCTTGGCGATGACGGGCGCCATCGCTGACGGGAATGCACCCTTGTACTTGAGCGTAAGCGCCTCCTTGGGCGATATGTTCTTCTTCTGGCGAAGGGCGCGGATCTCAACCACGGCGCCGACGGCGGTATTGAAGTCGGCGATTACCTTGGGGTCGAATTCGTATGGCTTGGGTGATTCCGCAAACATGATGGTCTCCCCCTCCTTGCGAGACTTGATGTTCTGCCAGAGTTCCTCTGTTATAAACGGAGTGAAAGGATGGAGCATCTTGAGCAGTGACTCAAAGAAGCCGATTGTCCATAGATATGTCTCCTTGTCAATGGCTTCGCCGTAGGCGGGCTTGACAAGCTCCAGATACCAGGCGCAGAAGTCGTCCCAGAAGAGTTTGTAAACCGCCATGATGGCGTCGCTGATACGGTATTTGCCATAATGGTCCTCAACCGCCTGTACGGTTTCGCAAAGGCGCTCGTGGAACCATTTCACAGCCAGCTTGTTTACATCGGCGGCGGGCTTGTCCTCCACCTTCCACATCTGAACCAGGCGGAAGGCGTTCCAGACCTTGTTGCAGAAGTTGCGGCCCTGCTCCACCTGACTCTCGTCAAAGAGGATGTCGTTACCGGCGCTGGTGCAGAGCATCATTCCCAGACGGACGGCGTCTGCGCCGTACTTGGCAATCAGATCCAGCGGGTCGGGAGAATTGCCCAGACTTTTACTCATCTTGCGGCCCAGTTTGTCACGGACAATACCGGTGAGAAAGACGTTGCTGAAGGGCACCTCTCCCATAAACTCGTTGCCCGCCATAATCATTCTGGCAACCCAGAAGAAGAGGATGTCAGGGGCGGTTACAAGATCGCTGGTGGGATAATAGTAAGCCAGGTCTTTATTGGGCTTTGAGTCAGGATGACCAGGCCTTTCTGTATCGAATACGCTGATAGGCCACAGCCAAGAGCTGAACCAGGTATCCAGCACGTCCTCGTCCTGACGGAGGTCGGCGGCGGTGACTTTTGGATCCAGTTCACGAGCCTTTGCCAGTGCGCTTTCCGCATCGGGAGCAACCACGAACCTGCCGTCGGGCAGATAGTATGCCGGGATGCGCTGGCCCCACCAGAGCTGGCGGGAGATGCACCAGTCGCGGACAGTCTCCATCCAGTGGCGGTATGTGTTGCGATATTTGTCGGGAAGGAGTTTGACCTTGCCGCTCTCCACGCTTTCGAGGGCGTCCTTTGCCAGGGCTTCCATCTTGAGGAACCACTGGGTTGAGAGCTTGGGCTCTATCACGGCGTTGGTACGCTCGCTGTAGCCGATGGGAGAAACATAGTCTTCTGTCTTTACCAGATTGCCAGCCTCTTCCAGCATCTTCTCTATCTTCTTGCGGGCCACAAAGCGGTCCTCGCCAACCAGTATCTGCGCCTTCTCGTTCAGGCGGCCGTGGTCGTCGATTATATCCAGAACCTCCAGATTGTGGCGGAGGCCTATTTCGTGGTCGTTGACATCGTGTGCCGGAGTCACCTTGAGGCAGCCGGTACCGAAGTCCATCTCCACGTAATCATCTTCAATAACAGGGATTTCCTTGTTGATAAGGGGAATCAGCACCTTCTTGCCGTGCAGCCAAAAGTGGCGTTCGTCCTTGGGATTGACGCAGATGGCAGCATCGGCCATGATGGTCTCCGGACGGGTGGTTGCAATCACCAGGAACTTGTCGGTGGGATTGCCGTGTCCGTCGGATATGAAGTAGCGCAAGTGGTAGAACTTGCTCTGGGTGTCGCGGTGTATAACCTCTTCGTCGCTGACGGCAGTCAGGCCCACGGGATCCCAGTTGACCATACGGGCGCCGCGGTATATGTAGCCCTTCTCATAGAAATAGCAGAAGGTGTTTATCACCGCCTTGCTCAGCTCGGGGTCCATAGTGAACTTTGTGCGGTCCCAGTCGCAGCTTGCGCCCAGTTTGCGAAGCTGCTTGAGGATGATGCCGCCGTGCTCCTCTTTCCATTCCCAGGCATATTTGAGGAATTCTTCGCGGGTGAGGCTCTCCTTGCTGATGCCCATATCGCGAAGCTTGGCAACCACCTTGTTCTCAGTGGCGATGGAGGCATGGTCGGTGCCGGGTACCCAGCAGGCGTTCTTGCCGTCCATACGTGCCTTACGGATCAGCACATCGTTTATGGTATTGTTGAGCACATGGCCCATATGCAGGATTCCCGTCACATTCGGCGGGGGAATCACTATGGTATAGGGCTCACGGCTGTCGGGTTCAGAATGAAAGAATTTGTGGTCCAGCCAATAGGCGTACCACTTGTCTTCTACACTCGTAGGATTATACTTTGCTTCTAACTCCATCTGTCAATATTCTAATAACCTGCAAATTTAATCAATTCATCGTAAACTTTATGCACCGGGAATCCCATTACGTTATAAAACGATCCGGTAATGGAGGTGCAGGCGGCGTAGCCTATCCATTCCTGAATGCCATAGGCGCCCGCCTTGTCGAAAGGCTGGCAAGTATCTATGTAATACTCTATCTCGTCGTCGGTCAGGTCGCGGAACGTGACGGTCGTGATATCGGATACGGTTTCGCAGTGATGCGCATCGCGAACGGTGACGGCCGTAATCACTTCGTGGGTACGCCCGGAGAGGCTTCGGAGCATCTCTATCGCCTCCTGCCGGTCGTGCGGCTTGCCCATTATCAGGCTGTCCAGCAGCACCATCGTGTCGGAGGTGATAAGTATCTCGTCATCTTCCAACGGCCGCCAGAAACCCAACGACTTACCAAGCGACATCGCCGCCGGCACCTCGCAGTGCGGCATATCCTCCGGGAATGACTCCTCAAAGCTGTTGCGGGTATCCACCGTAAATTCTATGTTCAGCCCGGCGAGCAGTTCCCTGCGGCGGGGCGAATTGCTTGCCAGTATTACTTTCTTGCCATTGAGATTCATAAGGCTGCGAATTTACTTATTTTGCTTAACTTTGTCAAAACAACAAACCGGCTATGAAAAAGACACTCTTTGCTTTATGCTCTGCTCTGGCGCTTATCATAAGCGCCTGCAACGGTAAAACAGTTTCTGTAAAGGATTTCGGGGCGATTCCCGATGATGGAATTAACGACGCCGAGGCGTTGCGCAAGGCGGCGGAGTACTGCCGCACGCACGCAGGTACCACACTGGTATTTCCCGCCGGCGTTTATGACTTTTCCGATCCCGAGGCAGCAAAGATAGAGCGCGAGGCTATCGACGGCACCTACGGCTGGGGGCTGCAGGTGCAGCGCTACCTGTTTATCCCCACCAAGCCTTATGTCACCGGCCTGGACTTTACCGGAGCCAAAGATCTGACCATCGAGGGCTACGGCGCAAAACTAATGGTGGAAGGATGGATGGAGCTGCTGGCGTTTATACGTTGCAAGAACGTCACGGTGAAAGGCTTACAGGTAGACTACAAGCGCCACAACAATATAGAGGCTGTCATCACAAACATAACCGGCGATACCATCAAGGCTGAATTCGACCCTGAGTATTACAAATACAGCGACAAACTGGTCCAGGGCCGTACGGAATTCTTCGACCCGGTGGCGGGTCAGTTCTTTGACTGCGACGGCGGCCTGGCCGGCAGTCCTGAGCCAGGCAAAGTGCTGTTTAAATACACCAAGAACAACGCCAAGGTCGGCGACATCCTTGTCATCCGCCACGGCGGGCACTACCGTCCCTGTTATATGCTGCGCGAGAGCAAGAATGTTACACTAAAGGATATCATCATCTACAGCTTCCCCGGCATGGGCGTAGTTGGCCACGAGACGGAAAACATACTGCTGGACGGCATCCAGATAGTCCCCTACCCCGGCCGCTACACCAGCACCACTACCGATGCGACCCACTTCACCTCCTGCCGCGGCAACATAACCATCCAGAACTGCATGTTCCGCGGCTGCCTGGACGACTGCACCAACATCCACAATTATTACTGGTATCCTTATGCGCAGGAAGATCCGAACAAGGTGGAAATCCGCGTAGAGAATGCCGACCTGCATGCCCAATCGCTGGACTACCCTCACAAGGGCGACACGCTGAACCTGATTCATCGCCGTACGCTGGAACATTTCGAGAAATTCGTGGTAAAGGCCGTGGACACATCTTGGGTAGATTGGAAGGTCGTCGTTACCCTGGACCGCCCCATCACACCGGAACAGTGCGACAGCTGCTTCATGTACAACAACACCTTCACCTATGCCAACATCGTTAACAACACCGTGATATCCAAGTCCGGTCGCGCATTCTACGTGAAAGTGCCCCGCGCCTACGTCGGATACAACAAGATTTTCAGGACCTCGATGAGCGCCCTAAAGCTCGGCGGCGAACTCTGGTGGCACGAGGCAGGCCCGATTCGCGATATGATTGTGGAGCACAACTACATTTCCGAGTGCAACTACCTCTACAAGTTCCTCCAGATGCCCGACTGGGACGGATCTGCAATCTACGTCACCAGTGATGTAGAGGAACACGGCCCCTATGTCAATTCCGGCCTGATTGTCCGTAACAACGTGTTCGCAGACAACTACGGCAAAACAGTCTATCTTAACGACTGCGAGAACTGCCAGTTCTACGACAACGTCTGCCCCGACTTCGGCATCACCCAGATCCACTGCCGCAACATAAGCGTAAACGGAAAGGTACTGGAGGCTGAATAATGAAAAGGTTTCTTATAATTCTCCTTTCCCTGCTCTGCACCACCGCATGGGCAAAGGATGTCAACGTCAAATCTTACGGAGCCAAAACCGGTGGCAAAATCTTGGCCACCAAGGCTATCCAGAAAGCGATAGACGATGTCTCTGCCGCAGGCGGCGGCATGGTGACCATCTCCGGCGGCACATACCTTTCCGGCCCCATTGAGCTTAAAAGCGGAGTGGATCTTCATATCGATGCCGATGCGGTGCTGCTGGCATCGCCCGACATCAACGATTTTCCCAACCGCACCGATGCCCGTCATTACAACACGGATGCCCTGCCCCGCAAGCGCAACGCGGCGTTCATTTTTGCCGACGAGGCAGAGAACATAGCCATCAGCGGCCGCGGGACAATAGACTGCAACGGAGAGCACCATGTCTGCAAGATTCCGGACGATGAATACCGGGGAGGATGGCCTTACAAACGTGTTCACCCCACAGAGCAGACTTTACCCCGCGTGGTGTTCTTTGCCGGTTGCAAGTTTGTGACTGTGACAGATGTTACGATGGTGGGTCAGCCTGCCGGCTGGAGCTACTGGGTTCACGACTGCGATTATGTCCATTTTGACCGGTGCAAGATTCTCTCGGACATGCGCTATCCCAACAACGACGGCATACATATAAACTGTTCCAGGGACGTAACCGTCTCCAACTGCATAATTGAAGCGGGCGACGACGCTATTATTGTCCGCGCCAACAGCCGTTCCCTGAAACAGAACACCGCCTGCGAACGGGTTGTGGTAACCAATTGCACCCTGAAGTCCTGGGCTTATGCCATCCGCCTGGGATGGTCCAACGACGGACATATCCACAACTGCATATTCTCCAACCTGACTGTCACCCACAGCTGGCTGGGAATAGGCATAGACTTCCCCAGGCCGGGCTATAACAACGATTTCGGACTCGAGTATTCCCTGATAGAGGATATAATCTTCTCCAATATAATCATGGACGATATCTACGAGTGTCCCCTTCACATGTATGTTTATCCCGATGAGTCAGTCAAGTTCGGGGGTGTGCGCAACCTCTATTTCACCGACGTCCACTCCCGATCTCTCTGTGGCATTGAGATATTCTCCCCTGCCGACAATCCTTACGAGAACCTTGTCTTCACCAATTGTTCATTCACAAAGGTTGCTCCGGAAGAGTTCAGCATGTCAGAAGAGACGCTCCGCCGCCGCGACGCAGTCGGGGAAGGCATGACCCGCGGCAACACAATTGTCGGCGTCAAGGGCCTCGTCCTTACAAACACCGTATTTACTGAGTAAAACTATCTTACTTCCTTTCCGAAAGGCAGGATGGAATAAAGCGCCAGCTTGAAATGTAGGAAGCCCCACGGCATTCCTACAATGGTGATGCAGAAGATCAATCCGCAGATTAGGTGGATTATGGCTATCTCCCACCAGCCCAGCAATATCCATATCAGATTCATCACCACGGAAAGGCATCCAGGCTCGTTGGGCTTGTTCACCATTTCGTGACCGAACGGCCACATTGCAAATGTACCCAGCTTGAACAACTGCACCCCAAACGGAATTCCGATAATAGTGATGCACATCAGCAGCCCCACCAGATAGTATATCAGAGCGACCAATATACCGCCCAGCACCAGCCAGATTATATTTCCCAGAGTTTTCATAGTCACAAAGATAGAAATTTGCAGGAAATAAAATGATTACTACCTTTGCATAAACACCCGAAAGGGGCCACTTTCGCAAACATTCGGCGGCCCCACGGATTAGTGGTTATCGTATCACTATGACAATCACTATCCTAAAAAATAGTAGTTTAATCATTGCTGATTAAAAAGGAGGTTTACGGGTACCTTCCCATCAGGGGTCGGCTTGTCCGGCTCCTTTTGTTTTGAGAAAAGTTACCCACTCAGTGTATCCACCGCAGCCAGGATGGCTTTCGTCGTATAATTACCGTGGGTGCTTTGGCTGGACAAACCATTTTTAAATTATTTATTAATTATTTCCTTACATTTGTCGCATACATTATTTCACTAACCATTATGAAAAAAGGATTATTCATTATCTGTATGATGCTTTTCGGAGCAATTTCATCGTTTGCCCAGGACCTTATCACAACTAAGGACGGTACCGACATTGAGGCTAAAATTCTCGAAGTAAGTACCTCTGAGATTAAATACAAGAAATTCAATAATCTTGAGGGTCCAACCTTCACATTGCCTAAGTCAGATATCTTAATTGTACGTTACGAAAATGGGGAGAACGAAATCTTCAATAATTCCAGTACAACGAACAATTACACACCCAACACAGCAGAAACCGTTGTCCCTGGCATGAAATATCGCGAGTACAAAAATTTCTACAACACTCGTGATTATGTTCC
Organism: Bacteroidales bacterium; assembly: GCA_017561665.1. GTDB lineage: Bacteria > Bacteroidota > Bacteroidia > Bacteroidales > UBA932 > Equibacterium. The sequence continues at coordinate 114,594 of JAFZBQ010000060.1, read as the reverse complement.
TCAGCCCAATGATCCATACAGCAGAGTTTGGGCTGGCATTGCTTCTGCTTTGATTCCAGGACTTGGGGAGGGTGTTGCAGGTGAATGGGGACGTGGCGCTTGTTTCTTTCTTGGCAATATCGGATTGTATGGAGTGCAGCTGTCCGGTATCACATATGATTCTTACACGAATACTTACTCATACTCATCTTTGTATTGGATTGCTGCCGCTGCCCGCCTTGGTCTTAATATCTGGAGTATCTGCGACGCTGTCCATATCGCGAAAGTAAAGAATATGTACGATCAAGATATCAGATCGCAAAGAGCCTCTCTCGATTTAAAGATTGAGCCTTTTTTCACTTACACCCCTACTGGCCTTTCTAGCAACCTGCAACCCACAGCCGGTCTCGCAATGAGACTCTCCTTCTAAAACTCAACTCTTTTCAATAAAGCAAAAAGGTGGGGCAATGCTCCACCTTTTTTATATTTCGGAAAGTAGTATTGCACGCCTCGATTGCAGAGACTTTCGATTACCAAGTAGCTAGTCACGCCAAACCGCAAAGAATTCCACTACGACATAAGCCGTCCTAACGGCGGTGAACGCGCCTAAGACTTTAGAAAGGTTGTCGGTGATGCCGCCGCCAAAGGTTGCTATCCCCCTATTAAACGCGTCAGGCGGTTTGGCTGGACCGCTGTTCACAGAGCGAAGGTGCAGATATCATCCGAAGCTTGAATTATTTCAGGGGCAGATTTTTGCCCGGAAAGAATTGCAAGCGGAGGTTTCTACACCGAGCGGACGCCTATATTTCATCGTTTCTGAAAAGCATTTCATTTTTTAAAAAAAGTATTTCTGTTTCCTGCTCTCAATTCCAAAAGATTTGAGAAAATGTCTCGTTTTAAGGGTGGCTTAGTGGTTATCTTGCGTCAGAAAATTTGGACAGTGTTCACTAATTAGTTAACTTTGCGATTATTGAAGGTATGGGTGGAATTCAGAATGAGTACGTTAGACGGGTTGTAGTCTTTGAAGATTACTTCAAAGAATTTAGGAAAACATTGGACAGGGAAGCGCTGAAAAAGCTCTATCAGGTATTGAAGCTCATAATGGTGGTTGAGATTGTTCCAGCCAAGTTTCTTAAGGCCATTAAAGGAATAACAGGACTCTATGAAATACGGGTAGAGCACGAGAGCAATCAATATCGCATATTCTGCTGCTTTGACGAAGGTAACCTTGTGATTTTGTTTAACGGTTTTCAAAAGAAAACACAAAAGACACCTAAAGAGCAACTTGACAGGGCTGAGACATTAATGCAGAAGTATTTTGAAACAAAGAATAATAAAGATAATGGTGAAGAATGACCGAAACACAACTATGCTGACACCGATAGAAGATCTCATAAGCGAAGACTTCGGTGCGGTGGGTACGCCAGAACGTGCTCAGTTTGAAATTGAGTGCGATGCTTTCATTATAGGCGAACAGCTAAAGGAAGAACGCCTTAAAGCAGGTCTAACGCAGGAACAGTTGGCGGAAAAAATAGGAACTAGGAAGAGCTTTATTTCCAGAGTGGAAAAAGGTCATTCAGACATTCAACTATCCACCCTAGTCAAACTGTTCCGCGGCCTTGGGCGTGAAGTCAGTGTCAGAATCCTGTAGTACAGCATCTGCACTGAGCGGACAAGCACTACTGGCTGCCGTTCTCACCAACACCGTCTTTGACGAATAATTACTCTATTTTACCCTGTGGTAGAATTCTATGCGGCGCTCAAGAATGCGGCCGTCTTCCGCTTCGACGGGGTTATAGGCGATGGTCCAGACTTCCGTGTCCCAGTTGGCTGTCGCCTCTGTTATGAAGAAAACTGCCCAGGCGCCGTTCTTGGCACCGCTGAAGGTGAACAGATTACGATAGTAGCAGAGATATCCGCCGGCCAGCAGGTCGCCTGAGGGTGTAGTAAGCAGGAACTTGCAGTAATCGTCTTTATATTCCGACAGGGAAACCTTTGAGCCGTCGTAATCGCTTATGAAATACAGGCTCTCCGGGAACTTGTATGTATATGGATAGAAAGTATAGTCAACTATATCGATTCCGTCTTCTTCTCTATAAACCACAGTCTCCTGGGAGACCATTGCATAATTTGTAATCACCTTGATAGAATCCAGCCGCCAGGTCATCTGCTCTGTGACCATAGCCTGCTCTTCTGCAGTAGGAACAATAACATCAGCTTTCTCGCAAGAAGCGAACAGCGCAACTGCAAGCGCTAAAACAACGAATGCTTTTTTCATGATTTTCTGATTTCTGCACATTAAATGCAGCTAATGCCCAAAAATAACAGGCTACCTGCTGCCGCCGCCGAAGCCGCCGCCGGAGAAGCCGCCACCGCCGCCGATGGAAGAGAAGCCGCCTCCTCCGCTGGTGCGGACGCTGGTGAGTTTGGCTGCCGCGTTGGTATATGCGGTATTGGCCAGGGATCGGTTCATATTGATGATGGTGGGCAGATATGATGTATCCATATTGAGACTCTGGGCGTAATGTGCAAAGTCTGCAGGATAGAGTTTCTTGAGCTGAGCTGCAACCTCGTTGGCGATGCCATAGAGCTGGGCGAATACCAGATAATCCTTCCAGAGATGAACCTCGGGAACGCCGCGCTCGTCGCTAAGGGTGAAATCCTTGAGGAAGTTCTTGAACTTGATGACCTCCTGAGCCTTTTCCTGACCCTCGGCGGTGCTGCGGCCGTAAGCGTCAAGACGATCCTTGCCGACCAGGTACTTGCGACCGCTTTCGGCGGCCTTGCCGGGCCAGTTCATAACCCGCTCGTACTTGCGCTTTGACCAGCGCTCAAATTCGCCCGTTTCAAGGATCATATTGTCGCCGGCAGCCTCGACTACCATAGAATACAATTCGCCTTCAGACGGGTCTTCAAACAGCGCGGCGGGGTCGAGTTTGAGATTATAACGCTTCGGATGCTTCTCGTCCTGAACCGGCAGAACTTTCTTTTCAAGAACCCACTTGAGGAAGCAGGCGCCAATCATATCCTTATCGTGCTGATGCTGCGGGAACCGTTCGCCCTTGTCCAGGACATAATATGATGCAAACAGATTACCCTCCTGCGGAACATCGCGCCACCAGTCGGTGATCTTGTTCACACCGTAAATCTTTTTGGAGAGGGTACGGCCCGTGGCAGAGACCCAGAGCAGCCAGATAATAGCACCAAGGCCAGCCAGAATCACCGGCAGCAGTGCCAGCAAAGCCTTCCATCCACCGTCTTCCTCATCGGTATAATCGCTGTTCTTGAAGGCCTTCTTCTGAAGCGTTTCGAACGGCTTCTTGGTGTCTACCAGCGGCTGCACCATGTCCTTGTCAAAACGGGCCATTATAATGATTTTATGCGACTTGGGCATATACCCGTCTGAGGCGCATTGGATCTTGCCGTCCACCACGTTGATACTGCCCTCAAAGCCGAAGGCCCAGACCTTTACATTGTCGCTGGTCCATTCGGGACCGCCGGTCTCATTCTCTATGACGACCGACGCCTCTTCTATAGGGCCGATATTTGGATTGACAAACATAAAGTTGAAACCGTCGAAATCGTTATAGCCCTGCACGAGATTCTTGGCATCGAATTCGGCAGTCCAGACGTGACGGCCCATACTCCCCTGCCCCCAGCAAATCTCCACGCCGTCGCTTTTTTCCACGATGCCGCAGCGTCCGGCCTTTTCTGAAAGAGAGCGGTTAACCTTCCAGCGGTTGCCTTCGCTGATATACTGACGGCCGTTTTCACTCACCTGCAGGTTGGTAATCTCCATCTTGCCAAGATTGCCGATAGGAATATAGAATTCGGTGCCGGACGATACTGTCGCATCCCACATCTGGGTGATGTGGGCCGAACCGTCGGCGTGAATCTTTGCATTAACTTGCACGCGGTTTATCTCCTGGGCGTTGAGGCTCAGGGCGGCGATAAAGCCTAAAATGATGGTCAGAATCTTTTTCATAACTGGGTATATCTTCACAAATGTATAAAGAAATCGCGGCATTTGCGTACATTTGGCCCCAGAAACATCATGAATTATGACAAGGCTGATAGTATTTGATTTTGACGGAACGCTGGGCGACACCAAGGAGAATATCGTGAAGACGATGCAGGAGACTATGCGGCGCAAGGGTTATCCGGTGCCCGACGAGGCAACCATCGCCAGCACTATCGGCCTGCCGCTGGAAGACGGATTCGTGATTATGAATCCCGGCATCACCCGTCAGGAATGCCTGGATTGCGCCGACCTGTATCGCATTGTTTTTGACGAATATAAGGCGCAGCTCAAGCCGCAAGCCTTTCCCGGCGTGAAGGAGGAATTGGCCCAACTCAAAGCCGCCGGCATACCGATGTGCGTGGCCTCATCGCGGCTATCGGTGTCGCTGAATGCATTTGTGCGCGATATGGGCCTTGGAGATTATATTGATTATGTGCTGGGAGTCGATTTCCAGCGCAAGCCCAAACCCAATCCGGAGCCGGTGCTGCAGTGTCTGGAGCATTTCGGTATCGAGGCGAAGGATGCACTAGTTGTCGGCGATATGTATGTGGACATAGAGATGGGGCGCAACGCAGGTGCTCGCACCTGCGGCGTCACCTGGGGCAACGGCACGCGCGAGCAGCTCGCCGCCGCCGGTGCCGATTTCATCATAGACCAGATGTGTGAATTGTCAGGCCTGGTGGGCAGGTCTTAGCAAATCCAGTACGACTTTTACGGGGTTGAAGGTTTCTACGGGAACTTCTACAAAGAGGGTGTTCCAGTCGCTCATAGCGCCGTTCCAGAGGCCGGGCATCTCCAGCGCCTTGAGTTCGCGCCCCTGATAGCTCTTGCTGCTCATAAAGCCGGCGTCGGCATCGACACGCTTCAGCAAATCGAATCTGCCTCCCTTATAGTCTTTCAGCAGGCATACCAGGTCCACCGGATTGAAGTGGGTGGCGCCGGACATAGCCGCCATTGCCTTGGGGTCGTCCTTGGGTATCTGGACGCTCTCGAGAACCTGAAGCGAAGTGGAGCCGTCGCCGCCTTCGATAATATACGGACCGCCGCCGGGCTCGCCTTCGTTGCGGACCATTCCACAGACGCGGATCGGACGGTTCAGTTTTGCGAGAAGGGCCTCGACACGGGCCTCGAAAGAAGCTGCGGCGGGCATCTTGACGCAGAGTTCCTTATCCAGGAAGGCCTCAATCTCGTCGCAGAGTGCCGGCGAAAACTCGCGATCCAGGCGGCGGAGATAATCAAAGATACGGTCGCGAAGCTTCAAAGCCTCTCCCATCAGCACCTTCTTGTATAGCGATGTGGTCGGCAGCAACTTTTCGTGAGCAACATTATCGATATTCTTGATGGAAACAAGTTCCTCGTCAACCTTATTCAAATTGTAGATCAGCGCGCCATGACCTGCAGGGCGGAACAGTAGTTCGCCGGATTCGGTACGGAACGGCTCGTTTTCCATATCCACCGCAATGGTGTCGGTAGCCTTGTCCTGGTAGGTGAAGGTGATGTTGTATTTAACGCCGTAACGGGCCTCAAACTTATCCTTGACTTCTGCCAAAGCCGCCTCAAAAAGAGATTGATGTTCAGGCGAAATAGTGAACACCAGATTGCAGACGCCGTCAGCGCCGCGCATATAATCGGCCGCCTCAACCAGATGCTCTGCCATAGCGGTGCGGACCTCATTTGTATATCGGTGAAACTTGAGCACTCCCTTGGGCTTGGAGCCATAACCGAGGCCGGGTTCGCGCAGCAACGCCGCCAGAGCCTTCTTGCGATAGTCGGCGGTGTCTGCCGGTTCACCGAATACATCGGGCGAATAGAACGCAAAGTCCTTGATGCGGGCTGCGAGCTTTGCCCCTGGGGCATCGGCGGGTAAATCCTCTCCGGTTTCCAGTTTATCAAGCCCTGCGAACATATCCTTGAACATACGCGAAGCGGCACCCGAGGCCGGCACAAACTTGCACTTGCCGCCAACCGGAGCCTTGTCGTAATAGTCGGCTGCGTTCCAGGTTTCTGACTCGGAAAGGACCTTGATTCCGCGTCCGGGCACGGCGGCACCCACAATCTTCATTGCAGGGAAGCCTTTCTTGAAACGGTCTATCTGTTCTTGGATTTGTTGCAGAGATGCGCCTCGCGCCTCTATCTGCCGGAGATCTTCTTGTGAAAACATTGTGGCGGGATATGATTACCCTACGAAGTTAGGCAATCTGCTCCAACAATGCAACATCAAGCCTCCTTTACAGGCTCCATGTGGATGGTTACGTGAGAGTCGGCTCCGAATCGCTCTTTGAGCTGCTTCTCAATGTGCGAAGCGCTCTCGTGGGCCTGAGCCAGCGTCTGGCTGCCGTCCATACGGACATGGACCTCGATTGCTACGCGGTTGCCGATACGGCGGGTGCGCAGGTTGTGAGGCTGGCTTACGCCCGGCTCCGAGCCGATTATATTCAGAATCTCATTTTCTGCATCTTCCGGCAGCGATTTGTCGGTGAGTTCGCCAATCGCAGGACCCAGCAGGTCCCAGGCGACCTTTACCAGCATAGCACCAACCACTATGGATGCCAGCGGGTCCAGCACTGTCCAGCGGTTGCTAAGGATAATGGCGCCACCGATACCGATGGCCGCACCAATGGAAGAGAGGGCGTCGCTGCGGTGATGCCAGGCATTGGCAATCAGTGCCTGCGATTCCAACTTCTTGCCTTTGCGGGAGGTGTACTGGAACAATATCTCCTTAACGATGATAGATATTAACGCCGCCCAAAGCGCCAGTGTACCCGGCGCAGGTATATCCTCTCCCTGTAGCCATCCCGCCAGTTTGGTGGCGGCTGAAACCACGATGCCGACGGCGGCGGCTGCCAGGGCCAGGCCGATGAAGAAAGTTGCGATGGTTTCGAACTTGCCGTGGCCGTAATCGTGCGAAGAGTCCTGCGGCTTGGCGCTGATGCCGACAAATACCAGCACGACCACGTCAGTAATGAAATCCGACAGTGAATGGACCGCATCGGCAATCATCGCGGAGCTGCGGCCTGCCAGACCGGCCACAAACTTGAGGCCGACCAGCAGCAGGTTGACAATACCGCCAACCACCGTCACTCTGGATATTTCTTTAGCGCGGTCCATCTATAAGCTGTTAAAGGGCTGTCTTATGCCTCGCCGAGTCCCAGCGGAGCGATGGTCATCCCCTGCTGGCGGATCTTGATCTCGCCGTTTTCAGACTCGAATTTGGCGACGTTCTCGCGAAGTGCAAGAAGCAGGCGTTTTGCATGCTCCGGAGTCATCACGATGCGGCTGGCAACCTTGGGTTTTGGGATGCCGGGCATCATCTGTACGAAGTCCATCACGAACTCGCTGTGGGAGTGCGTGATGACAGCCAGGTTGGAATATATACCGCCCGCCATATCGGGAGCGATTTCGATGTTGATCTGCTTGGTGTTCTGATTGTCCATATCGAAATGTTATTTTGCGAATGCGACACTGCGCACCTCGCGGATTACTGTAACCTTTACCTGACCGGGATATGTCATCTCGTCCTGGATGCGGCGAGCCACCTCTGCTGAGATTTCGTCGCATTCGGCATCGCTCACTTGGTCTGCACCTACTATGACGCGCAGCTCGCGGCCGGCCTGGATGGCGTATGCCTTGACCACGCCATTGTGAGAAGCGGCGATGTTCTCCATATCCTTGAGACGCTTGATGTAGCTCTCGATAACCTCTCGGCGGGCGCCGGGACGGGAACCGGAAATTGCATCGGCAACCAGCACGATGGGAGCTATAAGTGTCTGCATCTCAATCTCCTCGTGGTGGGCACCGATGGCGTTGCATACATCGGGTTTTTCTTTGCATTTCTCTGCGATCTGCATACCCACGATTGCGTGCGGCAGCTCGTATTCCTCTTCAGCCACCTTGCCGATATCGTGCAGCAGGCCGGCGCGTTTGGCAACCTTGGGATTCAGGCCAAGTTCGGCTGCCAGGATAGCGGAGATATTGGCCACCTCGCGGGAGTGTTGCAGCAGGTTCTGACCGTAGGACGAACGATATTTCATACGACCCACCATCTTGACCAACTGAGAGTTGAGACCGTGTACTCCCAGGTCTATGCAGGTGCGCTTGCCGATTTCCATAATCTCTTCGTCCAGTTGTTTCTGAACCTTTGCCACAACCTCCTCGATACGTGCGGGATGGATACGGCCGTCGGCTACCAGCTGATGCAGTGCCAGGCGCGCCACTTCGCGGCGTACGGGGTCGAAAGCAGAAATCAGGATGGCCTCCGGTGTGTCATCGACCACAATCTCTACGCCGATGGCGGCTTCCAGGGCGCGGATGTTACGGCCCTCACGACCGATAATGCGACCCTTTACCTCGTCGTTTTCTATATTGAAGACGGTGACTGCGTTTTCGATTGCAACCTCGGGAGCGGTGCGCTGGATGGTGTTTATCACGATGCGCTTGGCCTCTTTGCTGGCGGTCAGGCGCGCCTCGTCCATAACGTCGTTGATGTAGGACATAGCCTGGGTCTTGGCCTCGGCCTTCATACTTTCCATCAACTGTTCCTTGGCATCTTCTGCGCTCATTCCTGCCACCTCTTCGAGTTTGCGGATGGCCTCTTCGCGCATTGTTTCATACTCCTCTTTCTTCTTGTTGAGGAGTTCCAGCTGATGCTGGAGATTCTCTTTGATCTGGTCGTTTTCCTTGACCTTGCGGTCCAGTTCGCCCTTCTGCTGGCCCAGCTGGCTCTCCTTCTGACGGAGACGGTTTTCTACCTGGGCTATCTGGTTGTTCTTCTCCTTGATGGCCTCTTCGTGCTCGCTCTTGAGCTGCAGGAATTTCTCCTTGGCCTGAAATATCTTTTCTTTCTTTATGTTTTCGCCTTCTGCCTCGGCGTTCTTGATAATCTCGTCGGCATTTTTCTTGAGAATCTTTCGCCTGACAAATTCGTAGATGAGAATGGCCACCGGCGCCGCCAGCATAGCCACTATGATGAATTGAAGTATCATTATTATTGTATAGTTATTATTAATTGGGTTCCGTTTAATAATAACCTACAACCGGTGCAGAATCTATAAAAAGGCCGCCAGTAACTGTAAGTCCAAAAATCTTGCAAGGTAAGATTTGAGCCGACGGTATATGCCGCAAACTTCCTCCGTCCCTGAGAACCAGGAATCCCCGTTAGGGTAACCTAGGCCCGTTTTTGGCAGCCGCGTACTCTTTTGGAAATTTAATATGTTGATTTTGGCGAAGAGTAATACTAGCGGCCGGAATTTATGTATTCGTCAAGACGGCTGTCAAGAGCCTTGACACTTTCCATTATATCATTGACGTCGTCTTTCTGCTCAAGCGAAATATACTGCATCACAAACTCCATCAGCACGATGCTCAGAATGTCCTGCATATCCTTTGTGGAATACTTTGCCGCATAGAGCGACACCTTCTCCTCTATCTTCTTCACAGACTCCCGTACCCGCTCCTCGTTTTCGGGCAGGATGTGGAAGGTGAACTTGCGCCCACCTATGGTAACGGTAATCTTTTGCTTCTCTTCCATATCTCTACATATTCAACATCGATATGCACTCGTCTATCTCTTTGATAACAGCGTTCAATCTGCGCTTTGCCCCTGCAGTGTCCCCTGGTGATGCCGTAAATGCGCCTGCCAATTGTAAGCTATTGAGTTTATCTTCTAATGTCTTTATCTTTTGTTCTAATTGTATCTGTTTTTCTTTGTACTGGGCAATCTGGCCGCGGCTGGCCTCCAGCTCCTGACGGAGAGACTCCGCACCGGCGCGCTCGCTCTCGTAGCGGGAGATGAGCGTTTCAACCTTAGCGGAGATTGACTTGAAGATATCCTCGGTCATATTACACTTTAAGTTTAAATATCAGTGCACAAATTTATAAATTATCCGTCAATTGTCAAATTCAAACTTTGACGATACCCTTTCTGGTGACACCGTCGACATATACCGTAAGCGGCTGTTCGAACTTGACAATCTTGAACCACTCGCCGTCAAAGTCGAGCGGCATCGCATCCAGTTTCTCCTGCGCAAATACGCCGTCGCCGGCCGACGGATTGATGGAAAGGTAGCCGACGCCAAGGGAGGTTACGTTCTGGAAGAAATGGGTTCCCTGACTGGACTCGATGTTGAAGTCCTTGAGAGCCATCTCCACTATTACCTTCGCCTCTGAGATATGGCCCCATTTGACAGGCACGCCCAGGTTGGGGTCGGAAGATCCCCAGCGGCCGGTGCCGATGAGGATATATTCAGCACCGCGCTCCTTCATCTGCGTATTGATTTTGTAAAGTTCCTCAGCAATCTCACGGGTCTTGAGAGAAGAGAACTTGTCGAACTTCATATAGACCACATACTGCAGATTCTTGATCTCGCCTACGCCCAAGGCGCATTCGGAATAAATCAAGGCATCATCGGTATCTATCTTGTCCCAGTCGACCTTGCTCTCGTCCAGACTGTTGATAATGGGTCTTATCTGGAGGAAATTGAACAGTTTGGGAGCACCCGGTTCCACATCCATATCCACGGCGAACTCTATCTCCACCGGGCAGCGAAGCTCCTCCTCGCCAATCTTTAGCAGGTCGCGGATAATCTCCGCCAGCGGGAAGGAATTGTATTTAAGGATGCTGTTGAAGGTGATGACCTTGAAAGAATCATTGAATGTCGGCCCTTCGCTGATGCGGTTGTTGGCGTAATCGAAATTGCTGCAGACATATTTGGCATTGCGCCAGCTGCCCACTTTGTTGACCGGAAGTTTCTCAATATTGACGGCGTCGTCTGTAGAAGGCAGGAACTTGCCCGGATCCAGATTCAGCGCCATCACCTCTGTCTGAGCGTCGCTCACGGTGAGTTCCACGGTCGAAGTTTGCAGGGCTTTATCGGGATAAGCCGGCGAAAAGCGGAGCGTCTTGCCGCCGTCCACCACCGCCTTGCCCAGGCCCATCACCACGTTGCAAACACCCTCCTCCGGCTTTTCATAACCTATCGGATAAAGGTTGCGCGAACGGGCCACACCGGAGAATGTAGGCATATAATAGCCGTCCTGCTCCGTGCCGCACACCTCCTGCACCAGAACCGCCATACGCTCTTCGCTGAGCACGTTCTGGGAAGTCTGGATGTATGCCTTGGAGGAAGCGAAATATACCGAGGCGTAGACGCTCTTGATACCGCGGATAAGCATCCGGAGCATCTGACCGTCATCTTCGCAGCGCGGAATCATATAGGTCGAATAAACACCGGCAAAGGGCTGGTAGTTAGAATCCTCCAGTTTAGAAGAAGACCTGATTGCCAGCGGCCTCCGACAGGTCGACACAAACTTTTTGAGCTTGCGATGAAGCGACTGCGGTATTGTTGAATTCAGGAATTCCGACAGCAGAACCTCGTCCGACACATCTTTCTCTATGATATACTGCAGGCTGTTGCTGTTGATGAATTCCTCGAAATAATCTGTAGAGATGACGACGCTGCGCGGAATGGTGATGCGCACGCCCGGATATTTCTTGTACTGCTCATGCTTGGCCAGGATGCCGTTCATAAAGGCCAGGCCACGCGCCTTGCCGCCGATGCTGCCGTCACCGATCTTGGCAAACGACACGGCATCGCTGTAGGTCTTTTCGTCAAAGGCGGCCACGATGCCCTGTCCCAGCAGGACCCGGTACTCCTTGAGCAGACGGACAATGGCCTTGCGGTGTTCTTCAGTACTTTTGAACTGGCTGCTGTTCATACTGCGCAGCACCTTGGCGATGGGGAAAAGGCCGCGAGCGTAAAGCCACTTGGAGAGGTTCATCTGGCTCAGATGATACTCCAGGATATCGTCGGGTACAGTCTCTATCAGTTTCTGCATCTGGTAGAGGTCGTGGGCACGGCCGATTTCTATGCCGGTACGGGGATCGGTAAACACAAAGTCGCCGAAGCCGAACTGCGAGAGAATCACGTTGCGCATATTCTCCAGCAGGTTCTTGCTGGTCTTGGGTATGAAACCGGCGCCAAGCGACTGCGCCAGGGTCTTGAATTCGACCTGTGATGACTGCATTATGACGGGCATCCACGGCGTCTCGCTCTTGACCATCTTGCAAAGGTCCACGCCGGCGTCCGATTTTTCGGTTTCGCTGCGGTCGCCCTTGTTCAGTATCATTCCGACGTCGGTTATGACGCCCAGCAAGTTACTCTTGTACTTGCGGTATAGTTCCACAGCCTCGTTGTAGTTGGTGGCCAGCAGTACCTTTGGACGCGACCGCTTGCGGGAAATCATCTGTTGCTCGTTGTAGGCGTCCTTGATGAACTCACTGTTCTGAAGCAATAGAATCTTGTATAATTCCGGCAGATAGGAAGAATAGAACCGGAAAGAATCCTCGGCCAGCAGAATGGCCTGCACGCCGCCCTCAAGTATGTCACGGTCGGCATTCAGACGGTCCTCGGCCAGTTTTATTATGGCGATGATAAGATCGGCGGTGCCGTGCCAGCAGAAGATGTTGTCGATTGCCTCGCAATGGCTCTCCTCTATCCTGCGGTAAATTTCGCGGGAGAAACTGGTGATAAGGAACACCGGCATGTCAGGATTCATCTTCTTCAACGTGCGGGCAAAATCGAATACCGTCATTCCGCCCACGTTGTACATAGTGAGCACAAAGTCGTAGGTTTCACCGGAATTCAATTTTTCAAGTGCCTCCGCCGCCGAGCTGACCCGCACGATTGCGGGCGGATTGCTCATGTTGAGCTCGTTGTACTCGGTGTTGATCTGCGAATCTATGTGGCCGTCCTCTTCCAGGGTATAGCCGTCGTAGCTGCTGCATACAAGTAGAATCCTGTGTATGCGGTATTTCATATAATCGTGGCTGGTGTCGGCCGCGATGGAAAAATGTTCGTAATCTTCCATAGTTTATTCCTATACACGACAAAAATAGTAGATATTTTTGATATTACTGTTAGCGTATAGAAATCGCCTGCAGGCGATAGCGGAGCGCGTGCGGGCAGGCATCCAGAATAGCCAGCGCGGAGCGGCGGGGTTTGGGGCGGAGCCCCAGTTAAAATCGCGGACCACCACCGAAGCCGCCGCCTCCACCGCCACCGCGGATGAACATACCGCCGCCACGATTACCCTTAGGACCTTTGAAAGTACCGAAAGTGTAAGTGAGTTTGAAGATGATATACCGGCCAAGACGGTTACTCCAGGAATCCAGCAGATAGTTCTCGTTCATCGTGCGGGAGATGCTCTTGCTCTGCTCCAGGAGGTCATACGCATTGGCTGCAAGACTGAGACTGCCGAATTTGTAGCTGATTCCGGCGTTCCAGATGAATTCGGGATCGTTGTATCCTTCGGAATAGCCGCGGTAGAAAGTGTATGCGGCGTCGCTGCTCAGCTCCAGCTTGTTCCACAGCGTCCATACTACGGAGCCTGTTATGGAATTGTCCAGGGTGTGCTTGTCAGCGGCAGAGTTGAGTGAATAGATGGCGTTGTTATAGCGGATGTTACCGCCCACCGATGCGTACAGATTGTCGCCGTTGTAGCGGAAACTCAAGTCTTCTGCAATGGTATATGCAGTGGTCTTACTCTCGCCGAAACCGCTTTCACCGCTGTAGAACCTATTGCCGTGGGGATCCACATCTCCCTTTGAGTCGACACCCCAGAACTCCTTCATAAAATCATCGTAAACGAATGTCTCGGCAGTGAGCCCGTCACGGGCAGAAACGTTCTGATAGCTGACCGCATTTGTCAGGGACGCGCGGGTGTTGGAAGCTATCGAGAAGCTGGACTTGGCGATGGGTGTATTGTAAGACACGAAAGTGTTGTATGACTGGGAAGGCTTCTTTGCGTTGACCGGCACGGAATAGCTGACACCGTTTTTGTCGAACCAGCTGGCGGTTACCACACTGTTGAGGCCGTAGTTGAAAAACGTTCCGACGGTGAGTGAAGAGAACGTATACTTGTTGTTTCTGGAGAAGAAGATCCGCGCATTGTGGGTAAATGACGGAAGGAGGTATGCATTACCGGTGGAGATCTGCGTCGGATTTGACACGTCCAGTATGGGCTGCATGCGGCTAGTCGAGGGCTGTGAAGAGCGGCCGTTGTAGTTGGCGCGAATGTTTGTTGTCTGGTTGAACGCATAACGGGCGCGCACCTCCGGAGACCAGTTGAACAGCCATTCGCCCTCTCCCATATCGGTGGTGATGCCGAATTTGGTGGTATGTGTCTCGTTATATGTAGGCTGGAAAGTGGCACCAAACTGGACAAAGTTGCGGTCCTTTTGGTACTGCATCATAATGCCGGCCTGGTGGTTGATAAAGATATTCTCTACGCTGCTGCTGTAATAGTCATTGCGGGCGCTGTATGAATCGGTATCGTCCATATTGTGGATGAAATCGGTATCATCGGCGGCATGGGGCACGGTTCCCGTGTAGTCATTAGTGTTCTTCACCGAATTGCTGTGGGTGTAACCCACGCGGTACCTGGCGCTGACAAACCAGTTCTCGGAGAGAGGCTCTGTATACTCCAGGTTGCCGTTCAAGCTCATACTCTTAGTGTCGGTGCGGGAATACTGGTCTATCAATTTTGAAGTGACACCGGAAGAATAGTCGGTCCTGGAGAATTCCTTTGCGTCCGAATTACTGTCGGAGAAGCTGTAACGGCCGCCGAAGGTGATGGTTCGGCCCGGCTTGCCTATCCGCTGGCCGACCATGAAACGACCGTCGGCGGTGCGGCTACGGGTCAGTCCGTACGAGAACGAACGTGAATTGTTAAGTAAGGAATATATATCCGAAGTTTCTTCGTTGTTGCTCTTGTCATTGGTGCTCCATTCCAGGTTGAATCTAGGACGGAAGAAGATCCGGGTCCCTTCGGGATTATAACTTAGTTCTCCGCCCACCTCGACGAACTGGCTGCCGGAGTCTGACTTGTTGTCGGATGATGTCATCAGGTCATCGCCGTCGTTAACGTAGGTAGTCTTTTCGTTCTTGCTCTGGACATCGCTGTTGCGCTGGCCGTATTCAGCACTTACGTTTGCCTCAAGATCCTTGACACGCGAAGTGCCGTAATTGACGCCGGCCATCCAGTTGTCATTGATACCCTTCATACCGCCGAATGCGCCGCCGCCGGGGCCGCCGGGGCCGAATCCGCCCATAGAGTTGGTGTTGTTGCCGTTAGCCACGAACGCCAGCTGGTCGGTTTCGTTGAAACGGCCTATGATGCCGTTGCCCTGATAACGGATGTCATTGGTCAAAGCAAATTTGCTGTCGGCTTCGGGGGCGCTGCGCAAGTCGCGTCCAAGACCGCCGGAAAGATTGCCGAACCAGCCGTCGAACATTCCTTTGTAGGTGCTTACGTCAATGATTTTCTCTGTATCATCGTCCTCTATGCCGCTGAACTGCGCCTGTTCCGATTTCTTGTCGATGACCTTGACCTTTTCAATGACATTGACAGGGATGTTTTCGGTTGCCAGACTTGGATCGTCCAGGAAGAATGTCTTGCCGTTGAGGGTGATTTTCTTGATGGTTTCGCCGCCGGAGGTGATGGTACCGTCGCTGCTAACCTCAATGCCCGGCAATTTGCGCAAGAGGTCTATCAGGACGGCGTTGTCCTTAACCTTGAAAGACGATGCCGTATATTCTATCGTGTCCTGTTTGATGGTGATGGCGTTGCCCACAGCCGATATCGTGGCTCCCTGGAGCATCTCAAAATCCTCTTTCATAGCCATTGTGCCCAGGTTGATATTGGACTTGTCCACGTTGATGTTTCTCTCAAGCGCTTCGAAGCCCATCAGTTCGGCGCGAAGCTTATACTTGCCGTAGGCGACCTTTTCGAATTTGGCGGTACCGTCGAGGCCGGCCAGCGCATAGTGCTGGGCGACCGTATCCCCTTCAGGGTAAAGCATCACCGCGGCGTAAGAGGCCGGTTCGCGGGAGATGGTGTCGACAAGTGCAAGTTTAATTGTAGCTTTGGGCTGCGCAAGTGCGGAGATTGCCAGTGCGGCGCATATCAGTGTAAGGACTATCTTTTTCATATGTAGATTTAGACGGCAAATATACGTTGCAGTTTAATACTTGGCAATAATTTGTTTGGAAGGCCGCTAAAGCTACGAAATAGCTCCGCTCCGGTCCAGGGAGAACATAGAACCCCTGTTCCCTACGCAAAGCTATTTCTACGCTGAACCGCGGCCTATCAGAACAACCCAAACAATTGTGAAGCGAGGATACCGAGGTAATTGCCGACGGCGAAGCCGATAATGCCGACGGTGATGCCGGGCACCAGCACCTTGCGGTTGTTCATCGCGCTGGTCATCATAGGCACGAATGGCGGCGAATTGATGAGCGAGACGCTGGTCACAATCATCATATCCGCCTCTATCTTAAGCAGTATCGAAAGTAGGAACTGCAACAGCAGCGAGCCGAAGATGATGCATACCAGGAACAGCAGCGTGTATAGTTCCTGACCGAAATTAAGCTTGGTAACATCGGCCATCGAGGCCACCGCGATGGAGAAGATGTATATCAGATAAAGACCGATATTGTAACTGTATGTGAGCTTGCGTACCGGCTTGAGGAACGATGCGGCAATTGCGGCTGTCGTCAAGGCCAAGATGAATACCGGCATGAACCAGCCGGCGCCGAACGAACCCGTGACGGTCTTTAGGGTAATAGCTTCACCGTGTATCAGTGCTATCACAATGCCCACAAACGCAACAATCAGGACAGCCACCAGCAGGCTGCAGATAACTGCCAGCAATATCTTGAATATCTGGCCGATACCGTGGGCTGACCAGAGCCCGCGATAATTATTCTCTTCCATTACCGCTTCGCCCGTAGAATAATCCGTCCCGTCTTGTTTAGAAGGTTCCGTGTGCGGCAGCACCTTGCGGAACCATTTGATACCGATGCTCAGCAGGAATACGAAATACAAGAAGCAGATGAGCATATCGTATGAATTGAGCAGCACATACCGTTCTTCCGGAAAATTGAGCGCCATTTTGAGCGCCGCCATATTGATGGTTCCGCCCGTCTCGCAGCCAACCAGCAGACCAGCCACCTTGGGTCCGTCGACCATCTTGCCACCGAAAATCAGATAACCTGTAATCGTGGCTACTATGACGGCTATCAAGCCGGCCAGCAGCGACTTGCCGACGCCCTTCATATCCTTGAAATTGAACTGGCAGCCAAAGAGCATCATCGGCAGCGCCAGCGGTATCATTATGGTGGTGATCTTGTCCTTCAGGGCAAAAGTCGCCTCGTTGTTCAGGCCGGGAATCTGGCCCAGCAGCACACCGATGATATAAAGGATCAGAATCGGACCGATCTTGCCAAGGAAATTCACCTTCTTGCACATCCACAGCACCACTGCCGGCATAAAGATGAAGATCAGGGCGTAGATAATAACGGAAAACATATCTTGGGATTTAATTATGCGATTACGGAATAATAGATGTATGCGGCATAGAGCAGGATGAAAAATATGCCCTTGTACCAGGTAAGGGTGTTGCGTTTTGGCAGGAACGCGCTCAGATAGAGCAGAACTGCCGTTATCAGCAGGAATACGAAGCCTTCCAGATTGACGGGATCCACCGCCAACGGCCTGATGGCGGAACTGCATCCGAGAATAAGCAGTATGTTGCTCACATTTGAACCGAGGATATTGCCAAGTGCCAATTGGTTGCGCTTTTTAACAGCCGCCACTACACAGGTCACCAGTTCCGGCAGTGATGTGCCGCAGGCCATCAGGGTAATAGCAATCACCGTCTCCGATACTTTGAGGGCGCGGGCAATCTCACAACCCTTTTCCACGAAAAGTTGCCCTCCAAAGACCAGAGCCGCAATACCGCCAAGTACCATCAGTATCAGCAGCCAGAGCGGTTTGGGTTTGGACGATACCTCCTCTTCAACGGTCTTACCGGCAGTTCGGAATGTCAGAATCAGATACCCTATAAAGAGCAGCAGAAAGATGATACCCTCCAGACGGGAAATCATCAGCGACTCGCCCGCACGGAACGCAATGGGCAGATATGCGAAAGAGAGCAGCACCAGCGATGATAGCGTGTTCAGATGCATATCGGTGCGAAGATTGGCCTTGGTAAACTGTATCGGATTGATCAGGGCCGTAATGCCCAGGATCAGCAGTGTGTTGAACATATTGCTGCCGGTCACATTGCCGATTGCGATACCGGCGCTGCCGCGGATGCTGCCCAGCATACTCACCGTCAGTTCCGGCATCGAGGTACCTATGCCGACTATGCAGACTCCGATTACGAATTCTGATACATTGTAACGTTTTGCAATGCCGCTGGCGCCGTCTACCAACCAGGAAGCCCCCAACAGCGTGAGAACGACACCAACTATGAACCACACATACATCATACACATGCAATTTATCAAACTAAATTACGAATTATTTGCCATAATCGCAAAAAATCAATCACTACGGCTGCAATCACTTACAAATTGTAATATGTTGAAAAGTGCGTTCAAAACTATTTTGAAGCACTTTTGTTTGTATTTTAAATAAAACATATATATTTGCGCTTGAAAATTGCAACAAACAATAACAAATAACACCTATTCTTATGACAGCAAAAGAGTATGCAGACAAGCTAATGGCCGATGTCATTGCCAAGAACCCCGGTGAAAAGGAGTTCCATCAGGCCGTCAGGGAAGTCGTAGAAAGCGTCGCTCCCATGATCGTTGAGAATCCTCAGCTCATGAAGCTGAAAGTAATGGAACGCATTGTTGAGCCCGAGAGGGTCGTAATGTTCCGCGTTCCCTGGGTTAACGATGCCGGCGAGGTGATGATCAACAAAGGTTACCGCATCCAAATGAACAGCGCCATCGGTCCCTACAAGGGCGGCGTCCGTTTCCACCCGAGCGTAAACCTGAGCATCCTCAAGTTCCTTGCATTCGAGCAGACATTCAAGAACAGCCTCACCACCCTACCGATGGGCGGTGGCAAGGGCGGCAGCGACTTCGATCCCAAAGGCAAATCAGATATGGAGGTCATGCGCTTCTGCCAGAGCTTTATCACAGAACTCTATCGTCATATCGGTCCCGACACCGACGTTCCCGCAGGTGATATCGGCGTAGGCGGCCGCGAGGTTGCATTCATGTTCGGTCAGTACAAACGCCTGGCAAACGAATTCACCGGCACATTCACCGGCAAGGGTCTGAGTTTTGGCGGTTCGCTGATCCGTCCCGAGGCTACCGGCTACGGCGCCTGCTACTTTGGCCAGTCGATGCTCGCCACCCGCGGAGAAAGCTACAAGGGCAAGGTTGTTGCCATCTCCGGCAGCGGTAATGTGGCCCAGTATGCAGCCCAGAAGGCTACCGCACTGGGCGCCAAGGTGGTAACCCTCTCCGATTCCAACGGCTTCATCTACGATCCCGACGGAATCGACGAGGAGAAACTGAAATATGTATTCCTGCTCAAGAACGTCCAGAGAGGCCGTATCCGCGAATATGCAGAGAAATACCCTTCCGCTAAATACACTCCCGACGAGCGTCCCTGGAGCGTCAAGTGCGACATCGCAATGCCTTGCGCAACCCAGAACGAGCTTAACGCAGAGCAGGCAGAGACCCTGGTCAAGAACGGCTGCAAGTGCGTGGTCGAGGGTGCAAACATGCCCACTACCCCTGAAGCAATCGCAATCTTCCAGAAAGCAAAGATCCTCTACTCTCCCGGTAAGGCTTCCAACGCCGGCGGCGTAGCCACTTCCGGTCTGGAGATGACCCAGAACTCCATGCGTCTGGGCTGGAGCAAAGAAGAGGTCGACGAGAAGCTCAAGGGCATCATGGCCAACATCCACGCCCGCTGCGTAGAGTTCGGTACCGAGCCCGACGGCTACATCAACTACGTCAAGGGCGCCAATATCGCCGGCTTCATGAAGGTTGCCGACGCAATGCTCGCCCAGGGTATCGTTTAGCAGTTATGCTGCAAACAAAAATGGCGGCCAATGGCCGCCATTTTTCGTTTATGCGGTAAGTGTTTACTCTGCCTTATCGCAGCACTCGCCTTCGCCCTTTTCGCAGCAGCCTTCAGCATCCTTGCAGCACTCTTTCTCACCCTCTTTGCAGCATTCTTTCTCGCAGCACTCGTCGGGGCAGAGAACGTGTTTGAGGTTGCAGAGACTCTTCTTGATGCTCTTCATAGGGCAAAGACCCATACTGGGGTTGTCCTGCTCTACGATGATCCACTTGCTGTGGGCATCCTTGAATGCATCTACCAGAGACTGCAGGTCCTGAACGCCGCAGCCGAGGGGACGGAACTCAAATACGGTCTGGGGAGCGGCTTCCTGACCCTCGTCACCGATAAGTGCATAGGGATCACCCTCCTTGGGCCCCTCGAAGAAGTAGTCCTTGAAGTGAACCACGGGAGAGCGGTCGGCATATTTGCGAAGGAAATCAGCGGGGTCCTCGCCGGCATATTTTACCCAGCAGAGGTCGAGCTCTGTCTGAAGCAGATCGGAAGGAACGTTCTCGTAAAGATAATCCAGACCATAAGTGCCGTCTTCGAGAGTCTTGAACTCGAAGTCGTGATTATGATAGAGCAGTTGCATGCCTGCATCCTTTACTTTCTGGGCAATATCCTTGATTGCCGCAACGGTCGGCACGAACTGATCTGTACCGGGGCGCAATTCTTCGGGAAGATAAGGAACGGCGAGATATTCACAACCGATAGCCTTATAATCTGCAATCACTGCGTCGATGTTGTCCATCATATCCTGCAGGGGAACGTGGGCAGAAATGGGGTTAAGCTCGAGTTCTTCGCACCAAGCCTTAACCTGCTCGGGGGAGTAGCCGTAAAGGCCTGCGAATTCAACGCCGTCGTAGCCCATTTCCTTAACGGCCTTGAGAGTGCCGTAGAAATCCTGGGCCATATTGTCGCGAACGCTGTAGAGCTGTACGCCAATGGGAATTTTCTCCTCCTTGGGAGCATTTTTGCAGCCAAACATCAAGCCTGACAGCAAAGCGATGATTACAAAAAATCTGAGTGTTTTCATAATATTAAAATAATTGATTACGTCCTATTTGATATTAAACACAAAAGTAGTAATTTTTTTTACTACTTTAGCCGGGTGAAAAATTATAAGCGATGATAGTAATGAAATTTGGCGGAACCTCTATCGGAGACGCCGCCGCAATCAGAAGGACAATCTCCATCATTACCAAAAAAATGCGCAGCAAACCCGTCGTAGTGGTATCTGCCTGCTCCGGCGTAACCAATTTGCTGCACCAGTTGGTAGATTTCACAGAACAGGGAGAAAAAGAGCAGAGCGAACAAATTATAAGTTCTATCCGCGACCGTCATAAATCCACCATAGACGAACTGACCTCCTACATCGATCCCAAGCGTCCCACTCCGGACACTACAGATATAAATCAGAAAGTAGATACCCTGTGCAACGCCCTCCAGACTCTTTCCAGAGCCCATATGGGCGGCCAGATCCCGGATGTCGACAAGGCCTATATGATTTCTCTTGGCGAATATCTCTCCAGCAACATAGTCGGCTTTATGATGAACGCGCTGGGACTCAAGACCGCCTGGGTAGACGCCCGCCACTTTATGATTACATCCAAAGATTATATGTGTGCGAGCGCCGACATCCCGGAAGTGACTAAACGGGCTCCCGCCGTCATTGAAAGGGCCTTCAAGAATGCCGACGTGGTAATCACCCAGGGATTCATGGGCGTCACCATAGAGGGCGACCCCACCATTATGGGGCGCGGCAGCAGCGACTACTCCGCCTCCCTGCTGGGAATGGTGCTGGACGCCGACCGCATCGAAATCTGGACTGACGTGGACGGCATCTGCACCGCCGATCCCAACATAGTGCCGGAGGCCAAGGGCATCAGCAAACTCTCGTATGAAGAGGCGGCCGAGCTGGCCCGCTTCGGAGCCAAGGTCCTCCACCCTCTTTCCATCGAGCCCGCCGCCGGTAAAAACATCCCGCTGTACGTGCTCAACTCAATGAATCCAGAAGGCGAAGGCACCGTGGTTATGAACAGCCAGTGCATCTTCGACGGAGTCAAGAGCATATCTTATAACGAAAATATAAGGGTGATAAATATTTACTCGCCCAAAATGATCAACACCACCGGTTCCCTTACCAAGATCTTCGCAATCTTTGAAAAGCATGGCGTATCGGTAGATATGATCAGCACCTCAGAGGCCAGCGTCTCCGTCACTGTAGATGCCAAGGCGGCTATAGATCCGGTAGCGGCAGAACTTTCCAAGATCGGCAACATCACCGTCGACCGTGACAAGAGCCAGGTCAGCATCATAGGCAAAAACATCATCGGTGTCAAAGGCGCCGTTGCTGCGGTGTTCGAGGCGGTGAGCGACAGCAAGATTTATATGATGTCGCAAGGCTCGTCTTTCCTTAACCTGAGTATCGTGGTAGACCGTCCTGAAATGGTAAACGTCATCCGCAAACTCCATAAAACATTCTTCGAAAATGGCAATTAAGGTTGTTATAAGCGGCTACGGCCGAATGGGTCACATGATAGAGTCGGTGCTGGAACGGCGCGGCATAGAGTGCGTCATGTGCAGCGAGGACATCACCGCTACCCCTAAGGAGATTGCCCGCGAATGCGTCTGCATAGATTTCACCACCCCCGACGCCTTCAGGGCCAACTACAAGTTCCTTGCAGAGAACTTTAAGGCGACTGTTGTAGGCACCACCGGCTGGAACGATATCCAAAACGAAGTCATAGCTTATTTTGAGAAATGCGGCGCAACGATGATATATGCCTCCAACTTCTCCATAGGAGTCAACATACTCTTCAAGACTGCTGAATATCTCTCAAAAATGGCCTCCGGCGTAGGCGACTACAAGACGACCATAGAAGAGATCCACCACATACACAAACTGGACGCCCCCAGCGGCACCGCAATCAGCCTCGGCAAGATAGTGGACGAAGCGGGCGGCTATCAGACCCCCATCACCTCCCAGCGAATCGGCGAGGTTCCGGGCATCCACACTCTCACCCTCACCGGCAGCTGCGACAAGATTACCCTCAGCCACGAGGCTTTCTCCCGCGAAGGGCTTGCACAGGGTGCAGTGGAGGCAGCCCTGATGACCGAACGTGTCTCCGGGGTTCACGAATTCAAAGACCTGATCATTTAATTTTCGAAAGCTATGGAACAACTCAAATTACAAGGCTGCGGAACCGCGCTGATTACCCCCTTCAAAAATGAAGAGGTAGACTACAAAGCTTTTGAAAACCTTGTCAAACACCAGATTGAGGCGGGCATCCACTTCCTGGTGCCGCTGGGCACCACCGGCGAGACTCCCTGTCTGCTGGATCAGGAACGCATAAAGCTGCTGCAGATTGCCAAGGAATATGCCCAGGGCCGCCCGGTGATGGTCGGCGTAGGCACCAACTCCATTGTGATGACCCGCAACAACATCGAGACCCTGACTCCCTACGATCCTGACGCATTCCTGGTGGTGACACCTTATTACAATAAACCTTCCCAGGACGGCCTGTTCTCATATTTCACCGCCGTTGCCGATTTCGCACCGCGCCCGGTTGTGCTCTATAACGTGCCCGGCCGTACCGGCGTCAATATCAGTGCAGAAACGACCCTCCGTCTGGCGGAGCACCCCAACATAATCGCCGTCAAGGAGGCATCCGGCAACTACGATCAGATTTCCAAGATTATTGCCCACGCGCCCAAAGATTTTGCAGTGCTCAGCGGCAACGACGACGAGACACTCTCGCTTATGGCGACCGGCGCCCAGGGCGTGATAAGCGTAGCGTCCAACATCGTTCCCCGCGAGATGGTGGCAATGACAGAGGCGATGCTTGCCGGCGACCTGTCAAAGGCCCGCCCCATCCACCACCGCCTGTTCGACCTGTTCAAGAACTGCTTCGTAGAGAGCAACCCCATTCCGGCAAAAGCCGCCCTTTACCTGATGGGAATGATTCAGAACGAACTCCGACTGCCGCTTGTTCCGGCGCAGGAAAGCACAATGGTGCTTATGGAAAAGACTTTGAAAGACCTTAACCTGATATAAGATGAAAAAGATAAGAGCAGCCGTAGTGGGATACGGCAATATCGGAAGATATACAATAGAGGCCCTGGAAGCCGCAAGCGACTTTGAAATCGCCGGCGTAGTGCGCCGCAACGCAGCGGATGTTCCCGCCGAACTAGCAAACTACAAGGTTGTTTCATCACTCAAGGATCTCGAGAATGTAGACGTGGCGATTCTGGCCACCCCCACCCGTAAAGTAGAGGAGCACGCTTTGGAGGCACTTTCGCTCGGTATCAACACCGTGGACAGCTTTGACATACACACCAAAATTCCGGCACTGCGCGCAACTCTTTCTGCAGCCGCTCAGAAGGCCGGCAAGGCCTGCATCATCTCCGCAGGATGGGATCCCGGCACAGACTCGATGGTCCGCGCCATCGTAGAGGCCTGCGCCCCGAAGGGCATCACATACACCAACTTCGGTCCTGGTATGAGTATGGGCCATTCTGTTGCAGTCAAGGCTATAGAGGGTGTTGAGGATGCTCTCTCGATGACCATTCCCACAGGCCAGGGTGTTCACCGCCGTATGGTATACGTTCAGGTCAAGCCCGGCTTCGATTTCGAAAAGATTGCCGCCGCCGTCAAGGCTGACCCTTACTTTGCTTCGGACGAGACCCACGTATTCGAAGTTGAGAGCGTAGACGCCCTCAAAGATATGGGACACGGCGTCAACCTGATCCGCAAGGGCGTTTCCGGCAAGACCCAGAACCAGAACTTCCGCTTTATGATGAGCATCAACAATCCCGCTCTCACCGGACAGATCCTGGTATCTGCCGCCCGCGCCGTGCTGCGCCAAAGGCCCGGCTGCTACACAATGATAGAGATTCCGCCGGTTGACCTTCTTCCCGGCGACCGCGAGAACTGGGTCAGCCACATCGTTTAAACTTTTGGCCGCTATTCATATCTAATAAGTCAGTATAATCAATTATCGACTTATGAATAAGATACTCAAATTATTTGCAACGGCTGCCCTGGCAGCAATGCCGTTTGTCGTGATGGCTCAAAACGACCGCCCCGAACCGCCTCAGAGACCTGAAGGTTTCCCCGGCGAAATGAAGGAGCGCCCCGAAATGCCCAAGATGACGGTTCAGCAGAGGGCCCATCAAATGACCGATATGATGGACCGCCTGCTTACCCTCACCGACAAGCAGTACAAGAAGATTTATAAACTCAACCTCAAGGAACTCAAGGAAATGGAGGCTGATTCCCTGTTCCTGGGACGCCGTGTTTTCGGCGGCCCGATGGGTCCAGGCTTCGGCCCCGGCGGTCCCGGCGCTCCCGGCAGGAGTCGTGCTCAGTTCGAAAGGGATATGGCAAAGGCTAACAGCGAATTTACTCCCCTCTCGGAGCAACAGATGAAGGAACTGCGTGAAGCACACGAGAAATCACGTATTAAAAAGGACAAGAAACTCCGTAAGATCCTTACCGAAGAGCAGTATGGCAAGTGGGTAAAGGCAGAGCAGGAACGCCTCGTCAAGATGCAGCAGATGCGCGAACGTCGCGGCCGTGGCCGTGGTCACGGATTCGGTCCCGGCGGTCCCGAGGGATTCCGTCCCGACAGCACTATGGGTCCTATGCCCGGTGGCGGTCACAGGCACCACAGGCCGGACTCGGCAAGACACGAACTGCCGCAAGCCCCCGGTTCCGAAGCAAAACCTGTCAAAATGGTAGAGTAAAAGAAAAAGTCGCTGAAATGCAGCGACTTTTTTTATGCTGCGCAGCGATTTATTCTCTATCTTTGTTGAAGAATCAATACTTCAGCAATCATGAATCGCCACGCCATTCTTATTTTTGCACTGTTGTTATGCACCCTCACGCTCAGGGCACAGACCGAACGGCTGGCATACTCCGTGCAAGGCACCGTCGTTGATGCCGACAACGGCAAAGCCATAGAATCGGCACTGATCTCCATTCCCGGCACCAACAACGCCACGGTATCCAATGCCGACGGTTATTTCACCATTAAATCGGCCGAATCAATCTCCAGGATTCAGGTGACTTTGCTCGGCTATAAGACCGCCGTTTGCGACATAACTTCTAATGCTCCCCTCAAAGTAAGGCTCAAGCCCGAATCGTTCACTCTTGAAGGAGCCACCATCATCTCCGGGAATCCTCTCGAGATAGTCCGCTCCGCCGTCAGAAAGATTCCGTCAAACTACAGCGACCATCCGGAACTTCTGGAATGCTTCTACCGCGAGACAATTCGCAAGAAAACCAGGTACACATATATCTCCGAGGCGGTAGCGAGGATGTACAAGACAGACTATGACGACGGCGTAAGCCGCGACCGTACGGCGCTGGAGAAGAGCCGCGTTCTCATAAGCCAGAAAAAATCCGATACCTTAAGCGTCAAAGTACAGGGAGGTCCCGCACAGGCCGCATATCTGGATGTGGTTAAGAATCCGGACATCCTGTTTGGCAATGAAGCCATCGCCCGGTACACTTTTTCTATGGACGCACCGGCATTCATCAACGGACGCCAGCAGTTTGTAATCAGATTTCAGCCCAGTCCCGGGAAGCATGACGACGCCCTATACTTCGGCACGCTGTACATCGACTGCGAGAAACTCCTGTTCACCCGTATAGAAATGTCGCTGGATATGTCCGACACCGGCAAGGCCATCCGCAGGATTGTGGTGCGCAAACCGCTGACCATGAAACTGGTGCCCAAAGAGATGTCAATTGTGGTCAATTACAGCGATAACGGAGATATGGCCAGACTCTCGTACTTCAGGTCGGTATTCCGTTTCAACTGCGACTGGAAAAAGCGGTTGTTCGCAACAAGTTATACAGCCGTCAACGAACTGGTAGTCACCGACGTACGCCCTGAGGCCATTCCTATTGCCCGCTCCGATATGTTCCGCACAAGCGACATACTTTGCGACAAGGCATCGGAATTCACCGACCCCGACTTCTGGAAAGATTATAACATAATTGAGCCTACAGAGAGTCTTGAACACGCCGTAGACCGCCTCAGAAAGAGCAAGTAAGCTTATGATAGACAAGATCGTATCCACATTGAACAGCATCATCTGGAGCCCCGCTCTAGTGGTGTTGCTGGTGGGTGCGGGCCTCTATTTCTCTTTCCGGACCAGATTCGTTCAGGTACGCCGGTTCGGACTTATGATCCGCAGCCTGTTCGCACCCAAGGAAAAGTCAGAAGACGGTTCCAAGCACGGCATTTCGTCTTTCGAGGCCTTCTGCGTGGCGCTCTCCGGCCGCGTGGGCACCGGCAACATAGTTGGCGTCGCCACGGCAATTGCCCTTGGCGGTCCGGGGGCAGTATTCTGGATGTGGCTGATAGCATTCTTCGGGGCGTCCACAGCCTTTGTAGAATCAACACTGGCCCAAAAATACAAGTTCCACCACCCCACCGGATTCCGTGGCGGCCCGGCAAGTTACATAGAGAAAGGGCTCAAGCTTCCCTGGCTGGGAGTTGTCTTCTCAATATGCTGTATTATAGGCTACGGTCTGTTTCTGGCTCCGGTACAGTCCAACGGAATGACTGGGGCTATTGGCAATTCATTCGGCATCAATCCGCTATACAGCGGCCTGGCACTGGCATTTATACTGGCTCTGGTTATTATCGGCGGCATCAAGAGCATTTCCAGGGTGGCGTCGATAGTTACCCCGTTCATGGCACTTGGCTACCTGATAATCACAGTAATCGTCATCGCCCACCATATCGAGAGTGTGCCACACGTGCTCAAGATGATTGTTACCGGCGCATTCGGCATCCAGCCGGTGGCTGGCGGCATCCTCGGCTCCACAATTATGATGGGCGTCAAGCGCGGCATCTTTTCAAATGAGGCCGGCGAGGGCGGCGGCGCCATCGTTTCTGCCTCGGCAGCCGTATCCCACCCGGCAAAGCAGGGACTGGCTCAGGCCTTCAGCGTGTATGTCGACACTCTTCTGATTTGTACCGCCACGGCGCTTATGATACTCTGTTCCGGCAACTACAACATCCTTGACGCCAAGACAGGCGAGATGCTGGTGTCGTACAACGCAGCCCTTGGCAATAACTACGTCGGCTACACTCAGGCCGCGGTGGACAGCGTGCTGAACGGCTTCGGCAGCACTTTCGTGAGCATAGCGATGGTATTCTTCGTATTCACCACCATAATGGCCTATTACTTCTACGGAGAGTCCAGCATCATGCACATCTTTGAGCACCGCAAGGGCAATGACAGAGCAGAAAAAGCCGCCATCTGGGTGTTCCGTCTGGCGCTGCTGGGAATGGTTGTTTTCGGCGCCACCCGCGAGGCCAATGTAATATGGCAACTGGGCGACGTGGGCGTCGGCCTCACCGCCTGGATCAATGTGATTGCGCTGCTGCTCCTCTGTCCAGAAGCAGTGCGTCTGCTGAAAGATTACGAAAACAGTCTTAAAGAGTAGCGAGGGTATCCAGCGACTGGCGTATCATCTTCTCCACGAAGGGCTTATAATCTGTATTGCTCTCTCCGGCATAGCGGTTTGCAATGGCGCAGCAGACAGTTACGGCATCGTGACCCAGCTGGGCTGCCATACCTGCCAGGGCGCTGCTCTCCATCTCGAAATTGGTGATGCGGCGGCCGTCGTAGCGCCAGGTCTCCAACTTTTCAAGCATATCCGGCATAGCCAGGCCCAGGCGCAGCACACGACCCTGCGGCCCGTAGAATCCGGGTGCAGAAATAGTCATACCCTTCACTGTCCAGCCTGACATCAGATCTATCATTCGCTGCGAAGCCTTCACGAAATAGGGCCTCGGCAGACCGGCGGCATCCCAGTCCATATGACGCACGAAATCATCCTCATAATCCTGCAGGTTGATTTTGTCGACTCCGGCGTACCAGCGCATCAGGCAGTCGAAACCTATGCTGACATGCGACAGGATGGCGCTACCCAGAGGGATGTCGGGCTGAATGGCGCCGCAGGTACCCATACGCAGCAGTGTCAGACGGCGGTGCTCAGGCTTGACTTCTCGGGTTTCAAAATCGATATTGGCAAGCGCGTCCAGCTCGGTCATTACGATATCGATATTGTCGGGGCCGATGCCGTGCGATACGCAGGTCATCCTTTTGCCCTTGTAAAAGCCGGTTGCAAAGCGGAACTCGCGGCTCTGACCCTCCGACTCTATTGAATCGAACAGGGAAGCGACCATCCCGACACGGCCGGGATCGCCCACCAGCAGCACGATGTCCGCCAGTTGGTCAGGTTTTATGTGGATATGAAATGCAGAGCCATCTGCATTGATGATAAGTTCAGATTTCGCTATCATAATAACTCACTCTTTTTACAAAGATAGTAAAAAAATTTAAGCCCGAAGGGCGATAGAAAGTCCCTTCCCCGGGGGAAGGGATTTAGGGATGGGGTAGCGTTATAGCATTGCTTGGTTTCGCAAGAATTGCGAAACTTAAAGCAATTTTGAAATAGCGTTCACGTACGCCTGGACGGTAGCGGTTATGATATCCTTGTCGGCGGCAAAGCCGTAGTAGATCTCGCCCTTGTTCTCTACCTGGATGTGTACCTTGCCGATGTCATTGGTGCCCTTGTTGATTGACTGGATGAGCATCTCCTCAAGGTTGATGCGGCGGTGCACAAGCGCCTTGACGGCAGAAAACGCCGCGTCGATAGGGCCGATGCCGCCGCTGGTGTAAGTGCAAGACTCGCCGTCGATATCCAGGGTAACGGTGGCCATAGGTATGGAATCCTTGCCGCAAACTACCTGCAGATAGGTAAGCTTGATCTTCTGGGACACATTGCCCTCTGCAACCCCTGCAATCTCGTAAAGATCGGCATCGTCTATATCCTTCTTGCTGTCGGCAACGCGAAGGAACTTTTCGTAAGCAATTGCCAGCTCCTGGGCAGAGAGATTGATGCCCAGGCGGTGAAGGTGGTGATTCAAAGCCGCACGGCCGCTGCGGGCGGTGAGGGCGATTATGGAATCGTTCAGACCGATGTCTGTAGGGTCGATAATCTCGTAGCTCTCTCGGTTCTTGAGCACACCGTCCTGATGGATGCCACTCGAATGTGCAAAGGCGTTGCGGCCGACAATGGCTTTATTCGGCTGTACCGGCATACGCATCATAGACGATACCTGATGCGATACCTTGGTGATCTGCTTGATCTTTATGTCGGTCTTGACCGGGAATTCGCGGCGGCTCTTGATGGCCATCACGACCTCTTCCAGGGCGGTGTTGCCGGCGCGCTCGCCGATACCGTTGATGGTGACCTCAGCCTGCCGCGCACCCGCCATTATACCAGCCAGAGTATTGGCGGTGGCCATACCCAGGTCGTTGTGGCAGTGGGTCGATATTATCGCCTTGTCGATATTCGGGACATTATTTACCAGGTAGGCAATCTTTTTGCCGAATTCCTCGGGGAAACAGTAGCCGGTGGTGTCGGGGATGTTTACCACGGTGGCGCCGGCGGCAATAACTGCTTCTATCACACGCGCCAGGTATTCATTATCGGTACGGCCGGCATCCTCTGCATAAAACTCAACATCATCCACTTTATTACGGGCATACTTTACAGCCGCAACCGCACGTTCTATGATTTCCTCTCGATTTGAGTTGAATTTATACTTGATATGGTAGTCGGAAGTGCCGATACCTGTATGGATTCTTTTAAGTTTTGCGAAGTGTAGGGCGTCGGCGGCCGCGTCTATATCTTTTTCCACTGCACGCGAGAGGGCGCAGATACGACTCTCCGTAATGATCTTGGATATCTCAACTACCGATTTGAAATCTCCCGGACTGGAGATCGGGAAACCGCACTCAATGATATCAACTCCCAGAGTTTCAAGCAATTTGGCCAGCTCAATCTTCTCTATTGTATTCAACTGACAGCCGGGGACCTGCTCTCCGTCACGCAGAGTCGTATCAAAAATGTAAAGTTTGTCGTTCATAGCGGGTGGTAAAAAACCTGTTTCAGTCGCAAAATTGAGGAATTTTGATGAATAATAACAAAAAAAAATTACATTTGCAACGGAAAAACAAATTATGAGCTACACCCTCGACATCCTCAGCCTCGTGGTCCTGGCAGTCCTTGCGCTGCTAGTCGTGGTCGCGATGTAGGGTGAAATCCAATGATTTGTGATAACAATTTATTAGAGTTTGTTGGATTTCACACCTGGTGAGATTCAACATTTTTTTTGGAACAATGGCAAAACTTCGCAGCAGCAAAACTTTCGAAGGCCGTGAAATGGCCGGCGCCCGTGCCCTCTGGAAGGCCAACGGCATGAAGAACCGGCAGGTCGGCAAACCCATCATAGCAATCGTGAACTCATTTACCCAGTTCGTCCCGGGACACGTCCATCTGCACGAAGTGGGCCAAATGATAAAGAAAGAGATTGAGAAGCAGGGCTGCTTCGCCGCCGAATTCAACACCATCGCCATAGACGACGGCATCGCCATGGGCCACGGCGGTATGCTCTATAGCCTCCCTTCCCGCGAGATAATTGCAGACAGTGTAGAATATATGTGCAACGCGCATTGCGCCGATGCAATGATCTGCATTTCAAACTGCGACAAGATTACCCCGGGTATGCTGATGGCCGCGATGAGGCTCAACATTCCGGCGGTTTTCGTTTCCGGCGGCCCTATGGAAGCCGGCACCGTCGCAGGTAAGGACTGCGACCTGATAGACGTGATGATTGCCGGAGGCGACAAAGGTGTAAGCAAGTGGACCCTGAATAAATACGAAGATAAAGGATGCCCCACCTGCGGCTGCTGCTCGGGTATGTTCACCGCCAACAGTATGAACTGCCTTTCCGAGGCCCTCGGCCTGGCACCCGTAGGCAACGGTTCAATCCTGGCCACCCACGTAAACCGCAAGAACCTCTTCATCAAGGGTGCCCGGCTGATAGTCAAACTCGCCAAAGAGTATTATTTCAACGACAATACAAACGTTCTTCCCCGCTCCATCGCCACCAAGGCTGCGTTCGAGAATGCAATGAAGCTCGATATCGCCATGGGTGGCAGCACCAACACCGTGCTCCACCTGCTGGCAATAGCCCACGAGGCGGGAGTCGA
Organism: Bacteroidales bacterium; assembly: GCA_017561665.1. Lineage (GTDB taxonomy): Bacteria > Bacteroidota > Bacteroidia > Bacteroidales > UBA932 > Equibacterium. The sequence goes on along the minus strand of JAFZBQ010000060.1, from coordinate 82,580 downwards.
TTTTACGATGGCAGATGTCGACCGTCTCTCCCGCGAGATTCCCGTCATCTGCAAAGTGGCTCCCAACGGCCACTACCACGTGCAGGACGTCAATCGTGCCGGCGGTGTGATGGGTATCCTGATGGAGCTTGAAAAGAAGAGCCTCCTGGATTCATCAACCCTTCGCGTAGACTATCCCACCCTGCGCGAGGCAATGTACGACAACACCGTATTCAACGCCGATAAGAATTCATTTTATCTCTCCGCCCCCGGCGGCAAGCGTACCACCCAGATGGGCCGCTGCAAGAAGATGTACAAGGAGTTTGACACCGACCGCGAGGGTGGCTGCATCCGTGACATAGCCCACGCATATCTCAACGACGGCGGCATCGCAGTCCTCTACGGCAACATCGCCCCCGACGGCTGCATCGTCAAAACCGCCGGCGTACCTGAAGAGATATTGAAATTCACCGGAAAGGCCATCGTCTTCGAGAGCCAGGAAGAGGCAGTGGAAGGCATCCTTGGCGACAAGGTAAAGGAGGGTGACGTGGTAGTCATCCGTTACGAAGGTCCCAAGGGCGGCCCTGGTATGCAGGAGATGCTCTACCCCACCTCATTCCTCAAGAGCAAGCACCTGGGCCAGAAGTGCGCCCTGATCACCGACGGCCGTTTCTCAGGCGGCACCAGCGGCCTTTCCATCGGCCACGTATCGCCTGAGGCTGCAAATGAGGGCCCTATCGCCCTTATCAAGGACGGTGATATCATCCGCATAGACGTTCCCGGCCGCAGCATCAACGTAGACATCAGCGTAGAAGAGATGGATGCAAGGCGCCTGGCGCAGAAGGAATACAAGCCTCTCAAGCGCGACCGTGTTGTAAGCAAGGCCCTGCAGGCCTACGCCGCACTGGCCGACAGCGCAGACAAGGGAGGAGTAAGAATAATCAGGTAGTTATGCAGAAAGCAAAACATATATCGGGAGCTGATGCTCTCATTGAATCGATACTGGCAGAGGGGATAGAAACCGTATTCGGATATCCCGGAGGATCCATCATTCCGATTTATAACCGTCTTTACGACTATAAAGACCGGCTGCGCCACATTCTGGTGCGTCACGAGCAAGGTGCCGTGCATGCCGCAGAAGGATATGCCCGCGCATCGGGCAAGGTCGGCGTCTGCCTGGCCACCAGCGGCCCCGGCGCCACCAATTTCGTAACCGGCATCGCCGACGCCATGATGGACTCCACCCCCATCGTCTGCATCACCGCTCAGGTTCAGGCGGACAAACTCGGCACCAACTTTTTCCAGGAGGCCGACATGCTGGGCATCACCACCCCTATCACCAAGTGGAACTACCAGATTACCAAAGCATCTGAGATAGCCGTGGTTGTGCCGCAGGCGTTTCACATCGCCCGCAGCGACCGTCCGGGTCCCGTCCTCATCAGCCTTACCAAGAATGCCCAGGAGGAAATGTGCGACTATGTATACGATCGCGAATATGCTCTCAGCCAGATGGTTCAGGTTGTCCGTCCCGACGAATCTGCCAAGATTTCCGGCTGCATCGACAAGGCTATCGAACTGCTGAACAATGCCGAGAAACCGCTCATCATAGCCGGCCAGGGCGTCATCATATCGGGTGCGGAGAACATCCTGGCAAAATGTGCCAACAAGGCCTGCATCCCCGTTGCCTGCACCCTGCTGGGCCGCAGTTGTATGAACTTCCACGACCATTATTATATCGGTATGGTGGGCATGCACGGCAACATCCCGGCCAATAAAATGACGCAGCAGGCCGACGTGATCCTGGCGGTGGGCATGCGCTTCTCCGACCGCGTCACGGGCCGTGTATCTCAATACGCCCCCAACGCCAAAATCATCCACGTAGATATCGACAAGACCGAGTTCAACAAGAACGTCACGGTAGATATCAAGATACACGGCGATGCCAAGGATGTGCTGGAGCGCATATACAAGGGCCTTGTATTCAAGGATCGCGAGAACTGGCGCCGCTATGGTTACGAAGAATATGCCTACGAACGCGAAAAGGTCATCATACCAAAGCTGAACAGCATATCGCTGAATATGGCGCAGGTGGTCAATGCCATCAACGACCACTATATAGAGCGCGTGTCTGAGAAGAAGAATACCGAATTCGGAGAGAACGTGGTGCTGGTGACCGATGTCGGACAGAACCAGATGTTCGCAGCCCGCTACCTCAAACTCACCCGCAAGTCGGGCTGGATTACCTCCGGTGGCCTGGGAACGATGGGCTTCGGCCTCCCCGCAGCCATCGGCGCCAAGTGTGGCAAACCCGACGCACAGGTGGTGCTCATCTGCGGCGACGGCGGCTTCCAGATGACTATGGAAGAGCTTGGCACAATCCTGCAGGCCGGCATCGACATCAAGATTGTCCTGCTCAACAACGCCTTCCTGGGTATGGTTCGCCAGTGGCAGGACCTGTTCTACGACAAACGCTTCTCCCAGACCCGTCTGGTCAATCCCGACTTCGAGCTCATCTGCAAGGCATACAAAATCAAATATCGCTGCTGCAGCACTCCCGCCGACATCGAGAATGCGGTAGAAGAAATGGCCGCATCCAAAGGCCCGTTTATGCTGGACGCCTTTGTTGATGCCGAATCCAATGTATTTCCCATGATTCCCGGCGGCAAGAGCCTGGACGATATAAGAATTAAATAAGATGGACAAATATGTAGTTGACGCGCTGGTGCGCAATCGTCTGGATATTCTCAACCGAATTACTTCGCTCTTCATAGTGAAGAATCTGCCGGTGCTCACCGTGACCTTTACCGCCACGGAAAACAACATGGCCGTAATCAACCTGATATGCCTCTGTCCCGACGAGAACATTATGAAGCGTATTATGAATCAGGCCTACAACTTTGTGGATATTTCTGAAATCTATTATACCAAAGCATTTAATCCGAATAACAAATAAACAACTATGGCAAAAATCAATTTTGGCGGTGTCGAGGAACAGGTTGTGACCCGCGCCGAATTCCCTCTGGAAAAAGCGAAAGCCGTTTTGGCAAACGAAACAATAGCAGTGCTCGGTTATGGCGTACAGGGCCCCGGCCAGTCGCTCAACCTGCGTGACAACGGCTTCAACGTAATCGTTGGCCAACGCAAGGGCTCAAAGAGCTGGGACAAGGCTATCGCAGACGGATGGGTTCCCGGCGAGACCCTTTTCGAGATTGAAGAGGCTTGCGAGAAAGCAACCGTAATCGAGTTCCTGCTCAGCGACGCAGGCCAGATCCAGGCTTGGCCCTCTGTTAAGAAGCATCTTACCGCAGGCAAGTGCCTCTACTTCTCACACGGCTTTGCAATCACTTATAACGAGCGCACCGGCATCATTCCTCCCAAGGACGTCGATGTAGTGATGGTAGCTCCCAAGGGCAGCGGCACATCCCTGCGCCGTCTCTTCCTCCAGGGTCGCGGCATCAACTCTTCTTACGCAATCTGGCAGGACGCTACAGGCAAGGCATACGACCGCACCATCGCCCTCGGCGTCGGTATCGGCAGCGGCTATCTGTTCGAGACCACCTTCAAGCGCGAGACCTATTCTGACCTCACCGGTGAACGCGGCACCCTGATGGGCGCAATCCAGGGCATCTTTGCAGCACAGTACGACGTGCTCCGCGCCAACGGCCACACCCCTAGCGAAGCCTTTAACGAGACAGTAGAGGAACTCTCACAGAGCCTTCTGCCGCTCGTAGGCGAGAACGGTATGGACTGGATGTACGCAAACTGCTCCACCACCGCACAGCGCGGCGCCCTGGATTGGTGGAAGAAGTTCCGCGATGCCACCAAACCGGTATTCGAGGCCCTTTACGAGAGTGTCGCTACCGGCAACGAGGCCCAGATCAGTATCGATTCCAACGGTAAGGAAGGCTACCGCGCAGGTCTTGAGGCTGAGCTCAAGGAGATGCGCGAGAGCGAGATGTGGCAGGCCGGCAAAGCCGTCCGCGCCCTCCGTCCGGAGAACGCTAAGTAAGCTGACCGCTTCTGCCCGGCAAAAGAGCCGGATGCATGAATTGGGTTGCGACCGGCTGATAAGGGAGCAACCAAATTATGCGAAGGCATTTGCCGGACAGAGACAATTACCCCTGCAGCGCTTTGGCTGTGGGGGTATTTTGTTTGAGGAGTTCTTCGGGGGAGCCTTGGAAGATGAGCTGGCCGCCCTTGTCACCGGCGTCGGGGCCGAGCTCTATGATATGGTCGGCGGCGCGGATTATATCCAGATTATGCTCTACGACGATAACCGAATGTCCCTTGGCGATAAGGGCGTCGAAAGATCGCAGCAGTTTCTCGATATCGTAGAAATGAAGGCCGGTGGTGGGCTCGTCAAAGATGAAGAGAATCGGCCCGGTATTGCCCTCCTTGCCCAGGAACGACGCCAGCTTGATGCGCTGGCTCTCGCCGCCGGAGAGGGTGCTGCTGCTCTGTCCAAGCTTGAGGTACGCCAAGCCGACATCCAGCAGCGGCTGCAGCTTCTCCGCAATGCGCTTTGCGGCAGTATCTTCCTGATTGCCAAAGAATTCAACCGCCTCGGAGACGCTCATATCCAGCACGTCGCTGATGTTTTTACCCTGATACTTGACCTCCAGGATATCGGGCAGGAAGCGCTTGCCGCCGCAGGAATTGCAGGTCATAGTGACATCTGCCATAAACTGCATCGGCACCCGTATTACGCCCTCGCCCTGGCATTCGGGGCATCGGCCGCCGTCGATATTGAAAGAGAAGTGCGAATGGCCGTAGCCGTTCATCTTGGCGTACGGCTGCTCGGAGAATAATTTGCGGATATCGTCGTAGACCTTGGTGTATGTCACCGGATTGGAGCGGCTGCTCTTCCCTATCGGATTCTGGTCTACATACTCTACCTGAGTTATCTTTTTCAAATCGCCACTGAGCGTCTTGAACGCGCCGGGAGCATCGCCCAACTGATTGATATGGCGATACATAGCCGGATAAAGGATATCGCCGACCAGCGATGACTTGCCGCTGCCCGACACGCCAGTAACTGCCACCAGACAACGCAACGGGAAGTGGACGTCGATGTTCTTGAGGTTGTTCTCGCAAGCACCCTCGACCACAATCTCGTACTTGGGCTGATGCTTGGTTTCCGGCAGATAGCCCTTGCGGCGGCCGGCCAGATATTCCAAAGTCAAAGACTTATTGGTGTTCCAATCCACCTCCGGCATAAGCGCCCCTTCGAACACCACCTCGCCGCCGAAACTGCCGGCTCGAGGGCCGATATCTATTACATAATCGGCGGCGGTGATAATCTCCTTGTCGTGCTCCACTACAATCACTGTATTGCCCAGGTCGCGCAGTTTCTTCAAAACCGCTATAAGCCGCTGTGTATCGCGGCTGTGGAGGCCCACCGAAGGTTCGTCAAGCACGTACATCGAGCCGACCAGGTTGTTGCCGATGACCTTTACCAGATTGATGCGCTGGCTTTCGCCGCCAGATAAAGTGCTGGAAGAGCGGTCCAGCGTCAGATACCCCAACCCGACATCCACAATGTACTGCAGCCGTTGCCGTATCTCCTTGAGCGGCATGTCTGCCAGCTGGCGGTCGTGCTCGTCTAACTCCAACTCGTTAAAAAACTTGACCAGAGCGTCTATCTGCATCGACATAAGCTCGGCGATGTTCTTGCCGCCGACCTTGACATAAAGCGCCTCCTTTCGCAGCCGGCTGCCTCCGCATTCGCGGCAGGTGGTACGGCCGCTGTATCGGCTCTGCATATACTTGAACTGTATCTTGTAGCGGTTCTTGTCGACCCACTCGAAGAAACCGTCGATGCCGGTGAAATATTCGTTGCCTTTCCAAAGAATGTCCTTCTCCTTCTTGCTGAGCTCATTATATGGCTTGAAGATGGGGAAATCGAACTTGTATGCGTTGGCTATCAGTTCGTCTTTGAAATACTTCATCAACTCACCGCGCCAGCACGAAACGGCACCGTCATAGACACTGAGAGTCGGATTAGGTATCACCAGATTCTCGTCAATGCCGACGATTGTACCGAATCCGCCGCAAACCGGACACGCCCCTAGCGGGCTGTTGTAGCTGAACATATTCTCGCTGGGACGGTCAAACAGAATGCCGTCGGCCTCGAAAATGTTGGAGAACCTTTGTAACCGGGGCGGGATGCCGCAGAAAATGCGGCCGGCGCCGCGGGTGAAGGCTGTCTTGAGTGAATCAAGTGAACGCGAGACAAACTCGTCATCCCCTTCTGTGGATATGCGGATGCGGTCTACCAGAAGCGCCAGGGATGAATAATCACCTGCTGTTTCTTTATGAGAAAGCAGGTCGTCTATCTTGTAAACGTCACCGGAAGAAGAGTCAACCATACGGGTGAAACCCTCCTCCTTAAGTGCGAGAAACAATTCTGTTACATTATCGCTATCTATCTGAATATCAGCAGCAATGAGAGCGTATTCACCCTGTTTCAAGGTCATCATATACTCCAGCACGCTGCGCTCGGTATCGCAGGTAACTTCCTGCCCTGTAACTGGAGAAAAGGTGTGACCGACCTTTGCAAAAAGCAACTTCAGATAATTGTAAATCTCAGTCGATGTAGCGATGGTAGAACGGGAGTTGACGGTGTTGACCTTCTGCTCCACAGCAATCGCCGGCGGGATGCCGGTGATATAATCGACCGGCGGTTTCGGTACACGACCCAGGAACTGACGGGCAAAGGACGAGAGACTCTCTGCAAAACGACGGTGCCCTTCGGCATAAAGCGTATCGAAAGCCAGCGAACTCTTGCCGCTTCCGGAGATGCCGGTGATTACCACGAACTTTCCGCGCGGTATCTCTACGTCGATGTTCTTCAGGTTGTTGGCCCTCGCCCCTTTGACGAATATGTTGTCGGAATGCTCCATCTACTGTCTGGTGACCTGCTTCACGTTTTTAAGTTTGCGGAGTCCCGCGAGTATCTTGTCCAACATAAGATTGCTTGTGACAAATATAGTGGCGTCTATCTCAATCTCTCCCCTCTTGTTGCGGCTGCCGGTGAGCAGTTTGCGTACCAGCGCGTGATAAGAGCTCACAACGCCCAATACGTCGTTCACCGCGCTCTCTTCGTCTACAATAACCTTGAGCGCAACCTGGCTGTTGCTGGTGGCGGCATCCTTTCTCCAACGTACCTTCTGAACTCGGTGAGGGTAATTTTCTATAAGACGGGCAGCATTGGGACATGAGAGACGGTGGATCTTGATACCTTCGTTAATGGTAACAAAACCGAAAACGTCGTCGCCGAAAACAGGATTGCAGCATTTTGCCAACTTATATTCCAAACCGCTTAGGGAACGTGTGCCGCTGCCGCCTATCTCCAGATAATCGCCGCTGTTTTCTTTGCGGGTGACGGTGATGGGCCGGTCGTCAGCCACCACTGCTGCAGGAGTTCCGCGCAGCAGTTCCGACTTTATCTCAGCCACATCAATCTTTTCGTCGCCGATTGCGCCGAACAGTTCGTTGGCCGTGCGGAACTTATATTTCTTGATGAGGGCCGTAAGCTGATCGTCCGCCATCGTCATCTTCCAGTTCTTCAGGCGGCGGTCCAGGATATCCTTGCCCGCCTTGGCAAGTGCGTTCTCGCGCTCCTTAAGCTTCTGTTTGATTTTTGTGCGGGCCTTGCTGGTAACCACAAAGCTGAGCCAGTCTTCGTTGGGTTTTTGATTCTTGGAGGTCAATATCTCCACCAGGTCACCGGTCTTGAGCGGCTCCTTGATAGAGACCATCTTGCCGTTTACCAGGCCGCCCGTGCATTTAAGACCCAGGTTTGAGTGGATGTCAAAGGCGAAGTCCAGCACCGTGCTGCCCGCCTTGAGCTGGCGCAACTCGCCATCTGGAGTAAACACGAACACATCCTGTTCCAGCAGGTTCTCAGCGGCATCCTGATACTCGGTGTTATCGGGATTTTCCATCAGGCTGCGCACCTTTGCAAGCCAGTCTCCAATCAGCGCGTCCTTCTTGACACCCTTGTAGGCCCAGTGCGATGCTCCTCCCAATTCGGCCTCGTAATCCATACGTACAGAACGAATCTGAACCTCAACCCACTGTCCGCCGACATTCACGGTGCAGTGAAGCGACTGATAGCCGTTGGGCTTTGGCCGGTCCAGCCACTGGCGCAGGCGGCGTTCGTCCTGCGGATAGTTTTCCGTGACAAGGGCAAAGACGTCCCAGCAGGTGCTGATCTCATTTTCCGGCGGCACCTCCACGATAAAGCGGATGGCAAAGACGTCGTATACCTCGTTGATCGGTATGTTCTGCGCCTGCATCTTTTTCCAGATGGAATAGGCGCTCTTTGTGCGGGCTTTCAGATGATATTTGATGCCGCGGGCGCTGATGGTATCTTCCAGCGGCTTTATGAACGATTCGACCAGTGCATCCCGGTCGTTGCGGGTGGCTTTGAGATAGTTGGTGATGGTGCGCCAGGCATCGGGATAAGCATACCGCAGCCAAAGGTCCTCCAACTCGCTCTTGATATTGTACAGACCGGCCTGATGCGCCAGAGGAATGTAGAGCAGCATGGTCTCGGCGTTCTTGCGCGCCTGGTCGGCCTTGGGAAAGATATGAAGCGAGCGCATCACCTCCAGCCGGTCGGCCAGTTTGATAATAAACGCCCTTGCGTCGGGCGAATAACTGGCAATCAGTTTTCGGTATCGCTCTGCCTCAAGCTTTGTGTCGCGGGGCTTGATCTGGGAAATCTTGTTCAGGCAGGAAGCCAGTTGCACCGCCGTATCGTCTTCTTTAAAACGCTCCAGAATCTCCGGGTTGTCCCGGCTGGCCTCGTGCAGATAAACCGCCGCGGTGCTGGAAGCATCCAGGCCTATCTCCTGTGCCACGATAGAAGCAACCCCGTTGACATGTTCCATGAACGGATGGTTATTATGGCGCATTACGCCAGCAAGGGACTCACTTGCCAATAAGTAAGCCTGTTCCACCGCCCTTGTCTGTTCTGGAGTGAAGTAGGTGCATAACTTATGTATCAGTTCCGGAATCATTGCTTTTTCAAAAGTTCTTTAAGGGCGTTCATTTCGTCGCGGAAGCGGGCGGCGCGCATAAAGTCAAGCTCGGCGGCAGCATCTTCCATATTCTTTTTGGCGGCTGCGACCATCTTTTCCAACTGGCCGCTGTCCATCGATGCAACAACGGGATCGTCCTGCAAAAATTTTGCCCGCCTGGCCTGCTCCTCTTCGTAATCGATCTGCGGATTGAATGCCCCCGATCGGGTACCGACCTGGTGCGGGATGATGCCGTGCTCCTTATTGTAGGCCTGCTGCTTTGCACGGCGGCGGTTGGTCTCGTCTATCGTGGCCTGCATCGACCCCGTGACGGTATCGGCATAGAAGATGACCTTGCCGTTGATGTTTCTGGCAGCACGGCCGGCGGTCTGCGTCAATGCACGGTCGCTTCGCAAAAAGCCCTCCTTGTCGGCATCCAGGATGGCCACGAGCGATACGCTGGGCAGGTCGAGGCCTTCTCGCAGAAGGTTGACTCCGACCAGCACGTCAAATCGGCCGGCCTTGAAATCTTCAATAATTTCCACTCTTTCCAGCGTATCCACATCCGAATGGATATACCGGCAGCGGACTTCGTTCCGGGTGAGATATTTCTCCAGTTCTTCCGCCATACGCTTGGTCAGGGTTGTGACCAATACCCGCTCGTCATGCTCTGCGCGAACCTGAATCTCTTCCATCAGGTCGTCTATCTGATTCTTGGATGGGCGCACCTCGATTGGCGGATCCAGCAGGCCGGTGGGGCGCACCACCTGCTCTACAATGACGCCGCCGCTCTCTTCCAGTTCCCAGTCGCCGGGGGTTGCGCTCACATAGAGCCGCTGTCCTATCAGGCTGTAGAACTCGTCGAACTTCAAAGGGCGGTTGTCGGCCGCGGCGGGGAGGCGGAAACCATATTCCACCAGCGTCTCCTTGCGGCTGCGGTCGCCGCCGTACATGGCGCGGATCTGCGGTATCGTAACGTGACTCTCATCTATGAAAGTCAAAAAATCGCTGGGGAAATAGTCTATAAGGCAGAACGGACGCTGGCCGGCCACGCGGCCGTCAAAGTAGCGGGAATAATTCTCGATGCCGGAGCAATAGCCAATCTCCTTTATCATTTCCACATCGTACTGCACTCTCTGGCGCAGGCGGTTGGCCTCGTGATGCCGCCCGACGGAGTTGAAATAGTCGCACCGGTCCACCATATCGGCCAGAATCTGGTCGATGGCCTTGGCTGCCCTTTCCCGGGTAGTCAAAAAATTGGTGGCGGGAAAGATTGTAAGTTCTTCGTGATAATTGAAGGTGGCGCCGCTCAGCGGATCAATCATCTCTATCGACTCTATTTCGTCACCCCAGAAAACTATGCGGTATGCGAAATCACCGTAGGCGGGAAAAACATCCACGCTGTCGCCCTTTACACGGAAACTGCCGCGCTTGAACTCCCCTTCCGTGCGGGAATAGAGGGCATCTACCAGTGCATACAGGAACTGGTTGCGGGCAATCTCAGTGCCGCGTACGATATGGATGGTGCTGTTATGAAAATCGTCTGGATTGCCGATGCCGTACAGGCAGCTGACCGATGATATCACTATCACGTCGCGCCGGCCGCTGAGCAGGGCGCTGCTGGCACTCAGGCGCAACCGCTCTATCTCATCGTTTATGCTGAGGTCCTTCTCGATATAAGTATCGGTTGTTGGAAGATAAGCCTCGGGCTGGTAGTAGTCGTAGTACGACACGAAATACTCCACCGCATTCTCCGGGAAGAAACTCTTGAACTCGCTGTAAAGCTGCGCCGCAAGTGTCTTGTTATGGCTCAGGATAAGCGCCGGACGCTGCAGCCGCTCAATGACATTCGCCATTGTGAAAGTCTTGCCGCTGCCGGTCACTCCCAGCAGCGTCTGGGCCTGTGCACCGCCGTTGAAGCCGCTGCACAACTGCTCTATGGCCTGCGGTTGATCTCCTGTCGGAGCGTATGGTGCATGAATTTTGAATTCTGCCATCAGGTACGGTGCATAAGTTTACAAATATACAGATTTTCTACCGAAGAAATTACTAAATTCGCAACCGATTTCTCCATAATGAAAAAGTCCGCCAAGTTCATATTAACCCTCCTTTCTGTGTTGCTTCCGTGGTGCATTCATGCCCAGACGGCAGAACGCTACGACAAGGTCATAACCGAGGGCGGGCAGCGGGCCATAATAGAGCATCTATGCGACTCGATAATGGAAGGACGCGCCTCCGGAACCCTTGGCGGAACAATTGCCGGAGCCTACATTGAAGAGTACTTCAACAGCCTGGAACTGAAGCCATTCCAATACAACAGCTCGCAGTCTTTCCGGGACAGAAACGGGGTCAGGATGCACAACATAATGGGTGTTGTACCCGCCCTCGGGCCTTGCGAAGATTTCATAGTGGTATCGGCCCATTACGACCATTTGGGCAACATCAAGGGCAAGGTCTATCCCGGCGCCGACGACAATGCCTCGGGCGTGGCGGCGTTGCTGACACTGGCCGATGCCTTCAGCCAGATGCGGCGCGACAGCATCGGGCCCGGAGTAAACATCCTGTTCGTGGCCTTCGACGGCAAGGAATACAGCATGGCCGGCAGCCGGCACTTTACCTCCACCCTGCCGATTTCTCCTTCGCACATCATTTGCGAAATCAACATGGACATCCTGGGGTCGACCCTGGTGCCGGTTCACAAAAACAAACCAGAATACCTGATTGTGCTGGGTCGCAATACCCTGCCCGAGAATCTGCGCGGGATTATTTCCGCTTGCAACCTGAAAAAAGGAATGGGTCTGGACATCGACTACACCTTCTACGGCAGCGACGATTTCACCAGGACGATGTACAAACTTGGCGACCACTACCCTTTCAACCAGAGGGGCGTCCCGGCGCTGCTGTTTACATCAGGGTTCCATCAGCACACACTCAAAACCAGCGATACGCCCCAGATCATAGACCACAAGGTCCTTCTCAAGCGCACCCAGCTGATATTCGATGTTATAAAGGATATGGCCCTGCGTTCCCGCCGCTAAGCGTGATAGAGCTTCTTGGTCTGGTATTTAGGGCTGCTGGTCAGGTTCACACCGAGTTTCTTGAGAGTTGACACATCGACGCCGGAGAGGATAACGCTGGTGTGCACCTCGCAATGACGCAACTGGTCCAGGCACTCCATTGCATTGCGGGCGTTGATGTCGGTCAGGGCGCAGATAGAGAGCGCCAGCAGCACTTCGTTCACGTGCAGGCGGGGGTTCATATGGCCCAGATGCTTCAACTTGAGGTTGGATATGGGCTCAATTACCAGCGGAGAAATCAACTTGACCTCCTTGGGAATCTTTGCCAGATATTTGAGGGCGTTGAGCAGCATCGCGCTGGAGGCGCCCAGCAATTCGCTGGTCTTGCCGGTAAGCAGGGTACCGTCGTTCATCTCTATGGCGGCAGCCGGCATCCCGGTCTCCTCAGCCAGCTGCTCTGCCAGAACCGCCACCTTGCGGTTGGAAAGTTCCACCTTGGCCTGCTCCATAATCATCTCCAGCTTGTTCAGCTGGGCGACATCGCCGTTGGTGGCCTTTATCTGGCAGGCGACGTTATAGTATCGACGGATTATCTCACGACAAGAGGCGTCACGGACCACTTCGTCGTCCTTGATACACTCCCCAATCATATTCACGCCCATATCGGTGGGAGACTTGTAGGGAGATTCGCCGATTATCTCCTTGAGCATCTGGTTCAGCACGGGGAATATCTCAACGTCGCGGTTATAATTGACAGCGATTTTGCCGTATGCCTCCAGGTGGTAAGGGTCAATCATATTGACGTCCTTAAGATCGACCGTAGCGGCCTCGTATGCAAGATTTACGGGATGCTTGAGAGGCATGCTCCACACGGGGAAAGTCTCGAACTTTGCATAACCCGCCTTCACGCCGCGCTTGTTCTCGTGGTAGAGCTGGCTCAGACAGGTGGCCATCTTGCCGCTGCCGGGACCGGGGGCAGTCACCACCACCAGACGGCGGCTGGTCACCACAAATTCGTTTTTGCCGTATCCGTCTTCGCTCATAATAAGCGGGAGGTTGGAAGGATATCCGGCAATCGGATAATGACGGTAAACCTTGAGTCCGAGGGCCTCCAGTTTCTTCTGATATGCTATTGCATTGGCCTGGTTTTCAAACCTGGTCAGAACCACACTGCTCACATAAAGTCCATAACCGCGGAAAGCGTCTATAAGGCGCAGTACGTCATTGTCATAGGTGATACCCAGATCGCCGCGGATCTTGTTTTTCTCTATGTCTCCGGCGTTGATTACAACAACTATCTCCGCCTCGTCCTTGAGCTGCAGCAGCATGGTAATCTTGCTGTCGGGGGCAAATCCGGGCAGCACGCGGCTGGCGTGATAGTCGTCAAAAAGCTTCCCTCCAAATTCCAGATAGAGCTTGTCGCCGAACATAGCGATGCGCTCCTTGATTTTATTCGATTGAATAGCAAGGTATTTATCCTTGTCGAAACCAAGTTTGTCCATAGTTTATGTGAAATGCGGTTTTGCAAAAGTAGCATTTTTTTTAACTTTGGAATGATTTAGAAACGATTTATGAAAGGAACTTTTATATTTTTTGCAGACGGCTTCGAAGAGGTCGAGGCCCTGGCCACCCTGGATATACTCCGCCGCGGCGGCGTGGATGTCAAATCGGTATCAATCTACGACAATTCCCTGGTCGAGGGGGCGCACGGACAGCAACTGATTACCGACCTCTGCTGGGAGGATATGGAGGAGATTATTTCAGACGAGGCATCCCCCTCCGACTATATGATTTTTCCCGGCGGAATGCCTGGCGCAAAGAACCTGTCAGAGTATGAGCCGCTGATGGACCTGCTCCGCAGTCACTGGGCTGCAGGCGGCGGCGTGGCGGCAATCTGCGCCTCTCCGGCGGTGGTGCTTGCCGGCCTGGGCAATACCTTCTCCGGTTGCGAAATGACCTGCTACGACGGCTTCGAGCCGGCACTTGCAGCCGCCGGTATCAAGCATAAGGCTGCCGGCAGCGTAATCGACGGCCGTCTGGTTACCGGCCGCGGCCCCGGCTACGCACCGGAGTTTGCGCTGGACATCCTCGCCTGCATAAAGGACCGCGACGTCGCAAATGCTGTCGCAGCGGGCTTTACTCCCAGGTAATCTTTAAAAACACATACGTATGGCAAAACGGATATTGGTAATTGCCGTGATGATTTTCGCGGCACTGGAGGCGTCGGCGGGAGATTTTGTCGACGAAATGTGCAAAAGCTACAAAAAGGTAGAGGGCGCCCAGGTTATCTCCCTGGGTAAGACGATGCTCTCCATGGCATTCGCCAAAGCCGATAAAGAGACCAAGGCCACCCTCAAGAAAATTAACAAGATGACCATCGTGGCCCTGGATGCAGATAAGCCAGGACTTGGCGATAGAGTCAAGGCCGACCTATCCACCGCAGAGCAGAAAGGCGCGCAGCTTATCGGCGAGATGACCGATGACAAGACCAAGACCTATTTCAAGGCATACATAGTAAAAGAAGGCGAGTTATACACTCACCTTCTAATGTACTTCAAGAGCGATGACGGCACTAAATCTGGCCTGATTGATATGTCCGGACGATTCCTCGAGTCGGACCTCGAAACCCTCGGCAAATCTGCTAAGCCTATTTAACCTTACCCTCCAGAGTGTAGCTACCGCTGGAAAGCGTCTCCTCACGGGTCGTTTCGCCGTCAGGAATGTAAACGGTTGCAGTGGTGCCGACAGGTACCGTGCACTTGAGCGTAAAGTCATTTCCGGTCACTTTCCAGTCGATATTGATGCGGCCGTAAGGGCAATCTTTATAGAACTTGACCCACTCCAGGCCATCTACCAAAGTAGGCCTGATTTCGAATGTCCGGTAGCCTGGCAAAGTCGGTTCCAGGCCTGCCAGATCGCGATAGAACCAGCGGATGCCGCCCCCCATAAACGGATGGTTATGGGAGAATTCGCCGTTCCACTGCTCCCAGGTGACCGTAGCCCCCTGCTCTATCCACCAGCCAAAGCTGGGATAGTCCTTCTTGTTCATTATCTCGTATGCCAGGTCGGCATGGCCGTGCTTGACCAGCATTTCGCACAGATAGCGGAAGCCTACGAAGCCGGTATGAAGATGGTTGTCGTGCTCCGCTATATTCGCCACGAGGGCATCCACAACCTTCTGCTCACGGTCGGCGGGTACTCCCATTGCCAGGGCGAATACGTTGCTGCCGTCCTTGCCATAAGAACCCGTCTCAGGGTCATAGAACTTCTTGTGGAATGCTTCCGCAGTTTTATCCCTGAGAGCAATGAAGTATTGGAACTCCGGAATATCTCCCACAATGGCTGCAGTTTTTGCAGTACGGTCGGCGCAAGCCCACAGGAACCAGGTGTGAACCAAGGCATTGGAGGGCAGTCCGAATGCCGGAACCCATTCGCCCAGATCCTTGAAATAATGACCGGAACGACTCTCCATGATGTTAGTGGCAGGGTCCACCCAAGTCTCCATCCAGCGCGTTTGGGCCGCCATCGGCTTGAAGCATTCCTTTAAAGTCCTCAAATCTGCGTATTCCCAATAGAAATCGAACGGTATCATATTGATGGATGCACCCCATGGTATGCCTCCGCCCGCCTCAGGCTGCCAGGGAGCGGAGTTGGCCACATAGCCGTCGGGCTTCTGGGCCTCGCGAATGTCACGTATCCACTTGCAGTAGAAAGCGTCAGCACCCATTGTCATCATTGTTGTAGGTGCCACGGCCTGACCGTCGCCGGTATAGCCGATACGTTCGCGGTGAGGACAATCGGTGGGGACACTGCCGTGCATATTGTCCAGCATGCTGCGGCGCCATATCTTGTCTATCTTGTTGAGCAGTTCGTTGGAAGTTTCAAACGAAGTTGTCTGCTTTATATCCGAATTGACCGCCTGTGCCTCTATCTGAGAAGGTTTGAGGTCATCCAGGCCCGCAATATCGACCTGGGAGAACACGTACCACTCAAAACGGGGATGATAAGACTCTTTTCCTGAGCCTTTGGCGGTATATACAGTGTGCTCCGGCAGGGACTCGTTGATATAGCCCACGGTTACATTCTGGCCTTCTTTCAGTTTCAGATCCTTGAGCGCAACCCATCCGGAGATTTCTTCTGGGAAGGATACCCTGAAGACGCCCGTACTGTCAATCCTCTCTATGCTGACAGGTTTATAGGTCGCAGTCACGCGGTCGCTCGGGCCAATCTGGGCTACCAGCCTGCCTTCGGGAGCCTTCTTTTCCACAGCGTTGGCCCAGGCAGAATCATCATAACCTGCCTTGGTCCAACCGTCGTGCTCCAGACGGGCATCGTAACGCTCGCCAAGATACATCTGGTCAAAAGTGATTGCGCTCTTCTCAATTTTCCAGTCGGTATTGCCTGCAATCACATCCTTGGTGCCATCCTCATAATTGATTACAATTTGTCCTTTGAATTTTGGCACGCCGTAGCCCATCACAAAGCGACGGAACACCAGGTCGTAGAAGCCGTTGCCGAGCACCACACCAACTGCGTTTACACCCTTCACAATCTTGTCTGTCAGGTCGTAGCTCACATACGCAACGCTGTAGCCATTGAACGGGTCGGGAACCGGTATCAGGCGCTCCTCCAGTTTCTCACGGTATCCATAGTTTGTCTGGTTGGGGACCAGATACTCGTCACCAGCCTTTTTGCCGTTCAGATAAAGTTCAAAATAGCCCAGGCCGGTGCCGTAGAAACGAGCCGACTTGACAGGTTTTGTCACTTCGAATTCCTTGCGGAGAATCGGTGCAGGCTGAACGTCTTCGCTGCGGTCATAGTCGTAGGAATCCTCTCCCTGCCAAGGCGCTCCAATCCATTTTCCCTTCCAGAGATCCAGTCCGAGCATCCCGGTATGGAAATGGCAAACAGGGCTCCAATCAGAAGGTTCACCCTTTTCATCTCTTACCATTACCTGCCAGTAATAGTCTGTGAGGGGTTTCAGACGGTCACCATTGTACGGTACAAGTACCGATTCATTGCTTATTACGATACCCGAATCCCAATAAGCGTCATCCGGTTTCTGAGGATCCTCGAACACCCTGATGTGATAAGAAGTCTGTGCAGCACCATTCTTGTCGCTCTCGTTAATCCAAGAGAACCGGGGCTCCCTGACATCTGTAAAGGCGTCCTCCTTATATTCGGTTGTAAGGCTGACAGGCTTGATACTTGATTTGGAAGTATTACATCCGGCAATCAGGATGCAAAGTGCAAAGGCGAATAAAAGTCTTTTCATTATGTTTTATTTTACTTTTCCTTTAAATGTATATCGACCGCTGGACACAATCTCCTCCCTGACACTGTCGCCGTCGGGAATATAGACGGTGGCGGTGGTACCGGGAGGCACGGTGCATTTCAGGGTAAAGGCGCCACCAGAGGCGACCTTCCAATCGATATTGATGCGGCCGTAAGGGCAGTCTTTGTAGAACTTGACCCAGTCCAGACCGTCTATCATTGTAGGTCTTATTTCAAAAGTGCGATAACCGGGCGATGTCGGTTCCAGGCCGGCCAGGTCGCGGTAGAACCAGCGGATGCCGCCGCCCATAAAGGGGATGTTGCGGGAGAATACGCCGTCCCACTGTTCCCAGAAGGTAACGGCCCCCTGCTCTATCCACCAGCCGATGCTGGGTTGGTCTTTCTTGTTGATAATTTCCCAGGCAAGGTCGGCGCGACCGTATTTTATGAGAGTCTCGCACAGGTAGCGCCAGCCCACAAAACCGACGTGAAGATGGTTGCCGCACTCGGCGATATTTGCCACCAGGGCATCCAGCGCCTCCTGTTCCCGTTCTTTGGAAGGGCATCCCATCTGAAGGGCCCACATATTGCTGCCCCATTTACCGTAGGACTTGGTTTCGGGGTCATAGAAATAACGGTGGAAGGCGGCGGCGGTGGTGTCGCGCAGAGCTGAGAAATAATCCGCATCGTCTGCCTTGGACAAAGTTTGTGCAGCCTTGGCCGTGATGTCGGCACACTTCCAGAGGAACCAGGTGTGAACAAGTGCCTTGGAAGGAATATCCCAGGGTGCGTTCCACTCGCCAAGGTCCATAAAATAGCGGCCTGTCTTGCTCTCCATGATCTTGGTTTCAGAATCCACCCAGGTAAGCATCCAGCGGGTATGGGCAGCCATTGCATCGTAGCACTCGCTCAGGGCTCGGACATCACCGTACTCCATATAAAACTCGTAGGGGATCACGTTCATAGCGGAGCCGAAAGCTACGCCGCCGCCGGCCTCGGGTTGCCACGGCGCCGAATTACAAACATAGCCGTCCTCCTTCTGAGCCTCGCGAAGGTCACGCAACCACTTATAGTAGAATGCTCCGGCATCCATCGTAGTCATCACCGTTGGTCCAACCGCCTGACCGTCGCCTGTATAGCCGATACGCTCGCGGTGAGGGGTGTCGGTGGGGATGTTGCCGTGCATATTGTCGAGCTGGGTACGGCGCCAGATCTTGTCCATATAGTTGAGCAGGTCATTGGAGCACTCGAACGCACTGGCCTGCCTTATGTCGGAATTCACCGCCTGGGCCTCTATCTGGTCCGGCCGCAGTTCGTACAGACCTATTATCTCCACCTGCTGAAATGCAAAGTATTCAAACCGGGGATGCCAACTCTCCTTGCCCGTGCCTTTGGCTAAATAGGTCATAAAACTCTCGACTTTCTCTGCAGCGTTGTAATCTTCGGTAAGGTTATGAATCGTTATCTTCTGCCCTTCTTTCAAGTCAAGGTTCTTAAGGTTAACCCATCCAGAGATATATTCCGGGAAAGTAACTAAAATATAGCCGGTAGAATCGACCTTCTCTATTTTGGTAGGTTTGTAGGTGGCTGTTATTCTATCGGACAAACCCATTTGAGCCACAAGTTCCCCTTCCGGGGCACGCTTTTCAACGACGGCAGCCCAGGCAGAGTCATCGTAGCCGGGAGTACACCAGCCGTCGTGCTCCAGTCGGGCGTCATATATCTCGCCAAAATAGAGCTGGTCATAAACGATGGCGCTTTTCTCAATCTTCCAGGTGGTGTCGGTCGGAATCAGGTCTGTGGTGCCGTCTTCATATCTGACAAGAATCTGACCGAAGAGCTTGGGCACGCCATAGCCCATCACAAAACGGCGGAACACCAGATCGTAATAGCCGTTACCGAGGATTGCGCCCACCGCGTTGCGGCCCTGGACAACCTTGTCGGTCAAATCGTAGCTGACATAGGCCACACTGTAGCCGTTGAATGGATCCGGAATGGGGAGCAGACGCTCTTCCAGCTTCTCGCGGGTGCCGTAGTTGGTCTGGTTGGGCACAAGATATTCGTCACCCATCCTGCTGCCGTTGACATAAAACTCAAAATAGCCCAGGCCGGTGCCGTAGAAGCGCACCGACTTGACAGGTTTTGTAATCTCGAACTCTTTGCGAAGCAGCGGCGCCGGCTGGACATCCTCGTCCAGACTATAGTCATACGACTCCTCTCCTTGCCACGGCGCGCCAATCCAGTGCGCCTGCCACAAGTCCTGCCCTAGCAATCCGGTGTGGAAATGGCACATCTCGCTCCAGCGGGATAATTTTCCCTTCTCGTCGCATACCATAACCTGCCACCAGTAATCGGTGCAGGGCTCAAGCGCCTTGCCCGTATAGGGAACGAGAACCGACTCGGGACTCACAACGACTCCGGAATCCCAATACATATCTTCTTTGTTGCCCGGGTCTTTGAATACCCTGATGCGATATGACGACTGGGCAGCACCTTGGCGACTGCCGGCGTTAATCCAGGAAAAACGCGGCGAAACCGCATCGGTAAATGCATCCTGATGATACTCTGTTGTAAGACTGACCGGTTTTACAGATGATTTGGCGGCAGTGCAGCCAGCCATCAACACACACACAGCTGCAAGTAAGAGGAACTTTTTCATACGGTATAATTGTCCTGTCGGAAAGGAATTCTCAAAGATAGGAAAATGTAAAATAATAATAGAGCAAAAATGCCTACATTTGTGACTATGATAACCTTTATAACCAGTATCGTACTGTTGATTCTCGGTTTTCTGTTCTACGGAAAATTTGTAGAGAAACGGCTCTTCGCCGCCGACCCGAATCGCGTAACCCCGGCTGTAAGCCACCGCGACGGAGTTGATTTCCAGCCTCTTAAACCATGGCGCATATTCGTAATCCAGTTCCTGAACATAGCCGGTCTGGGTCCCATCTTCGGTGCCATCCTGGGCGCGGCCTACGGCCCTTTGGCTTATGTCTGGATAGTGGTGGGCTGCATCTTCATGGGCGCGGTGCACGACTTCTTTGCCGGAATGATCTCGCTGCGTTCAAATGGCCGCGGCGCACCTTCAATCATCGGAATGTACCTTGGCAAAGGGATCAAGATACTGATGCAGGTATTCGTAGCGGTACTGCTCATCGGAATCGGATGTTCTTTCGTGACAGGTCCAGCCGACCTGCTCAATACCCTGGCGCCGGTCAGCAAGCTGTTCTGGGTCATCATCATCTTTGTCTATTACATACTGGCCACCCTGGTGCCGATAGACAAGATCATAGGGCGCATATATCCCTATCTTGGCGCCGTGCTGCTGTTCATGGCCGTCGCCGTGGGCTGCGCCCTGATAGTCAAGGGCCTGGGCGGCAGTATCCAACTTACCGAACTTACCTTCGACAACTTCCGTAACTTTCACAGCAATCCCGACAAGTTCATCCTTTTCCCGATGCTCTTCATCGTGATTTCCTGCGGAGCGATTTCAGGTTTCCACAGCACGCAAAGCCCCATTATGGCCCGCTGCCTTCCAAACGAGAAGTACGGCCGCCCGGTGTTCTACGGGGCGATGATATGCGAGGGAATAGTGGCCGCAATCTGGGCCACCACCGCAATGGCTTACACCGACGGTCCCGAAGGGCTTAACGCTGCAGCCGCTGCCGGCAATACACCAGCCATCCTGGTCAATGCAATCTGCAAGGACTGGCTGGGCAAAGTCGGCGCCGTGGTGGCGCTGCTGGGCGTGATTGCCTGCCCCATCACCTCGGGAGACACCGCTTTCAGAAGCCTTCGCCTGATAGTGGCCGACGCCTTCCATATCGGCCAGAAACCCATCCTGAACCGTATCGGCATAGCCTTTCCAATGTTCGCGATTGCAGTATTGGTATGTACGTTCGATTTTTCCACGATATGGAACTATGTAGGCATATCCAACCAGGTGCTGGCCTCGATAGTACTGTGGACAGCTACCAGATACCTGTATAAGCACGGCAAGAACCCGCTGTTCACCGGCATTCCCGCCACATTCCTCACCTACGTGTGCGTATGCTACTTTATGGTGGCTCCCGGGAAAGCTGGCGGCTTGTCGCTTCCCGTCACTACGGGGCATATTGTGGCAGCGGTTGCAACGATAGCCGTCGTTGCGTTGTTCTCCACCGGGAACAAGAAACTCAAACGCAGACCCAGCAAATAAATATGGACGAAAGCCTTAATCTGGTCAAAGACCTCGCCCTGATATTTATATCAGCCGGCATCATTACCCTGATATTCAGGGCGTTGAAGCAGCCGCTGATACTCGGCTACATAGTTGCGGGCTTTCTTGTAGGGCCGCACTTCGGCCTGTTCCCGGGGCTTACCAGTCCCGAGAATGTAGAGCAGTGGTCAGAGATCGGTATAATCTTTCTGCTCTTTGCCCTGGGTCTGGAATTCAGTTTCAAGAAACTGCTCAAGGTGGGCAGCAGCGCCCTGATTACCGCCGGCACCATATTCGCCGGAATGTTCGTAACCGGTCTGGCAATCGGCGGCGCCATGGGATGGACCCACATGGAGCGCATCTTCCTTGGCGGTATGCTGTCGATGTCCTCCACCACAATAATAATCAAGGCCTTCGACGACCTCGGGCTCAAAGGGATGCCGTTTACAAACGTAGTATTCGGCACTCTGGTTGTGGAAGATTTGCTGGCGGTTGTGCTGATGGTATTGCTGAGCACGATGGCCGTCAGTCAGCAGTTTGCAGGGAAAGAGATGGTGATGGCGCTGCTCAAACTCCTCTTCTTCCTGGTGCTCTGGTTCGTAGTGGGTATGTACCTTATCCCGACCATCTTCAAGAAAGGGCGGCAGGTGATGAACGAGGAGATGCTGGTAATACTCTCGGTGGGCCTGTGTTTCGGCATGGTGGCGCTGGCCACTGCCGCCGGATTCTCATCCGCACTGGGTGCCTTCGTAATGGGTTCCCTGCTGGCAGAAACGATAGAAGGCGAACATATAGAGCATTCCATCAAAAGCATAAAGGACCTGTTTGGCGCCATCTTCTTTGTATCCGTAGGTATGATGGTGGATCCGGCCATAATCGTGCAATACTGGAAGCCGATCCTGATACTGATATTCGTGGTGGTGATCGGCATTCCCCTGTTTGCCACCAGCGGTGTGCTGATGGCCGGCCAAGGATTGCACAGCGCCGTGCGCAGCGGCTTTTCGATGGCGCAGATCGGCGAATTCGCATTCATCATTGCCAGCCTGGGCAAAAGTCTCGGGGTTATGGCGGATTATATCTATCCGGTGGTTGTGGCAGTGTCGGTAATTACCACTTTCACCACGCCGTACTTCATCAAACTCTCCGAGCCGTTCTACGGATTCATCAGCCGCAAGTTGCCGCCGAATCTGTTCAAATCACTCAGCGAGGTCCGCGCCTCCAGCCGTTCACAGGCACGCGAGAGCCAGTGGAAAAAGCTCATCACGGCCTATCTGGTAAGGATGATTCCCTACAACGTGATGCTGGTGGCAATAGTGCTGGCCTCCAATATGTTCCTGGATCCGTTTGCCAAAGAGCACTTCGTGCGCCTCAGCCCTTTCCTGATTAATCTGATATGCGCAGCCATCACCCTGCTGGTTATGACGCCTTTCCTCTACGGAATGGTTGTCGCCTCCGGCAAGTATAAAGAGCTGTACGACGGCATCTGGTGCGATAGTTCCGCCGCCGGCCGCGGCCCTTTGATTGCAATGAGCGCCCTCAAGATTTTCCTGGCAGTATCGTTCGTAGTGGGCGTAGTGTCACATTATTTCAAGCCCGGCATCGGCCTGGTAATTCTGGTTGCCGCCATCGCCGCCGCCATCTTCATCCTGCTGAGAATCTTCATCAAGCGCACAAGTACCCTGGAGAGCAGGTTCCTTGAGAATATGCGCCAGAAAGACGAATACCAGCGCCAGAACGCACCCGTGACCACTACCATACGCGAGAAGATGAGCGGCCACGACATTTTTGTAGAGAATTTGAAAGTCTCGTCCGACTTCAAATATGCCGGGATGCAGCTGCGAGACGTGCCGCTGCGGCGCGACTACGGCGTCAATATCGTCAAGATAACCCGCGGCAACCGCATCATTAACATACCCTCCGCCGACGAATACCTCTATCCCGCCGATGATATCCTGGTAGTCGGCACAAAAGACCGTATGGAGGCCTTCAAGAAAGCCCTGAAGGAGGATATTGTCCCCGCCGGCAACACAACATCCGTCGATGTCGAGTCGTTTGTCCTGGACAAGAATTCGCTGCTTACCGGCAAATCGCTGCAGATGGTGGATATGCGCAACTCCGGCTGCATGCTGATTGCCATAGAGCGCGGAGAAGAAACCTATATGAACCCTTCGCCAGATATGGTGATGGCCGAAGGCGACATCATCTGGATAGTCGGCAGCGCCGATGCTATAAAATTGTATAAATAACCGACAACAATATGAAATTCAGGCTCTTATTAGCAGCATTGACAGTGGCGGCAATGTTCTCCGCCGGCGGCTGCGCAAAGGTTGACAGGCAGAACATAGACTCTTTCAAAAAGGCGGTGCCCGTCTGGGCGGAAGGCCGCGAGAATGAGACAAACCTCACCCTCGCGTTCCGGACCGTTATCGATTACCGCAAGAGCGCCGACATCCGCATTGCCGCCAGTACCATCTATCGTCTTAAGGTAAACGGCGAATTCGTGGGCCACGGGCCGTGCGTTGCAGCACATGACTTTTACCGAATCGACTGCTACGACATCGCCCCTTTCCTTCACGAAGGCAAAAACGTGGTCAGCATAGAGGTTACCGGCTATAATACAGAATCGTTCTATCTGCTCAGCCAGCCTTCGTTCCTGCAGGCAGAAATCATTTCCGGCGGCAGGATTATTGCCGCTACCGGCCGCGATTTCAGGGCCTACGACCTTCAGCAGCGCAAACAGGACGTGCCAAAGTTCAGCTACCAGAGGACCCAGATGGAGTATTGGATCCTTTCTGAGGGCTACGACGCATGGCAGAAAGACCCGGAGTTTTCTTCTGATAGCGAAGTTGCGCTGGCGCCTCAGCCGGCAAAGACCACCATCGTCCGCCGCGTACCCTACCCCGACTACACCATACACGAGGCTTCCATTCTGGACGCCGGGCAGCAGCTGTATACCTTCGGCCGCGAATACAGCGGATTTCTGGGTTGTGAAATCGATGTCCGCGAGAAAACATTGCTGACCATCGATTTCGAAGAACTGCTCACCGAAGGCGAACTCAAACACCGGATGGCTTTCCGAGGCTATGTTGCATTTGAGCTTGAGCCGGGTCACTATACTTTGGAAAGCATTGAGCCTTACACTATGCAATTCGCACAAGTTGGTTTTTCCGGCGATGCGACTCTGGAGAGGCTTTATCTGCGTGATTACTGCAACAGTGCCGTCGGCGCCGGGCAGTTCAGCTGTGACAATGAAGATCTCAACAAGTTATTTGACGCGGCGCGACAAACCATCCGCCAGTGCGCCCTGGACATCTTTATGGACTGTCCTTCCCGCGAGCGCGCCGGCTGGCTTGGTGACAGTTACTTTTCTTCCCGCGTGGAATGCGACCTCTCCGGCGAGACTCTGGTAGAGAAGAATTTCCTGGAGAACTATCTGCTTCCGGAACACTTCAAGACTATTCCGGAGGGAATGTTGCCTATGTGCTATCCTTCCGACAATTTCGAAGGGGGGACTTACATTCCCAACTATGCAATGTGGTTCGTGCTGCAGTTGGAAGAATATCTGGCCCGCAGCGGCGACCGCCAGATGGTGGATGCCTTCCGGGGCCGCATCTACAGCCTGGTCGATTTCTTTGACCGGTATCTCAATTCCGACGGCCTGCTGGAAAGACTGGAAAGTTGGGTTTTCATCGAGTGGTCGGCGGCGAACCACTTTACCCAGGACGTTAACTATCCCTCCAATATGCAATATGCGGCGATGCTGGATGCAGTAGACCGGTTGTACGGCGATGCAGCCCTCCACGAGCGTGCGGAGGCGATGCGGGAGACCATCCGCAATCAGGCATTCGACGGCAATTTCTTCTGCGACAACGCAAAACGGTTGCCGGACGGCACCCTTGAACGCACTTCAAACCACACCGAGACCTGTCAATACTACGCCTTCTTCTTCCGCACCGCCACACCTGAAACCTACCCGGAATTGTGGAATAAGATGACTACCGAATTCGGTCCCATACGCGAAACAGTGGACAACTATCCCGACGTACCAAAAGCAAACGCCCTGTTCGGCAACTATCTGCGCATGGACCTGCTCTCTGAAAACGATCTTGGAGCGCAGTCGGTAAAAGAGCTGGTAGATTTCTACCTCCCTATGGCAAACCAGACAGGCACACTCTGGGAGAATATGACTGCAGAGGCAAGCTGCAACCACGGTTTTGCCGCTCACGTGGCACACGCGCTTTATCGCGACGCCGCCGGCCTGTACAAGGTTGACCGCGAAAGCAAGACAGTCACCCTGCGTCTTCGCGACACCGGTCTCGGGGAGTGTCACTCACTCCTCCCCGTCAACGGTGGTAATATCAAGCTCGACTGGACCTGCAAGGACGGCACCTTCGACTACGACATCTCACTTCCGAAAGGTTGGAAACTCATAGAAGAATAACACTATGGCAGACGAAAAAATCATATTCTCGATGAACGGTGTGGGCAAGGTGTTGCCGCACAATAACAAAATCATACTCAAGGATATATATCTGGGCTTCTTCTATGGTGCCAAGATCGGCATCATAGGCCTCAACGGCAGCGGTAAATCAACCCTGCTCAAGATTATCGCCGGCATAGAAAAAGGCTACCGCGGCGAGGTCGTCTGGGCGCCGGGCTACTCTGTAGGCTACCTGGCGCAGGAGCCGGAGATGGATCCCGACAAGACCGTACTGGAAGTGGTGCAGGAAGGCGTTCAGGAGGTTATGGATCTGCTTAACGAATACAACGAGATAGGCGTCAAGTTCTGCGAACCGCTGGAAGACGACCAGATGAATAAACTCATCGAACGCCAGGGAGAACTCACGGAACTCATAGACCACGCCGGCGGCTGGGAAATCGACTCCAAGCTGGAGCGGGCCATGGACGCCCTGCAGTGTCCCCCGTCGGATGCCATAATAAAGAACCTTTCCGGCGGTGAACGCCGCCGCGTGGCGCTCTGCCGCCTGCTGCTCCAGCAGCCAGACGTGCTGCTTTTGGACGAGCCCACCAACCACCTCGACACCGAGAGTATCCAGTGGCTGGAGGCCCACCTGCAGCAATACAAGGGCACCGTTATTGCCGTGACCCACGACCGTTACTTTCTGGATAACGTTGCCGGCTGGATTCTGGAGCTGGACCGCGGCGAAGGCATTCCCTGGAAAGGCAACTACTCATCGTGGCTGGACCAGAAGACCAAGCGCCTGGCTCAGGAAGAGAAACAGGAGAGCAAACGCCGCAAGACCCTCGAACGCGAGTTGGAATGGGTGCGTATGGCACCGCGCGCCCGCCAGGCCAAGCAGAAAGCCCGTCTGGGCGCCTACGAGAAACTGGCCAGCGCCGATGTCAAGCAGAAAGAAGAAAACCTGGAAATCTATATTCCCAACGGACCTCATCTTGGGAACAAGGTTATCAAGTTCAACGATGTCTCCAAGGCATACGACGGGCGCGTGCTTTTCGAACACCTGAACTTTGAATTGCCGCCGGCAGGCATTGTGGGTGTAATCGGCCCTAACGGAGCCGGCAAGACCACCCTTTTCCGCCTTATTATGGGCATAGAGAAACCCGACACCGGCGACATCGAAATAGGCGAAACGGTGAAACTGGCATATGTAGACCAGCAGCATAAGTCGATAGATCCCGAAAAGACCGTCTACCAAACCGTGGCGGGAGATTCGGAATGGGTCCGTATGGGAGGCCGCGAGATCAATGCCCGCGCCTGGATATCCCGTTTCAATTTCTCAGGTGCCGACCAGGAAAAGAAGTGCGGCATCCTCTCCGGCGGCGAACGCAACCGCCTTCACCTGGCCCTCACTCTCAAGGACGAGGGCAACGTGCTGCTGCTTGACGAACCCACCAACGACGTGGACGTGAACACCATCCGCGCCCTGGAGGAGGGTCTCGACGGCTTCGCCGGTTGCGCTGTTGTCGTAAGCCACGACCGCTGGTTCCTGGACCGTATCGCCACCCACATCCTCGCCTTCGAAGGCGACAGCCAGGTGGTTTTCTTCGACGGCAACTACTCCGAATACGAAGAGAACAAAAAGAAACGCCTGGGCAATGTAGAGCCCAAGCGCTTCAAATATAAAAAACTAATGGAGTAGTCTTTAGAAGGTATATTTGAGACCCATGCAAACTCCGGTGAAGTTGAAGCCGAAGCCGAGGTCGTGACCTACTACGAGGCGGACACCGGGGTTCCAGTCAACTGAGAGAGCAAACGGAATGGTAGCGAAGTCATATTCCAGACCGATGTTGCCGAATGCGCCTGCCATCAGGTTACCGGTGTAATTATACTCACGGTATTTGCCTGAGAAGAAACCAGCCTCTACGCCAAGACCATAGAAGAAGTGGAAATCAGCACCCAGGGGAACGTTGAAATCGTATGTAACGCTACCAATGGCAGCAAATGTATCGGGATGCCAGAAATCAACATTGATCTTGTAGTCCATAAAGTTGCCGCCGCTGGTGAACTGTTTGAAAGTAAGGCCTGTGCCTTGCCAGCCACCTTCGATACCGATAGCCTTGCTATAGGTCTGGGCATTGACTGCAGTAACGGTCACGAACAGAATCGCGATGATTGCAAAAAGTTTTTTCATTGTTTTTAAGGTTTATTAGTTTGTTTGAATTAGTTCCAATTAGAACAAATATATTAAAAAAATTTGGATTAGCGCAACGCCGGGATAATAATCTGATATGCTTTGCCTCCGGAATTGGTCAGTTTATCGCCACGCAACCAAAGGTTCGCCCGCTTTAATGCGGCATAGCTCACACCGTTGTTTTTTGCAAACTCCACCAGCGAAGGGATTGGTCCGGTGACGGTAACCACCTTTGCGGGTTTGCGGTATGAATAAAGCTCAGAACCGGTTATATCATAGCCGAAACGTTCCGGATGCTCCATGAAAAGCTTGGCCGTCAACACCCTGAACATATATCGGGAAGTCTCTTCCGGAAGATAGAGATCCAGGGCGCTCTCCTCTTTCTGGTCCTGCAGGCGGCGGGAGATGCCACCCTGCCCTGCATTGTAGCTGGCCGCCACGGTCATCCAGTCGTGATACTTGTTGTATGCCTCCTTGAGATATTTGCAGGCGGCAATCGTCTCTTTTTCAATATTGTAGCGCTCATCCACCTCTTCTGTAACTTCCAGGCCGTACTGCCGCGCCGTCGCCTTCGTAAACTGCCAGAGACCGGCCGCGCCGGAAACAGACACCGCCTTGGGGTCGAGGTTGCTCTCTATCACCATCAGATACTTCAAATCTTCCGGAATGCCCCTCTCTTTAAGGATCGGCACCACCTGTGAAAAATAGCGGACGCTGCGTTTGAGCATCAGGCTGCTTGTGGTGTGCATATAGGTAAATGTCATCAACTCGCGGTCCATACGCTCGTAAAGATCGTCACGGTCAAAGGTGATGCGGTCGCCGGCAAAATCGACATATTCCGGCACCGAAGGGGCCTTGGGATGGACATCGATGGCCTGTGCATAAGAGACTGTGCAGCAGAAGACCAATGTCAGAATCAGGGATAATCTTTTCACTTGTATCTACTGTAATTCGGTTAAACTGTTGTATATAGCCTTGTTGTGGATCTTTGTCATTTCGTCCTTGCCGCCTTCTGCAATCATTGCGGCGGGGGTCGACGAATTGTCGAAAATCATCCAGCTGTCCACTACCGGAATGTATCGGGTCATGAGGTTGATGATGCCCTGGACATATCGGCGGCGGACGGTCGGTTCTGTGACGTTATGGCCGCCGGAGGCAACGCGACGGGCGACCCTCTCTACCGCCAGGTCGGGAGAATTGAGCCAGAAATAAATCAAGATTACCACATAACCCAGGCTCTTGGCGTCTTCTATCACCCTCAGCAGGCTTCGGGTGGCCAGAGTAGTTTCCACACCGAAGTCGGCCCGCTTGTCCATAAGTTCGTTCATTCGCTCCAGCATGATGCGGCTGGCGCGGATTGCCGCCGCCTCGGGCTTGTTAGGTGAAAGGCGCTCTGCTATCTCGTCGGAATTGACGCACTCGCGCAAACCGAACATTTCAGGGAGAATGGTATAGGACGCCGTGGTCTTACCGGCGCCATTACAACCCGAAATGATAAAAAGTTTGGGCATTGCGTGGCATTTAATCCACCAAATATACTAAAAAAATGCCATGTACCCTATTTACGGGTGACTCCGTAGCCGAAAAGGGCAAAATCTCCAAGACACGGGTCGCCGGGAAAGATTTCCGACAGCTCTCGCGTGATTTCAAGGGCAGTCCTGATGTCGGCGCTATTGAGAGTCGTCAACCCCATTTCTTTGGCTACTGTATGAACGTGAACGTCAAGCGGGATGATAAGGTCGGCGGGCGATGAATCGTGCCAGAGACCAAGGTCGACCTTGCCGTCGCGGCGCACCATCCACCGGCGGAGCATATTGATCTTCTTGTTGGCGGCGGAGGGGTCGCTTTTGCGGCAGTATATTCGTGTTCTGAATTCGTCCGGAGAAAGGTGCTCCAGAGTATCGTTTGACTCGTAGTAGGCCTTTAAAGCGCCGCAGATGTCCGCAAATTCGCTCCACTTGACGGTGCGGTGCAGCGAGCATGGCTCGCATCGGTAACACCCCTTCATAACATAGTCATACGGCTTCCAGCCCATCTCGTCCAGAGCCCTGCCGCAGTCGCGCACAATCATAGAGCGACGGCCCCAGGCCAGATGGGCGGCAATCACCGCCGCCACCTCCACGTCCTTGAGGTCGGCTTCGCCGCGGGCATAGAGCTCTGCGAATCGTTTCGGGAAGATTATCGGATCTTCCCGGAAATAGACCGGGTCGTTGTATTTCGCGGCATATTCCCGCAGCAGCTCAGCATTCGGATTCATACTGCGAAGATACTATTAATAATTGATTTGCCCGGCATAGGCCTCCGCATGTAATTGGTTGCTCCCTTATCAGCCGGTCGCAACCCAATTCATGCAAGGCATCTGCCCGCTACTATTCGCGGCGGGCGTCTTTGCAGGAGTTGCAGTACGGACAACCGGTACATGATTCCTCGCTGCACCCTTTTTTCTTTTTGAAGAAAAGGCTGTAAACGATGAAACCTGCCGTGAGCGCGATTATCACGTATGCTATAATCTCCTGTACCATTACAACAGTAAAATGTGGTAAACGATGAACGATACAATCCAAGCTACGGCAGTGGTGTAGATAACCGTGAACCAGGCCCATTTGCGGCCGGCCTCCTTATGCACGGCACTCACTGCAGCCACGCACGGGAAATAGAGCAGCACAAACAGCAGGAACGACCACACCACCGGCTTTGTAAACACGGGATTGCCGGAGATGTCCGTGGCGGCTTTCAGATTGCCTGCAAGCGAGGCCCCTTCCGCCTCTTCTCCGTCGGGAGAATAAAGCACGCCCAGCGACGATACCACGACCTCCTTGGCGGCGAAGCCGGTGAGAAGGCTCACGCTCATCTTCCAGTCGAAGCCCAGCGGCGCGAATGCAGGCTGGATGGCCTTGCCAACCTGGCCAATGTACGACTGTGCCGTCTGTTCTGCAGCAGTCTGTCCCGCCTTGGCCATGGGAAAATAGCCCAGCGCCCAGATGATTATGGATGCGGCCAGAATCACGGTACCCATCTTCTTGAGATACTGCGCACTCTTCTCCCACATATGGAGCAGCACATTTCGCAGTGTCGGAAAACGATACGGCGGCAATTCCATCACAAACTGGTCGTCGGTGTTCTTGAACACCAGTTTCTTCATCAGCAAAGAGGTTATTACAGCCACCAGTATGCCGATTAAATACAGTCCTATAAGCACAAGCGCCTGATTCTTCTTGAAGAAGGCCGACACAAACAGCAGGAACAGCGGCAGACGGGCCGAGCAGGACATAAACGGTATGGTGATTATCGTCAGGATGCGGTCCTTGCGGCTTTCCAGGGTGCGGGTTGCCATAATAGCCGGCACACCGCAGCCGAAGCCGATTATATATGGAATAAACGACTTGCCGTGGAGGCCGATGCGGTGCATCAGCTTGTCCATAATAAACGCTACGCGGGCCATATATCCGCTGTCTTCGAAGAATGATATGAACAGGAACAATATCAGGATGTTGGGCAGGAATACCAGAACGCCGCCGACTCCGGCTATTATGCCGTCCACTATCAGGTCGCGGAGCATACCTTCAGGCATTATCGAACCGACCCAGCTGCCAAGGGCGGCTATGCCCTGCTCCAACCAGGCCTGCGGATATGCGCCAAGCTTGAAGGTAGCGGTAAACATCAGCCAAATCAAAAGAATCATGGCGGGAATGGCGAGCCATTTGTTGGTCAGAATCGAATCCAGGGTATATGACTTCTTTCTCTTATCTACTTTTGCTGGGGTCAGGGTTTCGCTCAGGGCGCCCTTTATGAAACCGTATTTAAGAACGGAAACAACGCTCACAATGTCGTCGTGATACTCTCTCTCGAGCGCTTCGCGAGCCTTATTACTAGCTTGTTTTATTTGCTGATAATTAGGATATTTCTCAAGGCTTTTGTGAGTAACACTGTCATTCTCTATGAGTTTCAGGGCAACGTATCGCCCGTGGTAATCGTCGCGTATTTCCTGGTTCGCCTCCACCAGGTTCTTTATCTTTGCAATGTGCGGTTCCACATTGTCGCCATAGTTGATATGGATGTGTTTGGTGGCGCCTTCGGCATCGGTGTACACCTTTACTATCTGCTCCAGCACGTCGTCAATTCCCTGCCCCGTACGGGCGATTACCGGCACGATGGGGAAGCCGAGCATCTTTGAGAGACTCACGTGGTCCAGCTTGTCACCGCTCGCCTGCAGCTCGTCGTACATATTCAGCGCCATCACTATGCGGGGGTTCATGTCAATCAGCTGGGTGGTCAGGAACAAGTTGCGCTCCAGATTACCGGCGTCCACAATGTTCAGCACCAGGTCGGGCTTCTGATTGACTATATAATTGCGGACGTATAACTCCTCAGGAGAATATTCAGTAAGGGAATATGTGCCCGGCAGGTCAACCAAATCGATCGTATAACCGTTGTGGTGGAATGTGCCCACCTTTGAATCGACAGTGACGCCGCTGTAGTTGCCCACTTTCTCGTGAAGGCCTGTGGCGAAATTGAAGAAAGAGGTCTTGCCGCAATTCGGGTTGCCCACAAGGGCCACGGTTATGTGCTTTGTGATTGCTTCTACCTCAGCCTTGACGTGCTCTTCAATAGTACCGTTGAAATTGAAGTCGGGGTGGTAATTCTCGTCCAGGGAAACGACCTCGATGTTGCGG
Source organism: Bacteroidales bacterium (assembly GCA_017561665.1). GTDB lineage: Bacteria > Bacteroidota > Bacteroidia > Bacteroidales > UBA932 > Equibacterium. The sequence continues at coordinate 49,799 of JAFZBQ010000060.1, read as the reverse complement.
GCCTCGCTGCGCCGGAGGGAAACGTGACTGCCGAGTATCTCATACTCGATTGGGTCGCGCAGCGGCGCATTCTTAAGTACGCTGATTGTCTGTCCCTTGATAAAGCCAAGCTCCATGATGCGGTTGCGGAAACCTCCGTGGCCGTGAATCTTGGCGATGACGCACCGTCCCTTTTCAGGGATGTCGGCAAGCGTCAGAACTTTCTCTTCTTCCATTGTACCTACGGTTCAAAATAACCTACTAAGTACGGGAAATCTTCTGAGAAATCAAAATTTAATTTTCTGATATTGTCCTCGCAATCTTCTCTATGTTGAGGCTGCGGGCGCTGGCATCGATGATATCCTTGTACACGCCGCCTTTCTTATAAATTGTGTCAGGATCGCCGCTCTCCTCGACACGGCCGTTCTGCAGCGCATAAACCATCTCGCTGTCGATAATCTGGGATATGCTGTGAGAAATGATGATGACCGTGCGGTTTTGCTTTATGGCGTCGATGCTGTTCTTGATCTGTTCGGTGGCGATGGCATCCAGGCTGGCGGTGGGTTCGTCAAGGAAAATGATGGGCGGATTCTTGAGGAACATACGGGCGATGGCGATGCGCTGCTGCTGGCCGCCGGAGAGGTCTGAAGCCTTGTTTTCGAACTGCTTGGGAAGCGCCATTATCTGGTCGTAGATATATGACTTCCTGGCCGCCTCCACAACCTCTTCGTGAGTAGCGTCGGGCTTGCCGTAGAGGATGTTCTCTTCTATTGTCCCGTCAAAGATATGGTTCTTCTGGAGCACCAGACCGATGTTTTCGCGAAGATACTTGGTGTCGTATTCGCGCAAATCCACGCCGTCAAGTGTGATGGTGCCAACCTGCGGCTCGTAGAATTTGTCCAGCAGGTTCACTATGGTACTTTTGCCGGCGCCGGAAAGGCCCACCAATGCGGTAATCTTGTCTGGCTCGATTACCATATTCACCCCGAACAGCGCCTGGGTGCCGTTGGGATAAGTGAAGTCTACGTCGCGCAGTTCAAACCGGCCGTAAATCTTCTCCGGACGATAGCTGCCCGTGGGCTCTATCTCCTCGTCGGAATCGAGGATGCTGAAGAAACCTTCTGCATAAATCAAGGCGTCGTTCACATCATCGAAGATGCGCTGCAGCTGGGTAATCGGGGCAATCACGTTGGAAAAGAGCATCACGTGATACATTATTTTACCGATGCTCATTCCGGGATAGTCACTCAACACCAGATATGCGGTCAGGATTATCACCAGAACTGTACCGACCTGCTTCACGAAACTCTTTACACCGGAATAATAGAAGCTTACCTGGCGTGTCTTGACCTGATTGGCGGTGACATTGTTCTGGATTTCAAGCTGTTTGGCCGCCTCAATCCCTTCGCGGTTGAAGCTCTTGATTACATTTATCGAATCGATAATATTCTTGATGCCCTGGCTCTTGGTCTCCAGATAGCCGCGCATCTCACGCCGCCATCCTTTGAGCCGCTTGGCCTGGCGATAGGTAATCCAGAAGTAAACCGGCACTATGCCCAGCGCCACGAGGCCTACGTAGACATTGGCGGCGAACATCAGTATCAGCGCAAGTACCGCAGTGGTGAACAGCGGCAGCAGATCTATAAAGAAATTCTGCACCGTACGGGAGATGCTGCTCACGCCCTGGTCAATTCTGGACTGGACTTTTCCGGTAGCGTTGGCATCCTGGGAAAAGTAGGCCATACGGAAGGTTAGTACCTTCTCTATGACGCTTTGGGCGAGATCGCGGGAGACAAAGATGCGCATCCGCTCTCCGAAATAGTTCTGGGCAAAGGTTATTACCGCAGAAAGGATTTCCTTACTCAGCAGCACTATCGAGATAATGGTGAGGATACGTGCCGCCTGGGCCCAGGTGAAATCGGTGCCGATAAGGGCGTTGATGGCGTCCACCGTTTTGTCCAGCACAATCGCGTTTACCTGCGCCATCAAAGAGCCGATGAGCGTCAACACCAGCGTGATGACCACAAGCCAGCGATATGGCCGCACGAATGGCCTGATATGTTTGAAAAGCTGGGCGAGATTCATGGTAAAAGATTATTGCATCCTGCCTTGCTTGCCAAGGTAGCTGTCTTTGAAACCGAGGAAATATAGCACGCCGTCCAGGCCGATGGTGTTGATGCTCTGGCGGGCACTTTCCACTACGCGCGGTTTGGCGTGGAAGGCGATGCCCAGGCCGGCGGCGGAAAGCATAGGCAGGTCGTTGGCGCCGTCACCTACGGCGATTGTCTGTTCCAGGTTGACCTTTTCCATCTGGGCGATGAGCTTGAGCAGGTCGGCCTTGCGCTTCCCGTCTACGATGTCGCCGACATACCGGCCGGTCAATTTGCCGTCTTCGCCAATCTCCAGTTCATTTGCATATACGTAATCGATGCCGTACTTACGCTGGATGTATTCACCGAAGTAGGTGAATCCTCCGCTTAGGATTGCGATTTTGTAGCCGGCGCGTTTGAGAACCCCCATCAGGCGGTCGACACCCTCGGTGATAGGCATATTCTCTGCGATATCCTGCATAACGGAGGCGTCCAAACCCTTGAGAAGCGCCACCCGGCGGCGGAAACTCTCCTTGAAATCGATTTCGCCGCGCATCGCGCTCTCCGTGATGGCCTTGACTTTGTCGCCGACTCCGGCGCGGGCTGCCAGCTCGTTTATGCACTCCGTCTGCACCAGCGTCGAATCCATATCGAAGCAGATCAGGCGGCGCATACGGCGGAACATATTGTCCCTCTGGAAAGAGAAGTCGATGCCCATTTCGGACGAAATGTGCATCAGTTCTGCCTGCAAGGCATCCCGGTCGTCGGGCACGCCGCGGATTGAGAATTCGATGCAGCTGCGCACCGCACCGTTGGGCTGTTTGAGGCTCATACGGCCGGTAAGGCGCTTGATGGAATCGATATTGAGTCCGTGATTGGATATCACCCTTGCCGCTGCGGCAATCTGCTTTGCCGAGAGACTGCGGGCAATGATGGTGAGGATGTAGCGGTTCTTGCCCTGACGGCCGACCCAATCTTCGTAATCATCGTCCGTGACCGGTTCGAAGCCGATGGCAACGCCCAGTTCGGTGGCCTTGAACAGCAGCTCCTTCATCACCTGACCGGAACTCTTGGCAGAGATTCTGATAAGGATGCCCAGCGACAGGCTGCTGTGGATATCGGCCTGTCCGATGTCCAGAATCTGGGCGTCATATCGGGCCAGAATATCCATCACGGATGCGGTAAGACCTGCGCGGTCCTTGCCCGTGATGCGGATCAGAATCTGCTCTTTTTTGGTGATTTTTGCCATACTTTCAGATTATTGATTGCAGCAGCCCGATTCGCAGCCGCCATCGCCGCAGTTTCCGCCCTTGCATCCGCCACAGCCCTTGCGCTCGCCGTGGAGGCCGTCGCGAAGTTCTTCTTCGGTAGCGTCACGTACCACCAGTATTTCGCCGGTAAAATGGAGGTCTTTGCCGGCCATCTGATGGTTGAAGTCCATCTTGACCGAGTCGGTGCCGATCTCCAGCACCTTGCCGGGCATAACGCCGCCCTGCTGGCTCATCATAGGGATGATATTGCCCACAAAGACGATGTCAGAGGCGAACTCGCCGTCACGCTCGAAAATGTTCTTGGGCAGGTCGATAACGGCGCGGTGGTCGTATTCTCCATAGCCCTCGGCGGCAGTAAGGCGAAAGTCAAACTTGTCGCCGACAGTCTTGCCCTCTATGTTCTCTTCGAATTTCGGAAGCAGATAGCCTGCTCCAAATATGAATTCCAGGGGACGCGATGCGTCGCAGCTGTCGGCAATCTGTCCGTCCACTTCCAGCTGATATACTAAATGTACTACTTTGTTGTCGCTTATTTTCATATCGAACTTGTCTAATTTGCGCAAAGATAGGGAAAAACAAATAAAAATAAGGTTATATTTGTGACTGCAATACAAACTAAAATGGAACCCATTTCTCTCACGACAGCCCTGATACGCGTCGGAATCGCCCTTCTTCTGGGTGCGGCCATCGGAGCCGAAAGGCAGATACACCACCACCCTGCCGGCTTCCGCACGTTTATACTTATAAGCACCGCCTCGGCTTTGGCGATGATCATATCCATCTATATTTGCCAGGACAATATGGGGTTACATAACGGCGATCCGGGCCGTATAGCCGCACAAGTTCTCACCGGCGTTGGCTTTATCGGCGCCGGCCTCATCCTCAAGGGTTCCGACGGCATCATCGGCCTGACCACCGCCGCATGCATCTTTATCACCGCCGTCATCGGCCTCGCTGCCGGTGCCGGTTTACTGGCCTTGTCCGCAATCGTTACCGCCGGCACCGTAATCATCCTCTGGTCGGTGCGGTTCACCAAAAAGAAGGACAAGCAGGACAAACAATAAAAAAGGGCGCAGCCGTTTGGTTGCGCTCTTTTTACAAACCATATAGGCTGAACGCCTATTTGATGTCGATCTGTTTGGTTGCGGCAGGTTGAACAACCACTTCTTTCTTGGGCAGGTGCACATTCAAAACGCCCTTTTCTACCTTGGCCTCTATCTTATCGCAGTCCACGTCATCGGGGAGCAGCAGGGTCTGCTGGAACTTCTCGTAAGAGAATTCACGGCGCAGGTAGCGGCCTTTCTTCTTGTCTTCCTTATGTTCCGATTTCTTCTCCATATTGATGTGGAGATAGCCCTCGTTGTCCACGCGGACGTTGAAATCATCCTTGTCAAGTCCCGGTGCGGCAAGTTCCACATCGTACTCTTTTTCGTTTTCAATTACATTGATTGCAGGGGCCGTATAATTTGCCCTGGTCATCCAGCTGTTGTCGAAAAAGTCATTGAAAATGTCCGGCAGCCAACTGTCTTGCGTTCTTCTCATAGGTAACATAGTTCAAAAACTTTAATCGTTCCGGTTTGCAGCCCTCGCGGACCTTATTTCCGGGACCCCTTGCGGAGTCGCTATGAGTTTAATCAAACGCAGTGCCAGATGCTTATAGTGGACATTTTGACACTTTCTGCTGACAAAAAGTCCAACTCTACCGCAGGGCGCGCATGGCGTTGAGGACGGCGAGGACGGTGACGCCGACGTCTGCGAAGACGGCCATCCACATTGTGGCGATGCCGAAGGCGGCGAGAAGGAGTACCAGAAGTTTGACACCTATTGCGAACCATGTGTTTTCGCGGGCGATGCTGAGGGTCCGGCGGGCAATGCGCACAGCCAGGGCGACCTTGGAAGGCTTGTCGTCCATCAGCACGACGTCGGCGGCCTCTATTGCCGCATCGCTGCCCAGAGCGCCCATTGCAATTCCGATGTCGGCGCGGGCAAGCACGGGAGCGTCGTTAATTCCGTCACCCACGAATGCCAGTGTACCGGATTTATCTGCCAGCAGCTCCTCCACTTTCTGCACTTTGTCGGCGGGCAGCAACCCAGCGAACCAAGAGTCAAGACCGAGTTCTTCAGCCACGGCGCGGCCGACCGGCTCGGCATCGCCGGTGAGCATCACGGTGCGGGAAACGCCGGCGGCCTTGAGAGCAGCCACGGCCTCAGCGGAATCGGCCTTGACGCGGTCGGAAATCACTATATGGCCCACATAAGTTCCTTCGATAGCCACGTGCACAATGGTGCCGGTCTTTTCGCAATCGTGCCAGGCGGCGCCGACCGACTCCATCATCGCAGCATTGCCCACACACACAGTGCGGCCGTTTATCACGGCTCGGATACCTTTGCCGGAGACCTCCTCAATACCTTCGACAGTGCAATCGTCGTCTATATCTTTATACGCAGCCCTCAAAGAAGCAGCAATCGGGTGAGTAGAGAGACTTTCTACATGCGCGGCCAGGTGCAGAAGTTCATTATCTGAGATGACTTCCGGATGGACGGACGTAACTTCGAAGACACCCTCGGTGAGGGTGCCGGTCTTGTCAAACACTACCGTATTCAGCTTTGAGAGCGCTTCCAGATAATTCGAGCCCTTGACCAGAATGCCTTTGCGGGAAGCGCCTCCTATTCCGCCGAAAAAGGCCAGCGGAACACTGATAACCAGCGCGCAGGGACAAGACACTACCAGGAACATCAGCGCCCGGTAGAGCCAGGTGGATAACTGCCCGCCAAACAGGAGCGGAACCACCGCCAGCAGCACCGCCGCAGCCACCACAATCGGAGTGTAAACCCTCGCAAAACGGGTTATGAAATGCTCGCTGCGGGACTTGTTGTCCGCCGCGTGCTCTACCAACTCCAGAATCTTGGATGCTGTGGATTCGCCGAATTCCCTGGTCACGCGTACGCGAAGCACTCCGGAGAGATTCACGCAGCCGGAGATTATCTCGTCACCGACGGTCACTCCGCGAGGCACGCTCTCGCCGGTAAGCGCCACGGTGTCAAGCGAAGATGTGCCTTCCAGCACTACGCCGTCCATCGGCACTTTCTCACCCGGCTTCACCACGATAATATCGCCCACAGCAACATCCTGCGGTGCAACCACCACCAGCGCGCCGTTGCGCTCCAGATTGGCAGTGTCGGGCCGGATATCCATCAGGTGAGCTATGCTGCGTCGACTGCGTCCCTCTGCGATATGCTCGAACAATTCGCCTATCTGGAAAAACAACATTACAAATACCGCCTCAGTAAACTGCGGCTCGGCATCCGGCAGAAAGCCGATGCAAAGCGCGCCGATTGTGGCGATGCTCATCAAGAAGTTTTCGTCCATAGCTTCTCCGTGAGCCAAGCTCTCGACCGCCTCCTTCAAAGTATCGAATCCGGCCACCAGATAGGGCACCAGATATATCAGCAGCAACTGCCACCTGGGCAGATTGAATTTATGCTCGATTAATACGGCCCCAATCAGCAGCACTGAAGATACCGCTATGCGTATCAGCGATTCCTTGATTCCGTCTTCGTTATGTTCGTGATGATGTTCGTGTGCCATATCTGTTTTCGTTTATCGTTCGCGAAAAAGGGCAAGCGTACGCGAGATCACGCTCTTGTCCACGCTGCCTATAACATCTTCAAGCTCTGCCATGGACATAGGCCGCCCGGCTCCCGCCAGGGCCCGCGCAATCAAAATGCGGTTGGCGGTGGGCTTCACACCGTGGTGCATCATCAAATCTATAACGTCGTGCTCCATAGCTGTTAATATCCGGGGTTCTGCTCCAGAAGCGGGTTCAATACCAATATATCGGCCGGAATTGGGAACAAAGAGGTGTAACCGGTCTCTACTTCGCCAGGTAGTTCAGGGCGGCTTGACCATTCGGAAGTATAGGTACCAAAGCGTATCTGGTCCTGGCGGCGCCATCCCTCCCACGCAAACTCTATCATACGCTCCCGCAGCAAATCGGATTCGGAGAGAGAGAGCAGCGGGGTCGCTCCGGCACGCTTGCGCACCTGATTCACCAAAGCAAGTGCCTCGGGGGCAGAACCGCTACGCAGCAGCGCCTCCGCCTTCATAAGCAACACGTCGGCATATCTGAACATCACCCAGTCGTTGTCCATCAACTTGCCGTCTTTCATTGCAGAGGGGTCCAGTTCGTATTTCTTCATACGGGCTCCGGCCAGTTTTTCGTTTGCACGGCCGGTCACATCCAATGCAATCACTTCTGGCTGATATATTACGCCAGCAACCGGATTCCCGTTCAAGTCAGTAGCTTGCCCTGCCCAATAATTAATGTCAAAGCGGGGATCCTGATTTAAAGAACGATAGTTGTTGGCCTCCAACACCTCCAGAGTGGCGGAAGTGCCGTTCTCGCCCGTAAAACCGCAGGCGGCAGCGTGGTCGTAGTGGCGAGAGCGGAACAGATATTGATTCTGGGCGCTGTAAAGGCGCTTGTCCATCGGAATCACAAAGATATTCTCCCGTGAATTCTCGTTGAAGACCGCAAAATTGGAGGCATAGTCGCTTTCAAGTTCATAACCAGCCCCAGCAAGCAGGTCGCAGTAACGCACTACCTCGCTCAAATTCTCCACCCCGGCATAGACCGGAGCGTTGAGCCACAATTTTGCCAGCAGGAACCACGCCACCGGACGGGTGATCCGGCCATAATAGGTTCCGTAGGTATTGCTTCGCTCTAGAGGCAGAAACGCACAGGCCTGTTCCAACTGTTCCACCACAAAATTGAACACAGACGCACGCGGCGACTGTTCCACATCGGCCATCGAGACCCTGGTAGAGACTACCAGCGGCACGTTGCCGTACAAATCGAGCAGTTCATAATAGAACAGCGCCCGGATTGCGCAGGCTTCATGACGCCATGCTTCGTTTCCCGAAAGATCTTCTATCGCCTGATTTGCCAACACAATCACCTTGTAGAGATAGTTCCACGTGTCCTTTATGGGCCCTTCGCCCACATTCCAGGTATGCAGATGCAGCCGTTGCCATAGGCCTCCGTCGTACCAGTCGCCACTGCGGGTGGGCAGCAGCGCCTCATCGCTCGTAATGGTATTTAGGTCGTACACGCCGCGGTAGGTCCCCGCCAGTCCCTGTGAGAAATCGGTGCCGCCAAACAAGGCGTACAACGGCCCCAACGTATTCAGATAGAGCATATTGTTATCGGCGACAATATCTTCTGCCGGCAACTGTGAGCGGGGTGTTTCGTCCAGGAAGCCGCAGGAACAGAGCAGCACCGCCGTCATTATGTAAAGAATCTTTTTCATACTAGAACTGGATGCTGATGCCCGCCGTAAACGAGCGATAAACAGGGTAAGAAATTTTGTCGTCCAAACCGAACGTGGGCCCAGCCACATACGAGTTTATCATAGGCGAAAGGCCCGAATAACCGGTGATGGTGAGCAGGTTATTCACCGATGCCGAAATACGCAGGTTGCGCAGGATGCCGCGCAGAGGAACATTCCACCCGACGGTGACATAATCTATATTGAGATAATCGCCCTTCTCGAGCCAGTAATCCGTGACCGTCTGGTCCACGATGTTGGCCTGCGGAGCGTCTGCAAAAACATTGTAATAAGGCAGTGAACCCATATTCATATAAGTCAGTGCCGTGCCGTTGAAAATCTTGTGTCCGAAAGCGCCGTTGGCCTGTACGGAAATATCCACCGCCTTATATCTGAAACTTATGTTACTCCCAAGCAGCGCCTTCGGCGAGGCCTGACCGCACAAATGGTTTTCGCCGTCAGTTTCGTAGTAGTAAGTGCCATCGGCAGCCTGTGCCAGGCCTGTGCAATGCGGCAGGTAGAATACACCGAGAGGCTGCCCGACAATCTGATAGGTAACGTCGTTGTCACCACCGTGAAAGCCCGCGCCATTCATAGAAGCGATGCCCGCAACCTCCGGCGCCTCCAGCAACTGTCCCTGCCAATAACCGGAGAGGGAGATCAGTTTGTTGCGCTGAAGCGACATGTTCATATTGACATTCAGCTGCATATCGTTGCGGCGGATGACATTTACGCCAAGGCCGAACTCGAAGCCGCTATTGGACATTTTTCCCAGATTTGCCATCAGATGGTCGTATGCAAACGGTGGAACGCTCACTTGATAGTCATAGAGCATATCGCGCGTCAGCGAGTAATAATATTCTGCTGTAAACACCACCCTGTTGTCTGCAAAAGCCGATTCCATACCGACATTGACGCTCTGTCGCACCTCCCACTTCAGGTCTGGATTAGCATTGCGGATAATGGAAAATGCGACCTCCGGATTGCCGTCGAGGTTGACAACGGAGGTGGGCTCGACAAGTTCCAGGGAGTTGTAAGGTCCAAGCGCTCCTTGATTGCCTGAGAGGCCGAATCCCGCGTTGAACTTGAGATTGCTGAGCCACTCGACATCCTTGAGGAAATCTTCGCCACTGGCAAGCCAGCTGCCCGAAACCGACGGGAAAAGACCCCATCGGTTGTTAGGACCGAACTTGGACGACGCATCTGCACGGAGGCTGGCAGCAATCGAATAAACACCTCTGTATGAGTAGTTTGCTTCAGCCATAAACGACAACAGGCGCACGTCGGCATCATAGCTGGCCGTGCCATCCCAGGGACGCACGCTTCCTGCTTGAATTGCCGACAGGCCAAAGGCATTTGTCTTGAAACCGGTGGTGGTAACATAGAACCCGCTGGAGACCGTCTGCTGAGCCTCGGTCAGGAAAGTGGCCCCAAAACTATGTGCACCCAACGTCTTCTTATAATCCAGGACTAACGAAGCAATCCCATCGCGGATAATCTCGCTGTTGCGGTAAGCCTCTCCCCCGCTCCATATTATGGACGGGAAAAAGTGGCTTGCACCGCCCGCGTTATAGCTGTAAGAAGCGAAAGCAGTCAGTGTCAGTTCTTTGGTAAGATGGGCCGCCATCTGCAGATGGGTATTGAAATGGGCGTTCTCTGTATTATACGTCTTCTCCAACAGCGACACAGGGTTGTTTATCTGGCTGGCAGATGGAATCTGGCTGTAGCTGCCGTCCTTGTTCTGGCCTGCAAGAAATGTAGGATTAAAAGCTGCCGAACTGTAGAAAAGATGCTGCGGGTCATGGAGTTCGGCGAGCCGTTGGAGTGAGGCAAAAATACCGAAATCGAACTCCATACGTCCTTCAAAAGCGCTCTGTCCCACATCCAGCTTTACATTATAGTTCTTGTTATTCTGGGTTTGGACAACCTGCCGATGATCCAACAAGCCTATGGAGGCGCGGAAATGACTGGTTTCGCTGCCGCCGCCAAAGGCAAGGTGGTGGTCCTGGACCGTACCTGTGCGGAGAATGGACCCGAGCATATCGGAATCATAGCCACCGTCAGAAAAAGAATAGCCACGGGCATCGTTAACCTCGCGGAACCGGGCAGCCGACAGCATCTGCAGATTCTTATATGTCCGTTCAAAACCGCAGGTGGCGTCGTACGAGACGTGGAAATCACCGCCGCGACCCTTGATGGTCGTTACGCGGATTACTCCGGATGCCCCTCGGGAGCCATACTGCGCAGTTTCGGAGGCATCCTTGAGCACAGTAAAACTGTCAATGTCGCCCGGATATAGCGAGCAGAGGGTGGCGATGTCGCTGGTCACGCCGTCTATTATGATGAGGGGGTCGTTGCCGCCCGTCAGGGAGGTTGTACCACGCACTCGCACTGCAGAGAGCATAGCAGCCTGGTTACCGCCTGAAATGGTGACGCCGGCCGACTGGCCGTTAAGGGCATCCAGGCCGTTGGTAACCAAACCTTTGTTCATCTGCTCCCTGGTCACGGTGTGGGATGCAGCAACCACCGTATCAACCTGTTGCGCCGCCAGTGAGGCGGGCAACAGAAACATGGTTAAAAGGAGTCCTATTCTCATTTCCACCAACTGTCTTTGGTCGATTCCGCTTTATCGGCCTTAGTGTCGCCTATGGCCGCAGGCAGGTTGACAAAGAAGTCTATTCCAACCTTCTTCTCCAAGTCATCAATAGACATGGAATAGTTCATATACTCGCTGCTGGAATATGAAGCGGAATGATTGAAATAAAACGCAATTCCGGTGTAGCCGTTGGTCTGGGATGTGATGCCTATGGATTTACTCTTATCGTAGCCCAACAGTGCCTTGTAGTAGGCAACCGGCACGGTGACACGCTTGTTATTGTTGTCGTAGGCATAGGAAGTGCTTCCCTCCACCACGCAGCCCGACACCACGTAGAGGGTGTCAAACTGTTTGGACCATGCGCGGACCTTGTTCTCCAGATTATTCCAGATACCGCCGTTGAAGGTGCCGTTCTGCGGCGTCATATTAGTGTAATAGAACGTCTGTTCATTGTCGGCACGCCTGAGCCTGTCGGCGGATGCTATCTGGTGACCACGGTCGTAAGAAGCCTTGCCGCCGTCGGAACTGTCACCGGATTTTGCATTGCTGTATGCTTTCTTAAGCAGGGGCTGCTGTTCGTGCTTAAGTTTAGGATCATAACCCCATTCGTCAGTACGGCTGCCGGTGCCGATAATGTCGGCATTCATCGGGTATGCCACCCAGTGTGCCACCAGGTTGGACACATCCCAGTAGAAAGAGTAATTGCGGCCTGAAGGATTCACACTGCTTTCATGCTGGACGAATATAAGGTTGGGATTGTCGGTTGCCGGAAGTTCCATCCAACCGGTAAAGACAGGATCTTCGCCACCCGGGTCATCTCCACCACCTGGATCGTCACCGCCACCGGGAGTATCTCCTCCGCCGGGAGTGTCGCTGCCGGAATTGCCACCCGCAGGCGCATCACCGCTGTAACTATTTATTCCCCAGAGTATTACCCTACCTTCAGATGTTATCGTCACGGTAGTGACACTACTGTTTGGAATTGCAAACACATAGTAAGAATCATCGGCAGTGGTGGATATCTGATAAGGCGGATTCTGGGATACCCCGTTGTTGGCCTTTATGTCATAAGACTTGGAAGAGCCTGTGCAGCTTACGGTAAGTTTAGGAGTCGTACCTTTCCAACCCAGTGCATAGAAGCACAGGTAGGAAGTGCCTTCCGGAATAGTCACTGTAAAGTTACCGTTGCCACTGCTGGTTCCAAGCTTGACCATCTGGTCTACAGAATAGTTGTTGATTACGGCAGATTGTTGCGTAAAATCCCCTTCTGTAGAGTTCTGGTCAAAGGCCTTGTTGCCCAGCGTCCAGGTCACGTTGCTGGTATACGGATTCACATCCGGTTCTTCCGGTCCCGGAGGATCCGGAGGTGTCGGCGGGTCGGGCGGCGTCGGAGGGTCTACCGGGGGGACTTCCGGCTCGGTTACCGTCACCGTGCAAGTGGCCGTCTCCTCTCCTGCCCTCGCCCTGATTAGAGTACTACCCGCACCCACTGCCATCACATTGCCATAGTTGTCCACGGTGGCCACCTGCTGATTGTCAGAGGTCCATGTCACTGCAGGATTCGTGGCATTGGAAGGAGTGACGGTCGCCGTCAGTTGTGCCGTCTGGTTCGGGTCAAGGGTCAGCGTCGTCTGATCAAGGGAAATGCCGGAAACGGGCACAGTCGGTACATACGCAGTCACCTCGCAGGCAGCTGTCCCGCCACCGTCATTGGCGGTAACTGTAACAGTCACGGTTCCTGCGGCACGAGCCATCACCCTGCCGTCAGAATCGACGGAAACGATGGATGGATTGGTAGAATTCCAAACGACAGATTTATCCGTGGCATTGTCAGGCAGTACTGTCGCCTCCAGCAAAGCGCTGGTATTCACCGCCAACGTCAAGTTATCCTTGTTTAAAGAGATTGACGATACATGGATTATTTTCCTGGCCACATTCACGCTGCAGGTGGCGGTAATGCCGCCGGCGGTGGCGTTGATGATGGTTGTTCCCTCTCCGACGGCCGTTACCGCACCATCTACAACCGTAGCCACCCTGGTATTGCCTGTAGACCAGGTAACAGACTTGTCGGTGGCATTTTCCGGCAGGACTGTTGCCGTAAGGTTCTCCGTATCGCCTTCTGTAAGGTCCAAAGAAGTCTTATCCAGGGAAACCGAAGTAACTGCGACGATTCCGTAGGATACGGTGACGGTGCAGGCGGCTGAGTGTTTGCCGGCGGACGCAGTAATCACTGCGCTGCCTTCTCCCACGGCCAGCACATTGCCGGAATCGTCTACAGTGGCAACCTGATTGTTGTCCGTGCTCCACGTAACTGTTTTGTCGGCAGCGTCATCGGGCCAGACGGTGGCCATTAACACGCCGGTATGACCAGGCTCGAGAGCCATGTTGGTGCGGTCCAGGGTGATGCGTATAACCTGCACTATCGGCACTTCATTTACATAGGATGTCACTTCGCAACCGGCAACAAAACCGCCATCTACCGTAGTGGCAGTGACAGTCACCGAACCTGTTGCCTTGGCAGTCACCTTGCCGTTGTCATCAACCTCGACTATTGCGGGATTGGTTGATGCCCATATTACCGATTTGTCGGTCGCCTTTGCCGGAATCACCGTGGCGACAAGCGTTTCGCTGGAGCCCAGTTCCAAGGACAGCGTTGTCCTGTCCAGGATTATCGACGTAACGTTTACTATCTGCCTGACCACTGTAACGGCGCAGGCTGCGCTCTTGTCGCCGATGGTTGCGGTGATGGTAGCAGTCCCTTCGGTATGAGCTATCACCAAACCGTTATCCACAGTTGCCACTCCGGTATCGCTGGATGTCCATACGGCTTCGGTATATGTGGCGTCTTCGGGAGACACCTTTGCCTTAAGGGACATTTCGTCTCCTTCAAAGAGAGTTATTGAGCCGACGCCGATAGAAACATCTTCTACAGGCACTGTTACACTGACTTCGCAACTGCCGCGCCTGCCGCCGGCCTCTGCCGTAATTATGGCGCTGCCGCCGCCGATTGCTGTCACTTTGCCGTCCTGGCCGACTATGGCTACGCTTTCGTCAGAACTTGTCCACACAACATAAAGCCCGGGAGCATCCGCAGGATCCACGATTGCCACAAGCGTTGCAGATTCTCCCTTGACCAAATCGAGAGTTGCCTGTTCTATCTCCACCGAAACCACGTTCAGCACATATTTGCTTACGCGGATATTGCAGGTGGCACTTTTGCCGCCGGCGGACGCAGTTATGGTTGTATTTCCCTCTTTTATCGCCTTGACCAGACCTGTTTCTGTCACAGTTGCCACAGCAGGTTTTGACGAAGTCCACGACACTTGCTGATAAGTCGCATCAGAGGGCAAGACTGTCGCCTCCAGCAGCAGGCTCTCACCTTCCGTCAGTTCGAAAGCGGACTGGCTGAGCGTCAGTGCAGAAACAGGGGTAAAATCTTCCTGCGAGTTAGAGACGCAGGAACAGAGAATCAAGCAAATAAGGCTCGATAAAAAGGTCAATCTCTTCATAGCAAACAAATATACAAAAAAAAGCGTCCGACCGAACGGCCGGACGCTTCTATTATCGGAAATGATTCTAGTATCCGAATATCTCTTCCTGGGTGAATGTCTGAACGGGGCCGAGGGTCTGAAGGAACCCGAGGTCGATATCGTTCTTGTCACCGAGGATGCCGTAGAAATACTTGCGGCCCTTGACCCACTCCTGCTGGTAAGCGACAACGTCGTCCAGAGTCAAATTCTGAACCTTCTCGAACAGGTCGCGGTCCATAGGTTCGTCCAGACCCATATCGCGGCAGCGAACGTATGCACGGAGAACATTCATGCCGGTTGTGCGCTGGGTACGCAGACGGCTGATTATGGCGTCCTTTGCAATGCCGAAGGCCTGCTCGCTGACGGGCATATTGTTGATTATATCGTCGAATGCCTCAACCGCGTTCTGGAGTTTGTCGTTCTGGGTTGCGATGAAGGCTCCGTACATATACTTGCCGTCGGCATAATGGGGATTGGACATATTTGCCTGTGCAGAATATGCAAGACCGCGGGCCTCGCGCATCTCCTGGAATACTATGGCATTCATACTGCCGCCAAAATACTCGTTGTAAAGTGCACGCAGAGGGTTGCTTGCTACGTCAAACTTGCGGTCGTCTATAGAGAGCTGATAGTAGTAGAGCTGGCGGGAATCATACTGTGCCAGGTAAACCTTGCTGTCATCGACGGTGATATAGTCGTCGAAACTCTTCTCCAGAGGTTCGGGATTCTCGCTGATGGTGTGGCAGGATGCCAGGCATGCCTTCACGTCAGCTTCCTTTTCGGGACCGTAGTAATAAATCTCGTGCTGCTTTGCAAACACGTCGCGGATTGCGGAGAGAATCTGCTCCGAAGTAAGTGTCATCACCTGATCGTTTGTGAGATTGATCTTGGCAATCTTCTCGGCACCAACGGCCATATAGGTAATCAGCGCGTTGAAATTGGACATCTGGTTCATCTTGCGGTTCATGCGGGACTGCAGGCAGTCCATCTTCACATTCATCAGCACGTTCTCGTCGGGCTGTGCGTTGGCAATCAGGTTCTCTACCAGAGCCACTGCCTCGCCCATATTCTCCTTGAGACCGGTGACGGAGATAGTGAAAGTATTGTCTGCGCAGATGAAATCGTAATCGCAAGCCAGGGAGTACATCTTGCGGGCAAAGTCCTGGGCGGTCATTGTGTCGGTGCCAAGATAGCGCAGATAGTCGCCTGCAAATGCCAGAACGGGATTGTCGTTTGCACCGCAGTTGTAAACGAACTGAACGGTGAAAATGTCGTTCTGGACGTTCTCCTTGTAAATCATATCCACGTTAGCTGCCACATTGCTGATGCTCAAATCCTTGGAGAAATCCAGGAACACCGGCTCGATGGGCTTGGGCACGTTGGCTGCAATGCTGCGGAAGAATTCGCTGGAGGTGTCGCGGTTCATGAAAATGGGGGTGATGGCAGGAGCCGCAATCTTCTGGATATTGGGATCCTCGCCCACTCTCTTGTAAACCACAGCGTAGTTGTTCTGGCAGAGATACTTGTTGGCGAAGTTAACCACGTCTTCCTTGGTAACTTTCTGAAGAGCTTCGTAATTTGCAACCACATCTTTCCAGTCCATATTGTATGCGAAGCAAATCGCCAGATAAATGGCGCGGTTGCTGTTGCTGGTGAGCTCGCTCATCTGGTTCAGGCGGGCGTTGTTCTTGCAGGAAGTTACATCCTCTTCTGTGAATTCGCCGCTGCAAAGCTTTGCAACTTCTGCCAGGATGATGTCGCGAACCTCTTCCAGGGTCTGACCCTGCTTGGGACGGCCGGCAGCCTCGAACACGCTGTAGTCGGGCTGGGATTCATACGATGCCATTACGCCCAGGGCCTTCTGCATCTGGTTGACGTCAAGGTCCATAAGGCCGGCGGTGCCGTTGTAGAGGACAGCCTTGGTGATTTCTGCCACGGGATCACATTCGATGTTCTTTGCAACGCCGGGAAGCCTCCACGCCAGAGTAACGCCCTCTGCATCCAGACCGAATACGTCCTTCTCGATGGGAGCGGTAATCTCCTCTTCGGGTTCAAAATTCAGTGTGGGCACTTCCTTGGCCTTCATTCCGCCGAAATACTTCTTGACAATCTTTACAAAGTTGTCGGGATCAAAGTCACCGCTCACGCAGATTGCCATATTATTGGGCACGTAGTAGGTGTCGTGATACTGCTGAACCAGCTTGATTGAGGGATTCTTGAGGTGCTCCTGAGTACCCAGAACGGTCTGTGTGCCGTAAGGATGGTGAGGAAACAGAGAGTTGTATACAGCCTCGTCTACCTTACGTTCGTCGCGGGTCAGGGACATGTTCTTCTCTTCGTAGATAGTTTCCAGCTCGGTGTGGAAACCGCGGATGACGCTGTTCTCAAAGCGGTCTGCCTGAATCCTTGCCCAGTTTTCTATCTGGTTTGAAGGGATATCCTCTATGTAGCAGGTCATATCCTCGCTGGTGAAGGCGTTGGTGCCGTCGGCGCCGATAGCCGCCATCAGCTTGTCATATTCATTGGGGATGGAGATGGTAGAAGCCTGATAGCTGAGGGAGTCGATCACTTTATAAATTGCAGTGCGTTCTGCCTCATCCTTGGTTACACGGTAAACCTCGAACAGGTCGGCGATGGAATCCAGAAGCGGCTTCTCAAGTTCATAGTTGGATGTACCGAACTGCTCGGTGCCCTTGAACATCAGGTGTTCGAAATAGTGGGCCATACCGGTAGTCTCGGCGGGGTCGTTCTTGCCACCTACGCGCACGCAGATGGCTGTTTGCATACGGGGCTCATCTTTATTGACGGTCATAAAGACCTTGAGGCCGTTGTCAAGAGTGTAAATTTTGGTCTTCATGGGGTCGCCGTCCACGGTTTCGTATTTCTTGCACGAAGTCAGTGCGACCAGAAGAAGCGTAAAGAGTAAAAAGAATTTCTTCATTATTAATGGTGTTGTGTGATTATTTGCCGCAAATATATCAAAATATTAGTACCTTAGCCGCGCTTTATAACAATTCATGTTTCTATGCCTTTCATTTCGAAACGCGGAGATCTGATGCCCGCCTCCCCTATCCGGCGGCTGGCTCCCCTTGCCGATGCGGCAAAGGCCCGCGGCGTGCACGTCTATCACCTGAATATCGGACAGCCCGACCTGCCCACGCCTCAGGTTGCCATAGACGCCATCCGCAATATCGACCGCGAAATATTGGAATACAGTCCCAGCCAGGGCTATCGCAGTTATCGCGAGAAGCTGGTCGGCTATTATAAAAAATTCAACATCGACGTTACCGCCGACGATATCATCATCACCACCGGCGGCAGCGAGGCGGTGCTGTTCGCTTTTCTGAGCTGCCTGAATCCCGGCGACGAAATCATCGTTCCGGAGCCGGCGTATGCCAACTATATGGCCTTCGCCATCTCCGCCGGCGCGGTAATCCGCACCGTAACCACCACCATAGACGAGGGTTTCTGCCTTCCGAAAGTGGATAAGTTTGAGGAACTGATAAACGAACGCACCAAGGCGATACTGATCTGCAACCCCAACAACCCGACGGGCTACCTGTATACCCGCAAGGAGATGGAGCAGATCCGCCAGTTGGTCAAGAAATACGACCTCTACCTCTTCAGCGACGAGGTTTACCGCGAATTCGTATATGCCGGCACGCCGTATATCAGTGCCTGCCACCTGAAGGGAATAGAGCAGAACGTGGTTTTGATTGATTCCGTTTCGAAACGCTACTCCGAATGCGGTATCCGCATCGGCGCCCTGATAACCAAAAATAAAGAGCTCCGCAAAACCGTGATGAAGTTCTGCCAGGCGCGCCTGAGCCCGCCGCTGGTTGGCCAGATTGCCGCAGAGGCTTCTCTCGACGCACCTGAAGAATACACCGCCGAGGTTTATGAGGAGTATCTGGAGCGCAGAAAATGCCTCATCGACGGCCTCAACAAGATTCCGGGCGTATACTCCCCGATCCCTATGGGTGCGTTCTACACCGTAGCCAAACTTCCGGTGGACGACAGCGACAAGTTCTGCCAGTGGTGTCTTGAGAGTTTCGAATACGAAGGCGCCACGGTGATGATGGCTCCCGCCAGCGGTTTCTACACCACCGAAGGCGTCGGCCGCAACGAAGTCCGCCTGGCATACGTCCTCAAGATAGAGGATTTGAAGAAGGCACTGGTGGTTCTTGCCAAGGCGCTTGAAGCCTATCCCGGCAGGGTGATGGATTGATGATCGACGGCAAGACCATAATTCTTGGAATCGAATCCAGCTGCGACGACACATCGGCCGCCGTTCTGAGCGATGGCTGGCTGCTTTCAAATGTAATGGCTTCGCAGGAGGTGCACCGCAAATACGGCGGCGTAATCCCCGAACTGGCCTCCCGTGCCCATCAGCAGAACATACTTCCCGTGGTTTCGCAGGCCCTGGACCAGGCCGGCGTCAAGATGGACGACGTCGATGCCATTGCCTACACCCGCGGCCCCGGCCTGCTCGGCAGCCTGATCGTGGGAACATCCTTTGCCAAAGGCCTTGCACTGTCGTCGGGCAAACCGATGATAGAGGTCAACCACCTGCAGGGGCACATTTTGTCGCATTTCATCAAGATAGAGGGGCGGGACAACAGCCAGCCCGACTTCCCATTCCTGGCGCTTCTGGTTTCCGGCGGACATACACAAATTGTGAGGGTCGACGACTATCTGGACTTTACAGTCCTTGGCCAGACTATAGACGACGCCGTCGGAGAAGCCTTTGACAAATGCGCCAAGATGCTGGACCTGGGCTATCCCGGCGGCCCAATTATCGACCGTCTGGCAAAGGAGGGCGACCCCAAGCGATTCCGCTTTGCAAAGCCTCATATAGAAGGGCTAAACTTCAGTTTCAGCGGCATTAAAACATCATTGTTATATTATCTTCGCGACGCCCTTAAAGAGGACCCGGAATTCATTGAGAAGAACAAAAACGACATCTGCGCCAGCTTCCAGAAAGACCTCATCGACATACTGATGAAGAAGCTTGTCCGCGCCACCGAGATTACCGGCATCAAGGATATTGTGGCGGGTGGCGGCGTGGCGGCCAACAGTGCCCTGCGCGGAGCCATCACCTCAGAAGGCGAGCGCCGCGGCTGGCGGACATTCCTGCCGGAGCTGCGCTTCACCACCGACAATGCCGCAATGATTGCAATAGTCGGATACTACAAATATCAGAAAGGTCTCTTCTGCCCTCTCGATGCCGCCCCTATTTCCCGTGCGGCCGACTACAACCTATGAAAATCTTCGAGGCTGCATACCCCGTTAACCATACGCCGACTGCAGAAGAACTCTCTGCATTGGCGGCAAAGGCCTGCGGATTACCCTCTCGGAAGATTGTCCACTGTGACATCGTTCGCCGTTCTCTGGATGCC
Source organism: Bacteroidales bacterium (assembly GCA_017561665.1). GTDB lineage: Bacteria > Bacteroidota > Bacteroidia > Bacteroidales > UBA932 > Equibacterium. Next base: position 29,606 of record JAFZBQ010000060.1, on the reverse strand, counting down.
CGCGGCAAACTGGTGTACCGATACCAGGTGCGGGCTTTGGTAGAGGGAGACGACCCTGTCAAAGAGTATCGTTTCGACTATAAAAACGTATCATCGGCGCGGCCGGTAATCATTGTCGGCGGCGGCCCGGCCGGTATGTTTGCCGCCCTGACGCTGCTTCAACGCGGCCTCAAGCCGGTAATCCTGGAGCGCGGCAAGGATGTCCACAGCCGGAAGAAAGACATAGCCGCCATCAGCCAGAAACAGACCGTCAACCCCGAATCCAACTATTGCTTTGGAGAGGGCGGCGCCGGCACTTTTTCCGACGGCAAACTCTACACCCGCAGCACCAAACGCGGCGATGTATATGAAGTGCTACACCAGATGGCCGCATTCGGGGCGCCTGAGAGCATCCTTGTAGATGCCCGTCCGCACATCGGCAGCGACATACTGCCGCGAATGGTAGAGGGAATCCGCGAATGCATCGTCAGCCACGGCGGAGAATATCACTTTGATACCCGCGTCACCGATTTAAAACCCCTTTCCGACGGCAAAGAGCGCTGGGAGGTAATATGCGACGGCGGTCTTACATTCAAGGCACACGACGTCATCCTGGCAACCGGCCATTCGGCGCGGGATATCTACAAACTATTTGACAGTAAAGGATGGATGCTGGAGGCCAAAGATTTCGCTCTGGGCGTCCGGGCAGAGCATCCGCAGAGCCTGATAAATCACATCCAGTATCACGGACGCTGGCAGCCCGGCATTCCCGCCGCCGAATATTATCTGGCGGAGCAGGTCGACGGTCGCGGCGTTTTCTCTTTCTGCATGTGTCCTGGCGGCATACTGGTACCGTCCACAACTGATAACGGCGCGCTTGTGCTCAACGGCATGTCCAATTCGCAGCGAAACGGTGCGCTGGCAAACGCAGGAATCGTAGTTCAGGTTTCAGCATCGGACGTACCCGAATACTCAAAATATGGAACTTTTGCGCTGCTTGAATTCCAGCGCGAACTGGAGCAGAAGATGTTTGAGGTGAGCAATTCGCTCCGCGCTCCCGCCCAGAGGATGGTCGATTTCTGCCGTGGCAGGGAATCGGCGAATCTTCCAAAAAGCTCCTACACCGCCGGCACCATTGCAGCCCCGCTCACCGAAATACTGCCGCCGTTTGTCGCCGACAGCCTCCGCAAAGCGTTCCTGTTGTTCGACCGTAAAATGAAGGGTTATTATACCAACGACGCCCTTCTTCTCGCCTGCGAGTCGCGGACATCTTCTCCCGTCCGCATCCCCCGCAATCCAGAAACCCTCTACCACCCCCAGTTGCCAGGCCTCCACCCCTGCGGCGAAGGCGCAGGCTACGCCGGCGGCATAGTATCCAGCGCCCTCGACGGCATCGCCGTAGCAAGTAAGCTCCTATAATTTAATCCCCTGCCAGTATTTTATTTACTTCACGGTCAAAATCAGAAACTATCTTTTGGGTCTTGTTGAAGGCATCATATTCTTCCTCTGCCTTTTGTTTGGCCTTATCGTGAGTTATCATCCCCTTGCTCCTATCAGGTAGAATCTGGAAGCGCCGAAAGGCGAGAAACTCATTCACGCTGGCAGCAAACTGCTCCATTGTAAATGTATTCTCATTTTCTATAAGGTCCTCGATGTAGTCAAAGTATCCTGTTACAGCACGTTCAAGGCGCCTGATATCTTTTTCAGGCAGATAGTTCTTGGCGATGGATACATCAGACTTAAGGATACGACCATCGGGAGAATTCTTCCAGGTAGTCAAGCCCATATGCTCTTTGTTCCTGTCGGCACGTTCATAGATGAGTTCTGCAGCTGTTTTACCGGAAATGGCGTAATGAAACTTATTCTGGATCATTGCATAGAAGTCCTTGGTGGTAGGGGAAGCACGATCGTAATCGATGCTGCATTCGGCATATATATCGGTAATCTGTTGCCAGATGCGACGTTCGCTGGTACGTATGGAACGTACTCGTTCCAGTAACTCACGGAAATAATCCTTGCCAAAAATAGCCCCACCGTTCTTCATTCGCTCATCGTCCAGCACAAACCCTTTCTTGATGTATTCCTTAAGAATACCGGTAGCCCAAATGCGAAAAGCAGTAGCCCGGGGAGAAGACACTCGGTAGCCTACAGCAATAATTGCGTCGAGATTATAGTATAGTATTTTTTCTTCCGATATGCCTCTCACTCCACTCTGTGCGGTAATCAAAATTTCTTTGATTACCGTATTCCGATCCAACTCACCACTACAAAATATTCTTCCAAGGTGATAAGAAACATTTTGAATAGTGCAGTCAAACAACGCTGCCATTGCCTTCTGCGTAGCCCAGATAGTCTCATCCTTCAAGACAACGTCCACCTTAATATCTTCGGTAGGCGTATTATAAATCAACAACTTAAAATCCTTCATAACACATTTCTTTAGGTCATGGAACAAATGTACATAAAGAAACGAGCCTTGTCAAGAGAAGTCTCAATTAAAAAGGCGACCCCGTGAGGCCGCCTTATTTGATGGGTCAACAGTCTAGTTTATTTCTTCACTGCGGGTTTGATCCAGCACCAGATGCCTGCAGCAAGCAGAGCGCCGATGAACGGACCAACGATGAATGCCCAAAGCTGCCCCAGAGCCTCGCCGCCTTCGAATACTGCAGGAGCGATACTACGTGCAGGGTTAACCGAAGTGCCTGTGTAGTGGATGCCTACGAGGTGGATCAGAATCAGCGAGATACCGATTGCCAGGCCCGCGAAGTTGCCTGCGCCCTTGTCGGGATCGGTAGTGCCAAGCACAACCAGCACGAAGATGCAGGTGAGGATAATCTCTACAACCATCGCTGCCAGAGGACCCTCTGCGCAGGCATTGGCGCCGGTTGTCGTGCCTTCTGCTCCTACAAAATGAACCATTAATGCAACCAGGGCGCTGCCGATGAAAGCACCGATAACCTGGAACAGCATGTAAAGGAGCGCATCCTTTGCACCCATACGGCCGGATACCCAGCAACCCAGGGTGATGGCGGGGTTGATGTGGCAGCCGCTGATGTTGCCGATGGTATATGCCATAGCAATTACGGCCATACCGAATGCAAGAGCGGTACCTACTATAGAAGCGGCATCGTGTCCGCAGTTAAGACTGACAGCTGCGCCGCAGCCGAGAAGAACGAGCACCATTGTGCCCACCATTTCTGCTAAATACTTTTTCATATACTAGTTATTATGGATTATCATTTACTATTTGAAGAGTTTGTCCTTCTCGATAGACATCTTTAATGTTACAACAGGATATGCACCACGTACATCAGAATCCCAAAACATTGTAACAGTCTTCTTATCAGTTGAAAGAGAAAACTCTACATATGCACCATTCTCATATCCGGTATCCCATCCGATATCCAACCAGCCATCCTCAGCAACCCAATGATACGGAGAATGAATTTGGGTATCCTCCACTATATTACACATTCCTTTGTCGTCAAATGAGATGTGCGCACCCTTGTATACAAGTGTTTTGAGGTCCGCATCGCCACCCATTCTCCACATGCTGCTACAACCATTCAAGTCATAAGAATAGAAATCAATTTTCCATTCGGTACCAGCCAGTTGGACTTTGGTAAAGTCCAGTGTCTCCTCGACATCCGGCTTTTCCTCTTCGTTTTCCGGCTTCACTTTGTTACAAGCACATAAACAAACCGCGAATGCTGCAATCACGGTGATTAATAATAGTGTTTTTTTCATAAACAGTAGAATAATAGGGTTAGACTTTCTTACATTTTAACAAATATAAAAAATAAATCTTGTTTTTGTACCTTAGCGGCGAAATAAGAACTCAGCGATGAAGAGAAAAGAACTGCTGCTTGGAGACGAGGCGATAGCGCAGGCCGCTATAAATGCCGGAATCGTAGGCGTGTATGCCTACCCCGGAACACCGTCGACAGAAATAACCGAATATATACAGAACAGCCCGCAGGCCAAGGCGAACAATGTCTTTTGCAAGTGGTGTGCAAACGAGAAGACCGCGATGGAGACGGCTCTGGGTGTTTCATACGTAGGCCGCCGCTCTATTGTGTGCATGAAGCACGTCGGGATGAACGTAGCTGCGGACGCTTTTGTCAACGGCGCCATGGCCGGTCCTAACGGAGGCATCGTAGTGGTCGTGGCAGACGATCCCAGCATGCACTCTTCCCAGGGCGAGCAGGATACCCGCTTTTACGCGAAGTTTGCCTTCACTCCGCTGCTGGAGCCATCCAATCAGCAAGAGGCGTACGATATGATGGAATACGCCTTCGCCTTAAGTGAAGAGCGCCGCATACCGGTTGTGATGCGCGTGACCACCCGTATGGCGCATTCCCGCGCCGTGGTGGAGTTTGACGACACAATCGCTCCCCGCAAGCCCCTCTCCTATCCGGAGCCATCCAACACCTGGATTCTGTTGCCGGTGAATGCCCGTCAGGCATACCCTATCCTGCTTGACAAATACTCGAAGTTGGAACAGCTTTCAGAAGAAACCGATAACAATAAACTATACGACGGTCCCGACCATAGTATGGGCATTATCGCCAGCGGCATCGCCTACAATTATCTGCGCGAGAATGTCGGTAAAGAATGCCCCTGGCCTATACTGAAAGTCACGCAGTATCCTCTTCCCAAGGATAAGATCCGCAACCTTGCAAAGGAGTGCAAGATGATTATGGTCATCGAAGAAGGACAGCCTTTCATAGAAGAGCAGGTGGCAGGAATTCTGCCTTCTGAATGCAAAGTTGTCGGCCGCTTGACCGGCGATCTGCCTAGAGTAGGTGAACTCAATCCCGACTGCGTCCGCAAGGCGCTGGGGATGGCGCCGCTGCCGGTAAACGCCCCTTCTGAGAACGTAGTGCCACGCCCGCCGGCATTCTGCCAGGGCTGCGGTCACCGTGACCTTTTCGCCGCCCTGAACGAGGCGATGGAGCGCTGGAATAACCACCGCGTATTCAGCGACGTAGGATGCTACACGCTGGGCTATCTGCCGCCATTCAAATCTATTTGTTCCTGCGTGGATATGGGCAGCGCCATCACCCTGGCAAAGGGTGCCGCCGACGCCGGGTATTATCCCGCCATCGGTGTTATCGGCGATTCCACATTCGCCCATTCGGGCATCACAGGACTACTGGATGTAGCCAATTGCAATTCAAATGTCGTGATTATCATTTCTGACAACGAGGCGACCGGCATGACCGGCGGTCAGGAAGCTGCCGGAACGGGCAAAATAGACCAGATTTGTGTCGCTGTCGGAATCGACCCCGCCCACGTACGTGTGGTTGTGCCGCTGCCCAAGAATATGGATCTTATCCGTCAGATGATAGACGAAGAGATTGCCTATCAAGGTCCTTCGGTAATTATTTCACGCCGCGAGTGCATGCAAACGGCCAAGCGTCACGCCGCCGCCCGTCGCGCCGCAGAAAACAAAGAGTAAAGCGCCATGAAAAAAGATATTATACTTGCCGGAGTCGGCGGTCAGGGAATCCTTTCTATCGCAGCTGTGATTGGTCACGCCGCTATCAAGGAGAATCTCTATATAAAACAGGCCGAGGTGCATGGAATGAGCCAGCGCGGCGGCGATGTTCAGAGCCACCTGCGCATCAGTTCTGAGCCGATTGCTTCGGATCTGATTCCGCGCGGCGGTGCCGATGTCATAATTTCTCTGGAGCCGATGGAAGCGCTGCGCTATCTTCCGTTTCTCTCTCCCGACGGCTGGATTGTGACCAATACCACCGCATTCGTCAATATTCCCAATTATCCCGACCAGGAGGCCGTACTCGCAGAGCTCAAGTCACGCAAGAATGTGATTCTGCTGGATGTGGATGCCACTGCCAAGGAAGCCGGCAATCCGCGCGGCGCAAACATCACCCTGCTGGGTGCATGCAGCGGTATTCTGGGCATAGAACCCGACAAACTCGAAGCCGGCATTCGCGAACTCTTCTCGCGCAAGGGAGATGCCATTGTAGAGGCCAATCTTGCAACCTTCCGTGCCGGCCAGCAAGCAGCCCGTTAGACGCTCAGGATCTTGGTGATTTCGTACCAGCTCTTGTCTATGGCGCCGTGCTTGCTGATGGCGTCGTCGAAAGGTGTGTAGACCGTCTTGCCGTTCACGCGGCCGATCATCACGCCGCTCTGGCCGTCGAGCAGTGCGCACACAGACTCATAGCCATAAATGCTGGCCAGTACGCGGTCGGAACAGCTGGGCGAACCACCCCTCTGGATATGTCCCAGAGTGGTCACACGTACCTCGTAGCTGGGGATGCGCTCCTTGACGGCTTTTGCAACCTCTGCGGCGGAACCCAGATGTCCGCCTTCTGCCACTACCACGATGCCGGAAGTCTTGTTCTTGCGGCGGCCTATCTTGAGGTAATCCACCAGCGAATCGATATCCTTCTGAATCTCAGGAATCAGCGTCACCTCAGAGCCGGTGGCGATGCCGGTGTGCAGGGCAATGAAGCCGGCGTCGCGGCCCATTACCTCAACGAAAAAGACCATATCGTGGCTGTGAGCGGTGTCGCGAATCTTGTCGATGGCATCCATCGCCGTGTTGATGGCGGTATCGAAACCGATGGTGAAATCGGTGCCGTAGATATCATTGTCGATGGTGGCGGGAATGCCGACCACCGGATAATCGAAGTCCTTGAAGATGTCGTTGGCGCCGCGGAAACTGCCGTCACCTCCGATTACCACCAGGGCGTCGATGCCAGCCTCTTTGAGGCCGTCGATGGCCTTGCGGCGCACCTCAAGATCCTTAAATTCTGGGCAGCGGGAAGTATGGAGAATCGTACCGCCAAGGTTGATGATCTTGGAGACAGATTTTGACTCCATCGGAACAAAATCGCCCTCAATGAGGCCCTGATAGCCGCGCATAATGCCCACGACTTCAAGTTTATAGAATATGGCGGTGCGAACCACCGCACGCAGTGCCGCATTCATTCCGGGAGCATCGCCGCCGGAGGTCAGGACACCTATTTTCTTGATTATCTTCTTTGCCATAGCTATTTTAAGAATTGCTGATACGCAGACACCGCCAGAGCGTCGCAGCGCTCGTTCTCGGGATGGCCGGCGTGTCCTTTTATCCAATTGAAAGTAACATTGTGCTTGTTATAAACCTCCAGAAACCGCCGCCACAGATCGGGATTCGCCTTCTTTGCAAAATCCTTCTTGACCCAGTCCCAGAGCCAGCCTTTGGTGACGGCATTCACCACATAAGACGAGTCGCTGAATACCTGTACATCGGCATTCTCCCATTTGATAGCCTCCAGCCCCACGATAACCGCCAGCAGTTCCATACGGTTGTTGGTGGTCTGTTCGAATCCCTCCGACATCTCCTTTTCCATAGTGCCGCAACGCAGCACCACGCCGTAGCCGCCAGGGCCGGGATTGCCGGAACAGGCGCCGTCGGTATAGAGATATATCGTCTGACGATCCATCATTCGGGGAGGTACGAGCGGTCGGGAGCGTTCTTGGTCTCGAAAACCTTTATCTGAAGCGGATTGGACGTGATTTCTTCATAAGTCTGACGGTGCTTGCAGATGTCGGCCGCCATAAACATTGCGTAAAGCATCGAGCGGGGACTTGCCAGATTTTTGCCGGCGATGTCGTAGCCGGTGCCATGGTCGGGCGAAGTGCGCACTACCGGCAGGCCGGCGGTGTAATTGACACCCTCGTCAAAAGCCAGAGTCTTGAATGGAATAAGCCCCTGGTCGTGGTACATTGCCAACACGGCGTCAAATTTCTGATATTGGCCGTTGCCGAAGAAGCCGTCGGGCGAGAAAGGGCCAAAGGTCATTATTCCCGCCTGGTTGGCCGCCTCGACTGCAGGGGCGATTATCTCTATCTCCTCGCGGCCCAGCGAACCTTCGTCGCCGGCGTGGGGATTGAGCCCCAACACCGCAATCTTGGGCTTCTCTATGCAGAAATCACTCTTTAAAGAGGCGTTCATAATCTCCAACTTGGATACTATCAGATCTGAATTCAGAATCTCAGACACCCTGGCGATGGGAGTATGGTTAGTTGCAACGCCCACCTTGAGGCGCTCGCTGCACATGAACATCAGGCTCTTCCCTTCCGGGAACTGACTCTGCAGATATTCTGTGTGACCGGGGAAAGCGAAGCCCGACTCCTCCATGGAGTGCTTGTTGAACGGAGCCGTGACCAGCGCGTCGATAGCACCGCTCTTGAGATCCTCTACCGCCGCCTTCAGCGATGCATACGCTGCAGCCGCACCCTCTTTTGTAATCTGACCGAATTCTATGTTGTAGCTGTCGGGAACGCAGTTGATAATGTTGACGCGTTTGGCCTTGGCATCGGCAGCGGCGCCTATTACGTTGGTATTCATCTGCTCCGCCTCGGGTATCAGCTTTTTGTTGAAGCCGAACATCTTGGACGAACCGTACACTACAGGTACAAACATATCCAGGATCCTGGGGTCTGCAAGAGCTTTGATTATTACTTCGTATCCTATTCCGTTGGAGTCACCCTGGGTGATTCCTATAGTGAGCATTTTTGACATTATTTCGTATTACTTAACAGGCAAATATAGTCATAAATTCGTAACTTTGGGTTTAGTATGGGCGGCTATATATTGGATAGTGACATCAAGTTCCTGCCGGGTGTGGGGCCAAAACGGGCGCAGCTTCTGGAAAAGGAGCTTGGCATACGTACGTTCCGTGACCTGCTCTATCACTTCCCTTTCCGCTATGTAGACCGCAGCAAGTTCTACGCAATCAGCGAGATAGATTCCGCAAACGCCTACATCCAGCTGCGCGGCACCATCAAGAGCGTCTCGCTGGCTGGCAACGGCAAAGGCACCCGCCTGATAGCAGTGTTTTCCGACGGTACCGGCTATATCGAATTGGTATTCTTCAAAGGAATAAAGTGGGTGCAGGACAAGCTCAAGGTGGGAGAAGAATACGTCGTATTCGGCAAGCCTTCCGTCTTCAACGACCGCTATAACTTTGTCCATCCGGAGGTAGAGCCGGTGTCCAAAGCCGCCTCGGTGACAGGGCCCTCCATCACCGGTGTCTACTCCAGTACGGAAAAACTGCAGAACGGCGGCATCACCAACAAATCTTTCACGACGCTGCAGCGCCGGTTGGCCGACATAGTCGCCGGCAAAATAGTGGAGACACTGCCAGAATGGTTCCTGGAAGAGAAAAGGCTGATACCGCTGGCAAAGGCTCTGCACGATATCCACTTTCCACCCGATATGTACTCGCTGGAGCAGGCCCGAAGCCGCCTCAAATACGAGGAGCTGTTCTACCTGCAGCTGGCTCTGGTCAAGCAGAAGTTCATAAAGATGCGCGAGGGAGAAGGCGTCATCCTGGCAAAGCTGGGCGATGCTTTCAACTATACCTACAGCCACCTCCCCTTCCCTCTGACAGGTGCCCAGAAAAGGGTTTTGAAAGAGATCCGGGCCGATGTCACCAGCGGCCGCCAGATGAACCGTCTGCTGCAGGGAGACGTGGGCAGCGGCAAGACCATGGTGGCCATTTTCTCCGCCCTGCAGGCCATTGACAACGGCTACCAGGCCTGCATAATGGCGCCTACGGAGGTGCTGGCGGTGCAGCATTACAACGGCATACAGAAATACATCAATCCCGATATCGTGAAGGTGGCGCTGCTTACCGGCAACACCAAAACAAAGGAGCGGCGTGAAATATACGCCGGCCTGGCCGACGGAAGTATCGATTTGGTAATCGGCACCCACGCCCTTATAGAAGACAAGGTCCAGTTCAACGCCCTGGCGCTGGCCGTCATAGACGAGCAACACCGGTTTGGCGTGGACCAGCGCGCCCGCCTGTGGTCAAAATCGGAGATCACCCCGCACATACTGGTGATGACCGCCACACCGATACCCCGCACGCTGGCCATGACGCTATACGGTGATCTGGACGTTTCTGTGATAGACGAACTCCCGCCCGGCCGCAAGCCGATAGTCACCACCCACGCCGGAGAACACCAGCGCCACAAGGTGTACGAATTTATGAAGAAGGAGATTGCCGCCGGCCGCCAGGTGTTCGTGGTGTATCCGCTCATCAAGGAGTCGGAAAAGATGGACTACGAGAACCTGGAGGAGGGTTATCTGGAGATTACCGATTACTTCAAGCAGCCCGATTATATCACAGCCGTGGTACACGGCCGCCAGACTCCGGAGAACAAGGCGTTTGATATGAACCTGTTCGTGAGCGGCAAGGCCAACATTCTGGTTTCCACCTCGGTAATCGAGGTGGGCGTAGATGTACCAAACGCATCGGTTATGGTCATCAACAGTGCCGAGCGGTTCGGCCTGGCTCAGCTGCACCAGTTGCGCGGGCGTGTGGGCCGCGGCGCAGAAAAATCGTACTGCATATTGATGACCGGCTATAAACTTAGCAAGGAATCCAAGGAAAGGATAGAGCTGATGTGTTCTACCAACGACGGTTTCGAGCTGGCCGAGGCCGACCTCAAGATGCGCGGTCCCGGCGACTTTGAAGGGACCCGGCAGAGCGGCCTGGCGATAGACCTGCATATTGCCAACCTGGCCAAGGACTCCTCTACTCTCGAGGACGCCCGTCGCGCCGCAATGGACATCCTCTCCGAAGATCCGCTATTGGAACTCCCCAAGAACCAGCTTTTAAAGGCAAATCTGAAGGACATCAGAAACGAAATTGTAGACTACTCAAAGATATCTTAATATGAAGTACATTGGAGCTCACGTATCGGCCGCAGGCGGCGTAGAGAATGCCCCTTTGAGGGCGCAGGAAATCGGTGCGACAGCATTCGCGCTATTCACCAAAAACCAGAAGCAGTGGGAGTCTCCCGCACTGACTCAGGAGAGCATAGAGCTTTTCAAGCAACGCTGCGCCGAATTGGGCTATCCGCCCTGCTCCATCCTGCCTCACGACGGATATCTGATAAATCTGGGGCACCCCGCAGCCGACGGTCTGGAACGCTCCAGAAAATCATTTACTGACGAAATGGCCCGCTGCCAGGCGCTTGGGCTGGACCGGCTCAACTTCCACCCCGGAAGCCACCTGAACGAGATCAGCGTGGACGAGTGCCTGCGCCGAATTGCAGAATCCATCAATTTGGCTCTGGATGTCACCGAAGGCGTCACCGCCGTTTTGGAGAACACCGCCGGCCAGGGGAGCAACCTCGGCTTCCGTTTCGAGCATCTGGCGCAAATAATATCTATGGTTGAGGATAAAAGCCGCGTCGGGATCTGCATAGACACCTGCCACGCCTTCGCCGCCGGCTATGACTGGGCGGGCAAGCCGTCGCTTTTCGAAGAGAGTATCGCTATGACCGACGCCGATGTCAAGGGAGCCGTCGTCCTCAGCGGTTACGACAAAATTATCGATGCATTGGATGCCATTGTCGGCCTCAAATATCTTAAAGGAATGCATCTTAACGACGCCACAAAGGTAAGCGGCAGCCGTGTGGACCGTCACGCCCCGCTTGGCAAGGGCGAGATTGGCGCAGAAACGTTTGAGAAGTTGATGAAGGACCCGCGCCTGGAGGACATCCCGTTCATTCTGGAGACGCCGGAACCGGAGATTTGGCCTGAGGAGATAGCCCTGCTTAAGGGTTGGTACGGTCAAAAATAAAGAGCGGAGAAGCCTCGCGGCGAGGCAGGGCATACAAAGTAACCTCTTCCCCACCCACGGAATTCAGGGCTGCACGGGCGCTGTCAAACGCTATAGACGGCGTATTGTTGTTCGCACTCAAATGACATAGGAACACAGACTCCAGCCCTTCGTGGTAAGAGCGCTTGAGCAGGTCCGCAGTCTGCTCGTTGCTCAGGTGGCCGCGGTTCTCCATAATCCGGCGCTTGAGTTCCGGAGTATACGGTCCGGTAACCAGCATGCCGGGGTCATAATTCGATTCCACTATTAGGTGGCTCGCCATGCTGCAATATTTTACAACGTCGTCGGTGACCATACCGATGTCGGTCACAACGGTAAATGTTTCTCCAAAGAAATCGATATAATAGCCTACGGTGTCACGTGCATCGTGCGGCACGGAGAACGGGGTGAATTTAACTCCCATACATTCGGTTTCTACGCCGGGGGTCGTTTCCCTAACGCAGCCGCCAAGCTTGCCGACCGTACAGAAATGCCTCTCAAGTACCTTGTGGAGCTCGGTCGTGGCGAATACCACCTTCTGGAATCTCTCAGTAAAGCCTCCCAGATAACGGATATGATCCATATGCTCGTGAGTCACAAGCACCATGTCCACATCCTTAAGGGCAAGGTCGTGCGCCCCCAGCCGACGGTTCACGGTACGGCCGCCGATGCCGAAGTCAATCAGCAGCGACGCATCGTCGTTGCCGATATAATAGCAGTTGCCGTTGCTTCCGCTGGAAAGGCTTATGAACCTGGTCATTCCTTAAGACGGGCCAGGTCTCCGGGAGCCACTATACCCTTCTCTGTAATAATACCCGTAAGCAGTTCGGCAGGGGTTACGTCAAATGCCGGATTATAGACCTTGACACCCTTGGGCGCCACCGGCTTGTCAAAATACATATCGGTAACCTCAAATGCCGGGCGCTCTTCAATCACGATGTCGTTGCCGGTCTTTGTACCAAAGTCGATGGTATTCATAGGGCCGATGCTGTAGCAGGGAATGCCATAGTGCTTGGCCAGTACCGCCAGCATGCTGCTGCCGACCTTGTTAGCGACATCACCGTTGGCGGCGATGCGGTCGCATCCGAAGAACACTATATCGATCTTGCCGCGGCGCATCACGTCGGAGGCCATATTGTCGCAAATCAGGGTAACATCGATACCGGCCTTGGAAAGTTCGTATGCGGTAAGGCGCGAACCCTGCAGCATAGGCCTGGTTTCACAAGAATAGACCTTGGGCATATAGCCCTTCTGCTGAGCATAATAAATCGGGCTCAAAGCGGTGCCGTAGCGCGAAACTGCCAGGTGTCCGGCGTTACAGTAGGTAAGGATGCCCACACCCGGCTTCAGCAGCGAGAAACCGGCCTCCGCTATGGCAAGGCACTTCTGGATATCTTCCAGCTTGATGGCGCGAGCCTCTGCCGTCAGGCGCTCTCGGATGAGTCGCATAGTTTCAAAATCGCTCTTGTCCTTGGCCTCCTCTTCCGTCTCGTAGTAGCAACGCTCCATACGGTCTAGGGTCACCATAAGGCTCACAGCCGTAGGACGCGAGATGTACAGATATCGCTTGACACGGAGGAATTCTTTATCAAAGGCCTGAAGGTTCTTGGCCTTGAAGCGGTTCATGCACATTGCAAGGCCAAATGCGCCGGCGATGCCGATGGCGGGTGCACCGCGCACTTTAAGCAGCGTGATTGCATAGAAAACCTGTTCTGCCGTGGTCAGGTGCAGAAACTTCTCCTGGTTGGGAAGGAGCGACTGGTCAAGGATTATCACATCCCGGCCATTGGGGCTCAATTCCACCGAATCATAATCCAGAATGTTTCTCATTTGCGATAACAGTTATACAAATTGTTCAAAGATAATAAAAAAACTATTAATTTTGAACCATGATACGCATTCCGGCAATCACATCAGAGAACTTGATTGTCAGTCAAAATGACAATAGCGGTTATCCCCCTGTAGACAAGGAGATTATCCACAATGTCATAGACGATTCACCGGCCGGGATGCTCTCTGCCGACAAAGCTCTCAGGCTCTTGGACGCCATTGGTCTGAGCCATCAGAAGGAGATTATCGCCACCACGATCATAGAAGCCAAGATTGCCTCCATCGACATAGGCTACCCCGTCAATATGAGGAGCATATCTATGCACGAAGACGGTGAAACATCGTCTGTGATAAACGTCACCGACGAAAACACGATGCGGCTGGAATTCAAGCGGCTGATGCTGGATTCCGACGTCAAGGGGGTGCTCATCAGCCCTTCACTGGAGGGCGAGAGAGCCTACTTCGGCATCCGCCACAGGGCTAAATTCGGACACATTATACTCTGCGGTACCTACCCTGCGTCAGACCAGAAACCCTGTTGTTTTGCCGCCTGCACCATGCCTGTCTCAAAAGCGGAGGCCACAGAGGCAATGGAGCGTGTACAAGGCAGTTTTCAATTGAACAAAATATTGTTTGTGGACACACTGCGCCGGCTTTCTGCGCTATGTTCCGTAGCCCCTCGCATAGAAAGCATGGACATAATGCCGGTAGTGGCCAGCACGCGCAGCGTGGTGGCCCTCGACATTTCTGTAGTTCTCAGCTAACTAATTGATCTTGAAGGAATCCCTCAGGCCGGTAGCCTTATTCCAGGCGCCGTTCTTGGGATCGTGATAGAAGTAACCGACACGTTCGAACTGAACTGCGATTCCGCTCTTGTCCTCGAGCAGCGCGGGCTCTGCATAAGCAGTCTTGATTACCAGCGAATTGGGATTCAGATAATCCTTGTAGTCGACGCCCTCCGGTATAGCACCCATCTGCTCTTCAGTGAAGAGAGTGTCAAAGATACGGGCCTCAATCGGCTTGGCATATTCCTGCGATACCCAGTGGATGGTGCCCTTGACGCTGCGCCACTCGCCTGCCCCCGGCTTGGAAGTCGGATCAACCTCGCAGTGAACCTCGGTAACTTTGCCGTCAGCATCCTTCTTGAAGGATACGCACTTGACAATGTAGGTGTATTTAAGGCGTACTTCACCGTCGGGTTTCAAGCGGAAATACTTCTTGGGAGCATCCTCCATAAAGTCGTCACGCTCTATATAAAGCTCTTTGGTGAAAGGAATGCGGCGTTTTGCACCCTCGGGATCGGCGGGATTCAAAGGAGCCTCGAACCATTCCACCTTGCCCTCTTCCCAGTTGTCGATGACAAGCTTGATGGGGTCAAGCACGGCCATATAGCGGTTGGCGCGCTCATTCAAATCCTGGCGCAGGCACCACTCCATAAGCGAGAGGTCGATAATATTGTCTCGCTTTGCAACACCCACCTTGTCTGCGAACATACGGATGGACTCCGGAGTGTAACCGCGACGGCGGATACCGCAGATGGTAGGCATGCGGGGATCGTCCCAACCCTCTACGTAACCATTCTTCACGAGTTCGAGAAGCTTGCGCTTGCTCATCACGGTGTAGGTCAGGTTAAGACGGGCGAACTCGTACTGATGAGAAGGGAATATCTCCAGTTTCTCAATGAACCAGTCGTAAAGAGGACGGTGCACGTCAAACTCCAGCGTGCAGATGGAATGAGTGATATGCTCTATGGAGTCGCACTCGCCGTGTGCGTAGTCGTACATCGGATAGATGCACCACTTGTTGCCTGTGCGGTGATGCTCGGCGTGTATGATGCGGTACATCAGGGGATCACGGAAAAGCATGTTGGGGTGCGCCATATCGATCTTTGCACGCAGCACCTTTGCTCCGTCCGGATACTTGCCCTCTTTCATTTCCTCAAAGAGCTTGAGATTCTCCTCTACGCTGCGGTTGCGCCAGGGGCTCTCCTTACCTGGCTGTGTCACTGTGCCGCGGGTAAGACGGATCTCTTCCTGGGTTTGGTCGTCTACATAAGCCAAACCTTTCTTAATAAGCACTTTGGCCCACTCGTAGAGCTGGTCGAAATAGTCGGAAGCATAGAACTCATTTGCCCACTCGAAGCCCAGCCACTTGATGTCCTCCTTAATAGAATCTACATACTCAGTGTCCTCTTTCACGGGGTTGGTATCATCGAAGCGGAGGTTGGTCTTGCCGCCGTACTTCTTTGCAAGGCCAAAGTTGAGGCAAATGCTCTTGGCATGGCCGATATGCAGATAGCCGTTGGGCTCCGGCGGGAAACGGGTCATTATAGATTTATGCTTGCCGCTGGCCAGATCGGCCTCGATGATGTCTTCGAGAAAATTATTAGTGCGCTCTTCCATATCTTGATTTCATATAGGTTGCAAAAGTAGCAAAAAAGGGGCAATTTTTACTATTTTTACAGCGCAAAACAAAAATCCAGGATATGCTCAAATCAATGACAGGCTACGGCAAGGCCGAGGCAGTTATAGAAGGCAGCAAGTACATTGTAGAAATACGCTCGCTCAACGGCAAGAACGCCGACATCACCCTCAAGACATCGCTGATTCCGCGCGAAAAGGAGCTGGAGGTGCGCCAGATGCTCACCGAAAAACTCAACCGCGGCACCATCGACCTCTTCATCACCGTAGAACGCGAGGGAGCCGGCAGCGCCTCCACCATCAACAAGGATGTCCTACTCTCCTATCTTGGACAGGTAAGCGATGCGCTAAGCGGAACCGCCTGGGATACAACCTTAAACGGCGAGGCAAGCGCGACTATGCTCTCTTCTGTGCTGAGGATGCCCGACGTGCTTGAAAGCACCCGGACAGAGATGACCGGCGCCAACTGGGAGCTGCTTTTCGGCGCCATAAAAGAGGCCGCCGCCCGCCTGGATGAGTTCCGCAGTGCGGAGGGCGCCACCCTGAAGCGGGACATCCTCTCCAAGGTCGATATGATAGAATCCTGCATCCCGCAGGTGGAGAAGTTCGAGAAGGAGCGCATCGATACCGTCCGCAGCCGCATCGGCAGCCGTCTGGACGAAATCAAGGTTCAGGTGGACCAAAACCGTCTGGAGCAGGAGATCATCCTATACATAGACAAACTTGATATAAACGAGGAGAAGGTCCGTTTGGGTCAACACTGCCGCTACTTCCGTGAAACTGCCGACGGCGATCCATTCCCCGGCAAGAAACTGGGCTTCATAGCGCAGGAGATGGGGCGCGAAATCAACACCCTTGGCAGCAAGGCCAATCACGCCGAAATCCAGAAGATAGTGGTACTTATGAAGGCCGAACTTGAGAAGATTAAAGAACAGTCAATGAACGTGTTATAATATGAGCACACAGATTATTCTCCCGCCCGCGCAGCGCACCGGAGGGCTTCCTGTAATGGAGGCGTTTGCCCGCCGTCGCAGCGGCCGCGACTTTGACACCGCCCGCGACCTCGACCTTCAGACCCTATCAAATCTGCTTTGGGCCTCATGGGGCATCAATCGCACCAAGGGCCGCACCGCCCCCTCTTCGCACAACCGGCAGGAGATAGAACTATACGTATTCCTGAAATCTGGGGTTTACTGCTACGATCCTGTCCAGCACGTCCTGAATATGCTGTTTGAAGAAGACCTGCGGGCAATGACCGGGACCCAGCCGTTCGTAGGCCAGGCTCCGGTAGAGATTGCGCTCATTTCAGACACATCAAAGATTACCGGCAAAACGCCGCAGGGCGTTATTGAATCGACATATGCCGATACCGGATTCATCTGCGAGAATATCTATCTGTTCTGCGCTTCGGAAGGCCTGTCCACCGTCGCCCGCGCCTTGATTCCCAAGGAAGAACTTGCCGCACGACTTGCACTGCGTTCTGAACAGATCATCACACTAATACAGACAGTCGGATATCCATCTCTATAACACTGGAGCTCCGCCGGGCAGAGACTTGCATGAAAGCCATGCACCCTGTCGCTTCGCCCGCTTCGCTCGCGCCCGGAATGCGCTCGCTCTCGCGACCTAGCTAACGCCGGTCGCATGCTCTTTCATGCTACGGTCATAATCTGCCCACCGATATGCGTGGCAGCAACCGAGCTAATTTACAGCACTTTATGCAATGTCCCTTGCGCAAAAATACGCAAGGGAAATGTTACAATGCGCTGATAATCAGAGATGCAAGTGCCACGGCTTCTGCCCGGCAAAAAAGCCGGATGCATGAATTGGGTTGCGACCGGCTGATAAGGGAGCAACCAATTCCATGCGAAGGCCTTTGCAGGGCAGTGACTTGCCCCCCGAAAAATCCTCTAGCGTTTGTGGGAAAGACACCAGTCGCAGACGCCGCAGGGGGCGCTGTTCTTCTGGCCGAAGTACTCCAGAAGCATCTGGCTTCGGCATCTGTCTGAATTCATAGCATAGGTCTCAATTGCCTCCAAACGTGTCCTGAAGCGGGCCACGCGATCTTCATATTCCTTCTTGTCCAGGCGGAGATTCTCCGGATACAGCCGCTCCGTGGCCAAGTACAACACAGGTGATTTGACCTTGGGTATATACCGAATCACACCGCGTGAAGCCAGCCACTTGAGCTTGCGCTCCACCGCCAGTACAGAATATTTGCCGACGGCGGCGATGCGCTCCTCATCTATCGTTACGTAGCCGCTGTAGAGACCTTCGTACATCCGCATCAGCGTCTTCAGGAAAGAATCGGCCTCGGCACTGCCCAACTGCACAGAATACATCTCTTCCCGGGAAACCAGAACACAGATTTTGGACGGGATATCCAATTCCTCCGTCAGGTTCCAATAGCCCGACATCTCGATATATTTGATGGCATAATACGACTTGGCGGCCGGTTGTTTGTACTTCTTGGCAAATGCCGCCAGATCAAACTTGTAGCCCTTCTCCTTCCCCTCTTCGTACGGAACCTGAAGGAAGGTGTGGACTTTCTGATAGATATCTTTGATATAATCCAGAGGAGGATAAGTGGTCTGGAGAATCTGCCCCAGCCGTTTGAGGTCGGTACGGTTCCATATCAGCAGCGCATAGGCTTTCTTGCCGTCGCGACCGGCACGGCCCGCCTCCTGAAAATAGGCCTCCGGTGACTGGGGAATATCGTAATGACAGACAAAGCGGACATCGCCCTTGTCGATGCCCATACCGAAGGCGTTGGTGGATACTATGACGCGGGTTTCTCCCTTTTTCCAGGCGTTCTGAACGGCGGCGCGCACCTTGCCGTTCATCCCGGCGTGATAGGCGGCTGCAGCAATGCCCTGGCTCGTAAGGAAGGCTGTAACATCCTCTGTCGTCTTGCGGCGCGAGACATAAACGATACCGGAGCCTTTAACACCCTGACACACCTTGAGCACCTGGCCCAGTTTGTCTTCGCATTCGCGGGCGCTATATGAAAGGTTTGGTCTCTCAAATCCGGTGACGATCAGGTTCGGCTTCTTGAAGTCCAGCCGAGCCATAATGTCCTGCGCCACATCCTGCGTTGCAGTCGCCGTAAGCGCAATAACGGGCGGACGGCCTTCAAAGGCACTTCCGCCAATCTTGTCGCGGATCTCTGCAATCTTCAGATACTCAGGCCGGAAGTCATAGCCCCACTGGGAGATACAGTGCGCCTCGTCCACCACCAGAAAGTTGATGTTCATTTTGGCGGCACGAGTCAGGAACAGAGTCGTGCGCAGGCGTTCCGGCGAGACATAGAGAAATTTATATTCGCCGTAGACGGCGTTGTCCAGAGTTGCATCTATCTCGCGATAGGTCATTCCGGCACAAACCAGCAACGCCGGTATGCCTCGGCTGCGCAGGTTTTCTACCTGATCTTTCATCAGGGCGATGAGGGGCGATACGACAATGCAGATGCCCTCCTTCATAATTGCAGGCACCTGGAAGCAGATGCTCTTGCCGCCGCCGGTCGGCATCAGCGCAAGCACATCCTCCCCAGCCAAAGCCTGGGATATAATATCCTCCTGCTTAGGCCTGAAACTATCGTAGCCCCAATATTTCTTTAAAGTCGCCAGCATACCCTACAAATATACAAAAAAACCGACCTTGCCAGGCCGGTTTTTCTTGTGAAAAAACACCGATTACAGCTGGGGACCTGCTGCCACAAGGGCCTTGCCGGCTTCGTTGCCTTCGTATTTTGCAAAGTTCTTGATGAAACGGCCTGCCAGGTCTTTTGCCTTGGCATCCCAATCTGCGGGATTTGCGTATGTGTCGCGAGGATCCAGGATGCCGGTGTCCACACCTTCGAGTTTTGTAGGAACCTCGAAGTTGAAGTACGGTATCTTCTTGGTGGGAGCCTTGAGGATTGCGCCGCCAAGGATAGCGTCGATGATGCCGCGGGTGTCGCGAATGCTGATGCGCTTACCGGTGCCGTTCCAGCCGGTATTTACCAGATAAGCCTTGGCGCCGCTCTTCTCCATACGCTTTACCAGTTCCTCCGCATACTTGGTAGGATGCAGCTCCAGGAATGCCTGGCCAAAGCAGGCGCTGAAAGTCGGAGTGGGCTCGGTGATGCCGCGCTCGGTACCTGCCAGCTTGGCGGTGAAACCACTCAGGAAGTAGTACTTGGTCTGCTCGGGAGTCAGGATGCTTACCGGAGGCAGTACGCCGAATGCGTCGGCGCTAAGGAAAATGACGTTCTCTGCTGCAGGCCCTGCGCTCTTGCCGTAAATCGGCTTCACGATTTTCTCGATATGCTCGATGGGATAGCTTACGCGGGTATTCTCGGTGACGCTCTTGTCAGCAAAATCTATCTTGCCTTCCTTATCCACGGTAACGTTCTCCAGCAGCGCGTTGCGGCGGATGGCGTTGTAGATATCGGGCTCGGACTCCTTGTCAAGGTTGATTACCTTGGCGTAGCAGCCGCCCTCGAAATTGAAGACGCCCTCGTCGTCCCAGCCGTGCTCGTCGTCACCGATAAGCAGACGCTTGGGGTCGGTGGAGAGAGTGGTTTTGCCGGTGCCGGAAAGACCGAAGAAGATGGCGGTGTTCTTGCCTTCCATATCGGTGTTTGCGGAGCAGTGCATGGATGCGATGCCCTGCAGCGGAAGGAAGTAATTCATCATGGAGAACATACCCTTTTTCATCTCGCCGCCGTACCAGGTGTTGAGGATGACCTGCTCGCGGCTGGTGGTGTTGAAGGCCACGCAGGTAGAACTGTTCAGGCCAAGATCCTCATAGTTATCTACCTTTGCCTTGGATGCGCAGTAAATCACGAAGTTGGGCTCAAATTTTTCGAGTTCCTCTGCAGTGGGCTGGATAAACATATTCTTAACGAAATGTGCCTGCCAAGCCACTTCCATCACAAAACGGACGGCAAGGCGGGTTGCCTCGTTTGCACCGCAGAAGGCATCCATCACATAGAGGTTCTTGTTGGAGAGTTCGTCCAGCGCAAGTTTTTTGACCTTGCCCCAAACCTCTTCGGTCATAGGATGGTTGTCGTTTTTGTAAGCGTCGCTGGTCCACCACACTTTGTCGTGGCTCTGGGCGTCGTCTACAATATATTTGTCTTTGGGAGAGCGGCCGGTGTAGATACCCGTCATCACGTTCACTGCATCGAGTTCGGTGACTACACCCTTGTCAAAACCCTCGAGACCGGGCTTGGTCTCCTCCGCAAAGAGATATTCGTAAGAAGGATTGTGCGCTATCACGGTAGAACCCGTGATTCCATACTTGGTGAGGTCTAATTTAGCCATATTGTATATAAATATTTTTGAATTCTGAGTACACTAGTACAATTCGCAAATGTAATTAAAAAATCACAATGCGATACGTTTGACTGCAACAAACAGACCAATAAATTACAAGTTCTTGAAACCTGCCACGGCGGCAGGTGTTCCGAGGTCTTTCAGTTGAAGGCCGGGGTATTCGACCGCCTCGATTTTATAGCTTCTGCAAAGCTCCAGATAGAAGTCGATTATAGAGAATTTTTCCGGCCATGCGGGCATCAGAGACAACATCCAGTTAGACATAATGTGGATTCCCGAGAAGGCCTTCATCTTGCAATAATCCACCTGCAGACCCTTGTAGGGGGTTTTCACCTCCCCTGTCTTGACGTTTGTCCATCCAACCAGAAGGTCGTTGTCATCAAAGAGAAGATAGCGGCTGGTGGCACGGTCACTCACCAGCAACGACGCGTCGGCATCTGAGATCAAAGAGCGGCCGACAAACCAGGGCATATCCAAGTTGGACACGATATCCACATTGTGTATCAAGAACTTACCCTCGCCTTTAAGCAGCGGAGCGGCATGTTTCAAGGCACCGCCGGTATCGCGCAGCAAATCCCGTTCATCGCTTATCTTTATGTCATATCCAAAGTTGTCGTGTTCTGCCAAAAAGTCAATAATCTGCTCTCCGTAATAATGGACATTAACAACAAAATTGCGGATTCCGGCACTTGCCAGAGTTTGGATTGTCCGCTCCAGCATAGTCACACCCGCCACCTGGACCAGCGCCTTGGGCTTGTCATCGGTAAGCGGCCGGAGCCTCTCTCCCAATCCTGCTGCGAGTATGAATGCTTTCATCGGATACGCTTGTTTACGTTTATGGCGGTGTGGCGGACTTCTACGTTTACATCATACTTAGCCGCCACGGCTTCGGCAAAATGCTGTGCAGAATAGACGCTGCGATGCTGGCCGCCGGTACAGCCGAACGATACCATCATGTGGCTGAAACCGCGCTCAATGAATTTTTCTATGTGCGGGAACACCACCTTCTTGACGTCTTCCAGAAAGACAACTATCCCTCCGTCTTTCTCAAGAAATTCAATCACATTGCCATCCAGGCCGTTGAACTTCTTGTACTCGTCGTAGCGGCCGGGATTCTCCAGTGCGCGGCAGTCAAACACAAAGCCGCCTCCGTTACCGCTCTCATCCGCCGGGACGCCCTGACGGTAAGAGAAACTGGTCACTTCTACCGTAAGCCTGCCGTCCTGCGTCATCGGCTTGGGTTGAGAAGAGTCTGCCAAAAAAAGCAGAACCTTGCAGAGCTCAGGATAGCGGCAGCGCAAGTCGTCGTCTATCAGCTTTGAAGCATTGTCCAGCGCATAGGGTACACTGCTGATAAACCGCGCCTTCTTCTCTATATAACCCCTGAAACCGTAGGCGCCAAGGACCTGGAGGGTGCGGAAAAGTACGAACAGTCGAAGTGATTCACGGAACCTGTCGTTATTCAAATCGGCATAGTGCGATGCAGCATCGATATAAGTCCTTATAAGATCCTCCTTAAGATCCTGAGGATATCGCGCCGCCGCCTGCCATACGAAAGAAGCCAAGTCATAGCATACAGGACCTCGACGTCCGCCCTGGAAATCTATGAAGAACAGCTCTTCATCAACCAGCATTACGTTACGGGCTTGAAAGTCCCGATACATGAATCCAGTTGGACACTCCGCCGTCAGCAGGTCATCTGCCAGACGCTCAAAATCGTTCTGAAGGGCAATCTCGTCGAAAGGAGCCGCTGTCAGTTTCAGATAATCATACTTGAAGTAATTCAGGTCGAAGAGGATGTTGCGGCGATCAAAATCACTCTGCGGATAGCATACAGAAAAGTCGAAGCCATCGGCGCCTTCGAACTGCATTCGGGGCAGATACGCCACCGTCTTCAAAAGAAGTTCACGCTGCCGGGCATCATATTCGCCCGACTTCCTTCCCGATGCGAGGATATCGTACAGACTTACGTCTCCCAGATCCTGCTGCAGATAACACATTCCGTCCGGCGAGACGCCCAGCACTTTGGGAACATTCAGGCCCTTGGCGGCGAAATGGCCGGCGATGGCAACGAAAGCCCTGTTCTCTGCCAGCGAAGTACCGACAGTACCTATCGCGCACCAGCCATTTTCGCAGGTAAGGCGATAATATGTACGGTTGCTGCCGGAAGCGGTAAGCCTGCTGACAGATGCCGCCTCACAACCGAAATATTGTCTGAACAATGACTTGAGCGATTCCACCATCTCCATTTATTATGCCGCCCTCATGGTCTTGTCCGGACTTACCTTGGCCACGAACCGCGACGTAAGCGACAATATCAGCATTATCGCAACCAATGCCACAGCATCTGCCAGAAGTATATACCAGATGTTGAAATCTATGGGGACGTATTTCACAAAATAATTCTCAGGGTCCAGGGTCAGTATCTTGAAATGCTTCTGCACCGCGCACAGCACAACAGCCGCAGCGGTGCCGATTATCAAGCCCTTGCCCACAATGTTGAGAGCCACATTACGGAATACGCGGCTCACGCCTTTAGAAGTCATGCCCATCGCCTTGAGAAGGCCGATGGACGATATGTTTCTGAAGAGGATTATCAGCAGCGACGATATCATATTGAACCCCGCCACCACAATCATCAGTATCAATATTGCTATAACATTGAAATCCAACAGGTTGAGCCAATCATAGAGATTGGGGAACATTCTTTTGACACTGGTCACGAAAAGCGGCGGATCGTCGTCGGTGCTCTCCTCGAAAACCATGTCGCTGATCCTGGTCTGCAAATAGTCCAGATCACTCTTATCGCTGGCCATTATCTCTACCGTAGAGACCTCGTCCTTATCCCAGCCGCCGATTCTCTGCACCTGCCGGATGTCACACAGAATCATAGTGTTGTCAAGATTCTCCAATTGCGCATCAAAGAGGCCGCAAATGGTAAACTTGCGCACTTTGACCTCTTCGCCGATGAAATAAACGGTGATTTCGTCGCCCGTCTCGCAACCCATCTGATGTGCCAGACGACCGGCCATAAGCACGTCGGAGGATATCCTTCCGGCAAACGAAGGAATCTCTCCGCCAGAAAGATTCTCTTTAAAGAAAGAGAAATTGTACAGAGAATCGACACCCTTGAAATGGGCGCCGTAGATATTGTCGGCGGTTTTAATAAGGCCGGAACAATAGGCCACCCGCTGGCATGCTGTTACACCCTGCAACGAGTCTATTTTACCCAGGAATGAGATGTTTCCGCTGAAAGGATACTGCTCGTTGAGGGGAGTCTGGCCCGGAGCCACAAGTGCCAGGGTACCCATGTAAGCCGATGTTTTGGTGCGTATTTCGCGACGGAAACCCAGCAGCACGCACACCGCCACAATTATAACGAAGATACTTACCGATACCGATACCAGACCGATGACGCTGCTCACCGACCCCGTCCGGTCGCGCCCGGCTTCAACGCCGCTGCCGCCGCGAATCTTGCCTGCTATGTATCGGTAGGTATTCATTTTTTGGTCGGTACGGTTTCCCTGAGTTCTTCCCAACGGCCGATAATGTCACGCACATATGCGGTTGTGGTACGGCCCACGAACTTATTGTTGGTGGCGAATGTGGTCACAACCTCCTCCCAGTCATTGGGATTCTTACCCTCGCTGAGGGCGTGGTTGCGGCACTGCTCTATACGGCCGTCGCCGGCGTTGTATGCAGCCAGTGCAAACTTGATAACATTCAGTGAATCAAGGCCTTCCTGGGCATACTTATTCATTAGGTATTTCAGGTGAAGGCTGCCCGCCTTGATATTGCTCTCCGGACTGAACAGGTCGCTGACGCCATAGCGGGCTGCCGTAACGTCGTTTACCTGCATCAGGCCTTTGGCCTCCTTGTATTCGGCACCGACATAATACTGGCTCTCCTGATACATCAGCGATGCCAGCAGCAGCCAGTCGATGCCGGTACGTGCTGAATACTGCTTGATGATATCGTCGAACGGCGACACTTCGCCAGTTTCCGGGTTGATGCGCGGCCGGCTGTAGGTGCGGTACTGACGGGCCACGGCGCGCTTGTAGAGACGGCTGCCTACAAAATCGTCCAACCAGACATTTATCATGGAAAGCAGGCGGGGATCCGTGGCGGAAGTAACCCAGTGAATATTGTTCCTTACCAGGTGGGAAACATAAAAATCTCTCTCTTCCACCTCAGGGATATTGTCTTCCGGATGAGACATCACCAAAATGTCGATACCTTCCAATTTAAGGGTGTCCAGATATGACATATCGCAGTTGCCGGGGACAATAGTCACCGCCGCATCCGCAAAGTCGCCGAAGTACTGGAGCATCTCGTTGCTAAGGCCGACTCCCCTGCCCTCCATACCGCTCATATTGCCGCCGATGGCCACCGCACACCGGAGAGTATCTTTGTCAAAACGATAGACATCGGCAGTATCCGCCACTGTTGCAAGCGGTTGCATACCGGCTAGCGACACCAGGATAACGGAGAGCAAAATACAGCCCGTGAGATGCCTTGTAGAGCTACCTGACATAGAATGGCCAGTAAATACCGAATTTGAGGCAGCGGGTAGGCCTGATATAGTCGTATGCAGAGAAATAGTCGCCACGGGTGACAGTCTGCAGTACGTTGCAATACTTCACGTAGAGGCAGGCCGTTTTCCACTGGACATTCACAAAAGCGTCCACATAAGGGCTGTTGCCCCACTCCTTGATGTTCTGGTTGTAGAACACTCCAAGATCGGGTTCGTATGCAGGAAGATAGTACTTGGAATACATGATTCCGTTGGCTCCTATCTGCATGTTCATTACATTCTTGACAACCGGGAACTGGACGTAATACCGCAGGTTCAAGGTCAGTTTTGGCAGCGGCAGCACCTTCTGGTCGCTTGATATCTGATACAGGACCCTGTTGTCCAGGTGAAGGGGACCGAGCTTGATATTCTCCGTGACATACGCAGAGAGCACCGATATCGGGTTTTCCGACTGGGCTATTTCTGAATTCTCGTCATAATAGAGATGACTGGTCAGCAGGGCATAGCCGGCAAAAGCAGAGAAGTTTAGCCTTGGTATCGTCAGCAATCCGGTCAGGCGGGATTCGGAAGTTTTGGTCAGGTCCTTGTCCCAAATATGGTGGTTGAAATAAACGCTCTTCAAGAAAGGATGCGGCGTCTTGATTGCCGATTCTATATGGGCATTCAGGTGAATACCGTCCCTAATCGGATAGAAAGAGAATTTGACGTTGCCCTGCAGGCTCAAGTCACCGGCATAATAACCAGTCAGATTCATCTTGCCGGAGGCATCCCACGCAAAATACTTCTTTATCATACCCTCCACACCGCCGTACACATAGGTATTCAGCTGGTTGGTAGAGGATACGCCCGTCACAAAGTCGGTCGGTTTAAAGCTGTAGAGCCACAGATACTGGGCGCCGAGGCCGGCGTGAATCTTGGATACGAAGGCGTCCGGCGCAAACGGCTGCAGCGTCATGAAGACCTTGTTTTCCAGTCGGCGGACTCCCAGGGAGTCGTGGCTGGCGTTACCGAAGATATTGAACTGGTCGCGGTAAAACTCGCGCCCGGTTGCATCGTTAATATTATCGGTATAGAGCTTGGTGTACTTAGAAAGCTCGAAACTGTGACCAAGATAAACAACCGTACCCTGCCCCACTGCCAGCGAATCCTTGTTCTTGCGGAAGAAATTCATAGGCACCGCCAGCGACTGTGTCAGGAACAGAGTCCTGCGGCGCAGGGTCGTCTGTGCATTCTGCAGTTTGACCTCGATTGCCTTGGCATCGATAATGGTATCTGTCACCCAGAATACATCCTTTACACCACCGTTTTCTGTGCGGTTCACATTCTGGCCCAGATATCCGAAGTGCATCTCGTATTTCTTGCCGATATAGTTGGAACCTATAGAGAAAGTACGGTCGTCGGTGCGCTCGTTAATCAGCATACCGGTGCTGCCGTAACGCTGATATGCAAATGAGATGTTAAGCTCCGGAGTAATGTTCTGGGTACACAGCAGATTGAGGTCCGATTCCTCCCTGGTAGTCTCGGCAAACGGGTTGCCCCAATAAGAAAGAACCGTGTACGGCGATTTTGTATTGTACATCGGCATCGACTCCGGGTCGTACGAGTACATCATATACGGAGTGAAGAACGGAGCGATGTCAAAGTCCTCCCGGTTGAAATAATTGGTCTGCATCGTAGCGGAGCCGGCGGTACCAAGATAGACAGCGTCCGCATCGTTCTTAAAGAATGGCAGGTCGTAATAATGGTAGTTATACGAAGTGTCAATATTCTCCAGGTTGATCTTGTTGGTACCCTGGTCGAAGGTCCATTTCAGAACGTGCTTGTAATACAGCGAGTCGGGAATCACAAAGGACTCCAGAATTCGCGGCGTATTCTCAATTACGCTGTCGCGGTAGGCTTTCTTGCGCTCTTTGCGCCACTTTTTGAACTCGCGCTTGCCCGGCAGATTGTTGACCAGGGAATCCTCATACTCCGCCATCAGGGTGTCATAATCGGCCAGCGTGACAGTATCGATATGCGACCAGAAATATCTTGAAAGAGTATCGAGCTTCTCGCGAAGGAGATAGGTAGCCACCGTATCCATCACCGGCAGGCTGTCGGGCCCCATAATAAGTGCACCGACGGAATCGACCTTGAACAATACCGTATCGGATATTATGAGACGCGGAGAAAAATCGCGTCTGGAGAAATGGGGTCTGCGGCCCTCCGCGGTAAAAAGAACCGAGAGCAGCATAACAAATATCAACAGCGCCTTTTTCATCAATCTACAAAGATATCATTTTTTGCTTAACTTTGCGAATATGAAGCAGTATAGATTGTATTTCTTGCTGGCGTTTGTCAGCATATTTTGTGCCATCAGTCTCAAGGCACAATCTCTTGAAGAACAGTTCGCAGCACTCCCCTCAGTAAAGAAAGTGGAAGTTCTGGAAAAGGGAGAGTTCGAGGCCAAGTATCTACTCTGGTTCGAGCAACCGGTAAGCTACAAGGACGCCTCTAAAGGGGTATTCCTTCAGCGTGTATTCGTGGGCAACGTTTGCACCGATTCTGCCACCGTTTTCGTAACTGAGGGCTATGGCGCCGAATATGCCTCCCGCGACCGTTACCGCGACGAACTATCCCGGATGTTCAATCTGAACAACGTTGTCGTAGAGCATCGCTATTTTGCTCCCAGCGCACCAGAAACCGTTGATTGGAAGTATCTTACAGCCAAGAACGAAGCGCGTGACCTGCATCGGATCATATCCGAGCTCAAGAGTATATATCACGGCAAATGGATCGATACCGGCATCAGCAAGGGCGGCCAGAATTCGGTGATTTTCCGGGCTTTCTATCCTGATGATGTTGATATTACCGTGGCTTATGTTGGACCTTTCTGCCGCGGTGTTGAAGACGGCCGTCACGAGCCGTTCATCGCCGCCAACGGTAGCAGCGAAGCCGACCGCGAGGCGGTACGAGGCTTCCAGGAAGAGTTCCTCCGCCGCCGGGCGACCATTCAGCCAAAACTGGACTCCCTGTGCAAAGCCAACGGCTATGAGTTCCGGATTCCGATGGAAGAAGTCTATGATATGTGCGCGCTTGAGTTCTCCTTCGCTTTTTGGCAGTGGGGAATGCCAGTAGAGCGTATCCCTTCCAACAGTGCGTCTGACAACGAATTCCTGAACTTCATGAATGCCGTCAGCGGACCCGACTACTGGCAAGTGGAGAACCCCCACGCCCCATTCTTTGTAATGGCGGCCAAGGAACTTGGATATTACGGCTATGATGTTGAACCCTTCAAGGATCTTCTCACCATCAAGAGCACGAAAGGATATCTGCACAAGATATTCCTGCCGGAGGATGCTAAGGAAGTCAAATTCAACCGCGCCCTTTCCCGCAAGCTGGACCGGTTCATCCGCCGCAACAAGTGCAACATAATCTTCATTTACGGAGAATATGACCCCTGGAGCGCGGTCCGCGCCGGGGACAAGCACTCCGCCACTAACCACATCTTTATCCAGCCGGGCGGCAGCCACCGTGCCCGCATCAGCACCTTCGACGAAGCCACCCAGGCCGAAATCAAGGGCATTATTGCAGGCTGGTTGTACGTATAATTCTTTAAATGACACAAATAGGGGCAGTCGGTTTTTCCGACTGCCCCTTTTTGTCGGGAAGAGGTGACTCGAACACCCGACCTCTGCGTCCCGAACGCAGCGCGCTAGCCAACTGCGCCACTTCCCGATTCGGGACTGCAAATATAGACAATATTTTGATAAATCATAATAAAAAAGAACCCGACAGATTTCTCCATCGGGTTCCTGTGAAATCGGCAGTTTCCTACTCTCCCACATGGTGTCGCAGTACCATCGGCGCAAGCGAGCTTAACTTCTCTGTTCGGGATGGGAAGAGGTGG